>NZ_JBHWID010000003.1:419017-531306 GCF_042732175.1 Kitasatospora sp. NPDC059795
GACGTTCGCCATGGTGTGCTCCTCTGTGGTGTGTGCTTCCTCCGCCCGACCGGTCGGCCGGCGCGGTATGGCGGCAATGCGCCGCCGGACTTCAGAAGACCTGTGCGGGTCAGCAGCTGTGCGAGTCGCAGGACGAGATGCTCCAGGACTCCTGGTCCTTGGTCGCGTCGCCCTCGGCGGTGATCATCTTCTGCAGGTTCAGGACGTTCGCCATGGAGTGCTCCTCTGCGGTGTGTGCTTCGTCCGCCCGGCCGGTCGGCCGGCGCGGTATGGCGGCAATGCGCCGCCGGACTTCAGAAGACCGCTGCGGGTCAGCAGCTGTGCGAGTCGCAGGACGAGACGCTGACGGCGTCCTGGTCCTTGGTCGCGTCGCCCTCGGCGGTGATCATCTTCTGCAGGTTCAGGACGTTCGCCATGGTGTGCTCCTCTGCGGCATGTGCTTCGTCCGCCCGGCCGGTCGGCCGGCGCGGTATGGCGGCAGTGCGCCACCGAGGCCCCGAAGGCCTCTGCGGGTCAGCAGCTGTGCGAGTCGCAAGAGGAGATGCTCCAGGACTCCTCGGGCTCGGTCTTGCCGCCCTCGACGGTGATCATCTTCTGCAGGTTCAGGACGTTCGCCATGGTGTGCTCCTCGGTGTGTTTCCCTCCGCCCGTCCGGTCGGCCGGTGCGGTGTGAGACAAGAACACCAGGGCCCGCTCCGAGAGCACTCCGAGAGCACTCCGAAGCCTCCGCCGACAGTGCCGCGTGACAGACTCCGCGCCATGAACATCACTGCCACGCCCCATAGTTGGGACGAATCCGTCACGCTCTTCGAGAGCCGCGGACTACCTCTGAGCAGCTACCAGAACCTCTACGACGAGACCTACGACGTCCACTCCGGCAGCCTGGCCGTCACCGGCCCGCTCGACCTGGACGCGACCGAGCCGTACGGCACCGGGTTCGTGATCGACGGCGACCTGGAGGTGACCGGCGCGATCCTCAACGTGGACGACGGCTGCCCGGCGCTGGTCGTCCTCGGCGACCTCACCGCCGGCGCGATCTACCTCGGCGGCGACGCCAAGCTGCTGGTCCGCGGCACCGTCCGGGTCGGCGCGTTCGTCGGCCACATGACGGACAAGCTGGTGATGATCGGCGGCGACCTG
This sequence comes from Kitasatospora sp. NPDC059795, assembly GCF_042732175.1. NCBI lineage: Bacteria > Bacillati > Actinomycetota > Actinomycetes > Kitasatosporales > Streptomycetaceae > Kitasatospora > Kitasatospora sp. NPDC059795. The sequence goes on from NZ_JBHWID010000003.1 coordinate 420,158, forward strand.
CACGCGGGCGTCACCGTCCTGTCCGCCGGGTTCTTCCCCGACGAGATCACCGGTGCCCTGACCGGCCCCGTCCTCGCCCCGCCCTACGCCCTCGCCGAGTTGGACCGCGACGACGTCGCCACCCCGCCCGCCGCCGAGATCCTCCTCCCCGCCCTCCTCGGCACCGACCAGGACGAGGACGACGACGGCTGCTTCGACGCCCCGGGCGTCCACGGCGCCCGCCTCCTCGCCCACCTGGAATCCGGCCGCCCGGTCCTGCGCGAGTGACCTGCCGCAGAGCCGGCGCCTAACGGGCCGGCGCCGCCTTCGGCCGGGGCACCCGGCCCAGCACCGGCCGCAGCACCGGCGCGTGGCGGGCCAGGAAGTCCCACAGTTGGTCGGCGACCGGGCCGTGCGGCCGGTCGCGCCGGCGGGCCGCCGAGAGCTCTTCGACCACGCCGGGGAAGTGCCGTCCGGCGATGGAGAGCAGGCGGCCGTCGCGCAGCTCCGACTCGATCAGGAACCGCGGCAGGTGCCCCCATGCCATGCCGTGCAGGATCAGCTCCTTCTTCATGAGGTGGTCCGGCACGGAGCACCTGGGCGCGCCCTCGACCAGGAAGTGCCCTTGTTCGGACGGGCGCCGCGCCGAGTCCCGGACCACGCACTGGGTGAAGGCCTGCATCCGCTGCGGCGTGATCCCGGCGTCCGGGGCGAAGGGCAGGAAGCCGGGCGCCACGACGGGCACCAGCGCGACGCGGCCGAGATCGATCCACTCCATCCGCACGTCGCTCTTGGGGACGCGGTGCACGATGAGGTCGGCCTCGTCCTCCAGCAGCCGCTCCCACGGGCCGGTCACCGTCTCGAACTGCAGGTGCAGGCGCGTCTGCGGGCGTCCCGCGAAGAAGCCGCCGAGCAGCGCCAGCACCGGCGGCAGCGGGCACAGGTCCCCGAGCACCACGCGCAGCTCGGCCTCCTCGCCCACCGCCAGCTGCGCGGCGAAGATCTGCAGCTCCTCGGCCTCGTGCAGCAGGAGGCGCACCTTGCGGTGGAAGGCCTGCCCCGCCTCGGTGAGCCGCACCCGGTAGCCCGAGCGGTCCAGCAGCTCCAGGCCCAACTGGCGTTCGAGCTTGGCCACCGCCGCGAAGACCGACGGATGCGAGCGGTGCAGCCGCTCGGCGGCGGCCTGGAAGCCGCCGTCGCTCACGACGGCGTCGAAGCACTGCAACTCGTGGAGCGTGAAGTCGGACATTGTCCGGGCAACCTACAGGCTTCTGCCGATCTTTGTCATAGAACTCTGCGGGCGGCGTTCCTAGGCTGAGCACATAGCCGCTGGACCACTGGAGCCGAGATGACTTCCCAGACCCCCACCGCCGCCACCACCGCCACCGCCACCACCGCCGCCACCACCGCCGTCACCACCGGCGACGGCGTCCGCATCGCCTACCGCTTCGACGGCGACGAGAACAAGCCGGTGCTGCTGCTCTCGAACTCCATCGGGACCGACCTGCACATGTGGGACGGCCAAGTGCCGGCCCTCACCGAGCACTTCCGGCTGCTGCGCTACGACGCGCGCGGCCACGGCGCCTCCGACGTCCCGAGCGGCCCGTACTCGCTGGACCGGCTGGGGCGCGACGTGGTGGAACTGCTGGACGCGGTGGGCCTGCAACGGGTCCACGTGCTGGGCCTGTCCCTCGGCGGAATCGTGGCGCAGTGGCTGGGGATCCACGTTCCGGAGCGGGTCGACCGCCTGGTGCTCTCGAACACCGCCGCGCACCTCGGCCCGGCGGGCCAGTGGGACCGGCCGATCGCCGACCTGCTGGAGGCCCCCGACATGCGGGCCACCGCGGAGACGTTCCTGCGCAACTGGTTCCCGGCCCACCTGCTGGACGGGGGCGACGAGACGGTCGAGGGCTTCCGCCGCACCCTGCTCGCCACCCGACGCGAGGGCGTGGCCGGCAGCTGGGCCGCGGTACGCGACTTCGACCTGCGCCGCACCGTCGCGCTCATCGGCAGCCCGACGCTGGTCATCGCCGGCGAGCACGACACCGTCACCACGGCCGCCCACGGACGGGAGATCGCCGCCACCGTCCCCGGCGCACGGTTCACCGTCCTGCCCACGGTCCACCTGGGGAACGTCGAACGGCCGGCGGAATTCGTGGACGCCGTGGTGGCCTTCCTCGGCGAACGCCCCTGACGGCCACCGCCGGTGACCAGGACGAGTCACACCCCGACCGACGCCGAACCTCCGACCCGGGTCGCCGGCCGTTCGCGTCGGCCGGTGGGGGTCAGGCGTTCTGAACCTGGACCTCGCCGGTGGCGACGGCCTCGGTGAGGCGGGTGTGGTCGGCGGCGTTGAGCCGGGTGTAGTGGTGGGCGAAGGCGGCGATCGCACGGTCGAAGGTGTCGCCGCGGCCGAGGTAGGCGGCGAGGGCGATGCGGTCGCCGGAGCGGGCGTGGGCGCGGGCCAGGGCGGTGCCGCAGAGGGCCGCGTAGGCGCGGAAGGTGCGGGTGGTCATGGTGCCGACCTCCGCGGTGCCCTTCATGTCGCGCAGTTGCCGCCAGTAGAAGTGGCGGTCGGCGGGGCCGGTCATCCAGCCGAGGAAGATGTCGCTGGTGGCCTGGATGAGCTGCTGCCCGGCGACCACCCGCTCGCCGTGGTGCCGGTACCGGCAGGGCGCCAGATGGGGTTCGAGGACGGACGCCAGGGCCTCCTTGACCTGGAGGATCAGCGGGTCGGCGGCGTCCCGTCCTTCCAGCAGCACGATGTAGCAGCGGGTGCCGACGCTGCCGACGCCGACCACCTTGCGGGCGACGTCCACGAAGCGGTAGCGGTCGAGCAGGCGGCGGCGGTCGTCGGGGAGGCTGTCGGCGTAGTCGGTGAGCAGGCCGCGCACCTCGTCGGTGTCGAAGCCCATGTGCTCGACCAGCGGGGGCTGGTCCTTGAAGCGGCGGCGGCCGCTCGCGGTGGTCTCGGTGAGCTTGCCGGCGGCCTGGAGGCTGTCGCGGCGGCGGGCGGAGGCGAGGCCGGCCTCGATCCGGCGGCGGGGCTTGCCCTTGAGGGTGTCGGCCAGGCGCTGGGCGTCGATGCGCCGGTACCAGACGGCGAGTTCGCCGAGGCGGGCGAGTTCGCGGAGGTGTTCGCGGTAGGCGCGGACGGCGTCCAGCACCACCTGGTGGGCGTCCTCGGGGCCCTCGCCGTTCTCCCGGGCGGCGACGGCGAGACTGGCGGCGAGCCGCTGCACGTCCCATTCGAACGGGCCGGGCAGGGTCTCGTCGAAGTCGTTGAGGTCGAACACCAGGGCGCGTTCGGGCGAGGCGAACAGCCCGAAGTTGACCAGGTGGGCGTCGCCGCAGAGTTGGACGGTGAGGCCGCTGGTGGGGGCGGTGGCGAGGTCGTTCGCCATGACGGCGGCCGCGCCGCGCAGGAACGCGAACGGGGAGGCGGCCATCCGGCCGTTGCGGATCGGGACGAGTTCGGGCACCCGGTCGGCGGCCTGCGCGCGCAGCACGTCGAGCGGGTCGGGCCGGTCGGCGGCGGCCCGCCAGTGGCCGGCGGTGGAGCGCGGGGCGTGCTTGCGGGCGGCGCGGCCGATCTCGGTGCGCTCCTCGACCGTCAGGTACGGGACGTCCATGCGGGCCGACTCCTCGCGTCCGGGGGGGTGGTGGACGCAGAACGTACCGCCCCGGCGCCTTCCGTCGGGGGACGGAGGACGCCGGGGCGGGCCGGGCTCACCCGAACAGGGGAACTACATGTTGATCATGTGGCCGGCCAGGCCGTGCACGGCCTCCTTGACGGCCTCGCCGAGCGTCGGGTGGGCGTGGATGTTGCGGCCGACCTCGTGCACGGTGAGGTCCCACTGCTGGGCGAGCGTCAGCTCGGGCAGCAGCTCGGTGACCTCGGGGCCGATCAGGTGGGCGCCGAGCAGCTCGCCGTGGGTGTTGTCGCAGATCACCTTGACGAAGCCGACGGGCTGGCCGAGGCCGTGCGCCTTGCCGTTCGCGGTGAACGGGAACTTCTGCACCTTGACGTCGTGGCCGAGCTCGCGGGCCTGCGCCTCGGTGTAGCCGAACGAGGCCACCTGCGGCTGGCAGTAGGTGGCGCGCGGGACCATCACGAAGTCGATCTCCATGGTCTCGTGCTTGCCGATGGTCTCGGCGGCGACCACGGCCATCGCCTCGGCGGCGTGCGCCAGCATCAGCTTCGCGGTGACGTCGCCGATCGCGAAGATGTGGTCGACGCTGGTGCGGCCCCGGCCGTCCACGGCGATCGCGCCGCGCTCGGTGAGCTGCACGCCGGTGACCTCCAGGCCGTAGCCCTGGGTGCGCGGCGCGAAGCCGATCGCCTGCAGGACCTTGTCGGCCTCCAGCACCTCCTGCTTGCCGTCGCGGGTGACGGTGACCCGGACCGGCTTGTTCGGGTCGGAGTCGTCGATCGCGTCGACCCGGGTGGAGGTCAGCACCTGGATGCCCAACTTACGGTACTGCTTGGCGAGTTCGGCGGAGACGTCGGCGTCCTCCAGCGGCACCATGCGGCCCAGGAACTCGACGATGGTGACCTTGACGCCGTAGTTGTGCAGCACGTACGCGAACTCGACGCCGATCGCGCCGGCGCCCGCGATGATGATCGACTCCGGGAGCTGCTCGGTGAGGATCTGCTCCTCGTAGGTGACGACCCGCTCGCTGAGCGAGGTGCCCGGCAGCAGCCGGGTGGTGGCGCCCGCGGCGATGATGCAGTGGTCGAAGGTGACCAGTTCGAACCCGCCGCCGCGCAGCGCGACCTGCAGGGTGTGGTCGTCGACGAAGGTGCCCCAGCCGTCGTACTCCGTGATGTCGTTCTTCTTCATCAGGTAGTGGACGCCCTTGACCCGGCCGTCGGCGACCTGCCGGGAGCGGCTGAACGCCTTGCCGTAGTCGAAGGACACCTTGCCCTCGACCCGGATGCCGAACAGGTCGGCCTCCTTCAGCACGGTGTGCGCGAGCTCGGCGTTGCGCAGCAGCGCCTTGGAGGGGATGCAGCCGACGTTCAGGCAGACGCCGCCCCAGTACTTGGCTTCGATCACGGCGGCGCGCAGACCGAGCTGGGAGGCGCGGACGGCGGCGGTGTAGCCGCCGGGGCCGGCGCCCAGGACGACCACGTCGTAGTGCGTGCTCATGTTCCTCGTTCCTCCGAAGACTTCGACAACCGACGGTGGCTTCGCGGCCATGGGGTCAGTACATCAGGTCACGAACAGTCAGAGCTCGGGGAGGTCGGGCAGTGCGGGCCGGAACAGCCAGTCGTCGAGCAGCGGGCGCAGCGGGCGGTCGGTGTAGTGCGAGGCGTGGGCGGCGAAGTCGTCGGTGGTGACGACGGAGTGCCGGTGGGCGGTGGCCCAGCCGTGCAGCAGGCGGAAGAACGCGGCGTCGCCGAGGGCGCTGCGCAGGGCGTGCACGGTGAGGCCGCCGCGTTCGTACACCCGGTCGTCGAACATGTGCCGTTTGCCGGGGTCGCCGATGGCGAGGTCCTGGGGCAGGCCGCGCAGTTGGCGGTGGGCGTCGGCGGCCCTGGCCTGCGCGGTGGGGCCTCCGGTGCGCTCGGACCACAGCCATTCGGCGTACTTGGCGAAACCTTCGTTGAGCCAGATGTGCCGCCAGTCGGCGATGGTGACGCTGTTGCCGAACCACTGGTGGGCGAGTTCGTGGGCGACCAGGCGTTCCCAGCCGCGCTGCCCGTCGACGTGGTTGCGGCCGAAGGTGGCCATGCCCTGGGCCTCGACGGGGACGTCGAGTTCCTCGTCGACCACGGCGACGGTGTACTCGCCGAACGGGTACGGGCCGAACAGTTCCTCGAACAGGCTCATCATCTGCGGCTGCCGGCCGAAGTCGTGCTCGAACGCGGCCTGCAACGCCAGCGGCACCCAGGCGATCTGCGGGACGGTCCCGGGGACGCGTTCGGTCAGCGGGAACTCGCGCAGCGGGGCGATCGCCAGCCCGACCAGGTAGGACGCGGCGGGCGCGGGCTGTTCGTAGACCCAGGTGGTGGCGGAGGAGCGGGTGGTGCGGCTGAGCAGCCGTCCGCCGGTGACGACGGTGTACGGGGTCGCGGTGGTGACGGTCAGCTGGTAGGCGGCCTTGTCGGCGGGCCGGTCGTTGCACGGGAACCAGGACGGCGCGCCGATCGGCTGGGAGGCGACGAGGGCGCCGTCCTCGATCTCCTCGAAGCCGACGCCGCCCCACGGGCTGCGGACCGGGCGCGGGTTGCCGGACCAGTGCACCTCGCAGGTGAAGTGCGCGCCGGCGGCGAGGGCCTTGGCGGGCTTGATCCGCAGTTTGCCGTCGCGGTGCGCGTAGTGCGCGGGCCGGCCGTCGACGAGGACCTTGCCGAGCCGGAACGCGGCCAGGTCGAGGGTGAACTCGCGCAGCGGCTCCGGCCCCGCTATGGCGGAGATCCGGGCGGAGGCGGCCAGCCGGTTGGGGCCGGGCCGGTAGTCGAGGGCGAGTTCGTAGCGGTGGGCGCGGTAGCGGGGGTCCCCGTTGCGGGGGAAGTACGGGTCGGCGCTCACCGGTGCGTGTCCCCCTGCTGCGTGTCCCCCTGGTGCGCGTCCGCCTGGTGCGCGTCCGCCTGGTGCGCGTCTTCCTGGTGCGCGTCTTCCTGGTGCGCGTCCTCCTGCTGCCAGGCCTCGATCGGGTTGCCGAGCCAGCGGGTGTCGGCGGGCACCGTCTCGGCGCGCATCACCAGGGACGCCGGGCCGAGGGTGGTGCGTTCGCCGACGGTGCTGCCGGGCAGCACGATCCCGCCCGGGCCCAGGGTGGATCCGGCGCGGAGCTCCACCGTGTCCAGCCGCATGATCCGGTCGTGGAAGAGGTGCGTCTGTAGGACGCAGCCCCGGTTGACGCTGACGCCGTCGCCGAGGGTGACCAGGTCGGCCTCGGGCAGCCAGTAGCTCTCGCTCCACACGCCGCGCCCGATCCGGGCGCCGAGCGAACGCAGCCACAGCGTCATCAGGGGCGTGCCGGCGGTGCGGCCGACCAGCCAGGGCACGGCCAGCACCTCGGTGAAGGTGTCGGCGAGCTCGTTGCGCCACACGAAGGCGGACCACAGCGGGTGCTCGACGGCCCGGAAGCGGCCGACCAGCAGCCACTTCGCGGCGGCGGAGACGGCGCAGGCGACCAGGCCGGCGGCCAGCAGGACCAGCCCGGACAGCAGCGGCCGGTCGAGCGCGCACAGCGCGGCGGCGGTCAGCACGGCCAGTGCGGCGGAGGCCAGCACGGGGACGATCCGGCCGAGTTCGGTCGCCCCGCGCGCCCAGCGCAGCCGGGCCGGGGGCTCGTAGGTGAGGGCCAGGTCGGCGGTGTCGGCGGCCCGGGGCAGCTTGACCGGCGGCATGCCCAGGTAGGAGCTGCCGCGCTTGGCCTTCTTCGGCGTCGCCGACAGCACCCCGACCAGGCCCCGGTCCGGGACGGCCCGGCCGGGCGCCGTCATGCCGGAGTTGCCGAGGAACGCCCGCTCGCCGATCTCGGCCCGCCCGATCCGCACCCAGCCGCCGCCCAGCTCGTACGGGGCGATCAGGGTGTCGTCGGCGAGGAACGCCCCGTCGCCGACCGTGGTCAGGCTGGGCAGCGCGAGGACGGTCGACACCTCGGCGCCCTTGCCGACCCGCATGCCGAGCAGCCGCAGCCACACCGGGGTGATCAGCGCGGCGTACAGCGGGAACAGCGTCTCCCGGGCCAGGTCCATCAGTTGGCTGACCGTCCACGCCTGCCAGCCGATCCGGCCGTGCAGCGGGTGGTAGCCGGTGCGCAGCCCCCGCGACAGCAGCCGGACCCCGATCAGCACCTTCGCGGCGTACGCCAGCCCGTAGGCGAGCGTGGCGGGGACGAGGGCGAGCAGCGCGCCCTTCAGGGCCTGCGCCAGGCCGTCGCCGGGGTGCACGAACTGCGCGGCGATCAGCAGGGCGGGCAGCGCGGACAGCAGCGGCAGCGCGGACAGCACGAAGCCGGTGGCGCCGTAGACGGCCGACCAGCGCAGGGTGCGCGGCGGGCGCTGCTTGGGCCAGCCGCGTTCGGCCTTGCCGGTCTTCACGGCGGGCGCGCCGGCCCAGCGCTGGCCGGTCGGGACGTGCCCGGTGACGCCGGAGCCGGGCGCGACCTCGGCCCGCTTGCCGATCTTCGCGCCGGGCAGCAGCGTCGAGCGGGTGCCGACCACGGCGCCCGCGCCGATCCGCAGCGCGCCGATCTCCAGCCGGTCGCCGTCCAGCCAGTGGCCGGACAGGTCCACCTCGTTCTCGATCGAGCAGCCCTTGCCGAGCCGCAGCAGGCCGGTCACCGGCGGCAGCGCGTGCAGGTCGACGTCCGGGGCGACCCGGCAGCCCAGTGCCCGCGCGTACCTGACCAGCCACGACCCGGACAGCTGCACCGCGCCCGACGCCTCCGCCAGCCGCTCCGCCGTCCACAGCCGCAGGTGCACGCTGCCGCCGCGCGGGTACGTGCCCGGACCGACGCCGCGCAGCAGCAGCCGGGCGCCGCCGGCGGCGATCGCCAGCCGGCCGGGCGCCGAGTACAGCAGCGCCGCGCCGGCCGCGAGCAGCCACCAGGGCGCGGTGGGCGCCCACGGGTGGTCGCCGAGCAGGTTGAGCACGGTGCCGAGGGCGGCCAGCGCCAGCGACCACTTCAGTCCGGTGAGGGTGGCCAGCGGCAGCATCAGCAGCAGTTGCAGCAGCTGGGCGCGGCGCGGCGTCGGTTCGACGGTGCGGGCCGGGCCCTCGGACTGCGCGGACCTCTCCAGCAGCCGGGCCAGCTTGCGCAGCGTCGGCTGCTGGTAGATGTCGAGCACCGAGACGGCCGGGTAGCGGCCGCGCAGCAGGGTGGTCAGTTGGGCGGCGGCGAGCGAGCCGCCGCCGATCGCGAAGAAGTCGTCGTCCGCGCCGCGCACCGGGGCGCCGAGGATCTGCGTCCACTGCTCGGCCAGCCACGCCTCGGTGCCGTACAGCTGCTCGGCGGGCCCGGAGGTCTCCAGGTCGGGCAGCGGCCAGGGCAGCGCGTCCCGGTCGACCTTGCCGGACGTCCGGGTCGGCAGGTGGTCGACGGCGGCGAGCAGCGGCACCAGCGCGGCGGGCAGCTCGGCCCGCAGCGCGGCCACGGCCGCGTCCCGGTCGAAGCCGTCCTGGACCACCAGGTAGCCGACCAGCAGCTGGTTGCCGCCGCGTGCCGTCCGGACGGCGGCTGCCGCGCCGGACACGGCGGGCAGCGCCTGGAGCGCCGCGTCCACCTCGCCCAGTTCGATCCGCCGGCCGCCCAGCTTGATCTGCTCGTCGGCCCGGCCCAGGAACACCAGCCCCTCGGGCTCGGCCCGCACCAGGTCGCCGCTGCGGTACGCCCGCTCCCAACCCAGCGCGGCCAGCGGCGCGTACTTCTCGGCGTCCTTCACCGGGTCCAGGTACCGGGCCAGGCCGACGCCGCCGATCACCAGCTGCCCGCTGCCGCCCATCGGCACCGGCGCGCCGGCCTCGTCGACGACCGCCAACTCCCAGCCGTCCAGCGGCAGTCCGATCCGGATCGGCTGCTCGCCGGTGAGCAGCGCCCCGCACGCGACGACCGTGGCCTCGGTCGGGCCGTAGGTGTTCCACACCTCGCGGCCCTCGGTGACCAGCCGCTCGGCGAGCTCCGGCGGGCACGCCTCGCCGCCGAAGATCAGCAGCCGCACCTCGTTCAGCGCCCGGGCCGGCCACAGCGCCGCCAGCGTCGGCACGGTCGAGATGACGGTGATCTCCTGCTCGGCCAGCCACGGCCCCAGGTCCGCCCCGCTGCGCACCTGGGCGCGCGGCACCGGCACCAGGCACGCGCCGTGCCGCCACGCCAGCCACATCTCCTCGCAGGACGCGTCGAACGCCACCGACAGCCCCGCCATCACCCGGTCCCCGGGCCCGATCGGCTCGTCCTGGAGGAACATCGCCGCCTCGGCGTCCACGAACGCCGCCGCGCTGCGGTGCGTCACCGCGACGCCCTTGGGGCGGCCCGTCGAACCGGACGTGAAGATGATCCACGCGTCGTGCTCCGGCGTCGGGCTCCCGGCCTGGTGCCCCGACGGCTTCACCTTCTCCAGCCGCAGGTCCGCGCCGATCACCGCGTTGACGTCCGCCTCGCCGAACACCAGCTCGGCCCGTTCGTCCGGGTCCTCGAAGTCCACCGGCACGTACGCCGCCCCCGCCGCGAGCACCCCCAGGATCGCCACGTACAGCTCGTTGCCGCCCGACGGCACCCGCACCCCGACCCGGTCCCCCAGCCCGACCCCGGCGTCCCCCAACTGCCGTGCCGTCCGCTCGACTTCGCCCAGCAGGGCGGCATAGCTCAACGTCACCCGCCCGTCGTCCAGCGCGGGCTCCTGCGGGAACGCGGCCGCCGTCGCCGCCAGCACATCCACCAGCGTCCGCGGCGGGGAGGCGGGTCGGGCACGGAACAACGCGGTGTCGGAATCGGTGATCACGGCCATACGGTCCTTGTCCTGGGTTCCCCGTCAGTCAACCTAAGGCATCTGAAACGTGACAACCCGGACAAGTCTAGGTGAACAGGGGTGCACCAAACCTCGCAGTCGAGCCCCCGACAGCACCCAGGACTGTCGGGGGCTGTCGGGGACTCTGCGGCGCTACCGCCCCCTCGTGGGCTCGCCGCGCCGGACCGCGCCCGGCGCCCGCCCCGCCGGACGGCCGGTGCGGCGGCTCGCCGAGGTCAGCTGCCAGGGCACCGAGATCACCATCACGCCGGGGGTGAACAGCAGCCGGCTCTTCAGCCACAGCGCCGACTGGTTGTGCAGGAGGTTCTCCCACCAGCGGCCGACGACGTACTCGGGGATGAAGACGGCCACCGCGTCGCCGGGCCGCTCGGCCTTCAGCTCGCGGACGTGGGCGACGACCGGCTTGGTGATCTCGCGGAAGGGCGATGCCAGCACCCGGAGCGGAACGTCCAGGCCGCTGGCGTCCCACTGCGCCCGCAGGTCGGCCGTGGCCTCCGGCTCGACGTCCACGGTGACGGCCTCGACGGTGTCCGGGCGGAAGGCCTCCGCGTAGCCGAGAGCGCGCAGGGTGGGCTTGTGGAGCTTGGAGACCAGCACCACGGCGTGGACCTGGCGGGGGCGGGAGCTCTCCGCGGCGACGTCCTCGACGGCGAGTTCGGCGGCGACGGCGTCGTAGTGGCGGCGGATGCCGCGCATGGTGAGCCAGAGCAGCAGCGCGGCGACCACGGCCAGCCACGCGCCCTGGGTGAACTTGGTGATCAGGACGATCACCAGCACCAGCGCGGTGGTGACGGCGCCCAGGCCGTTGATCAGGCGCGAGCGCTGCGCGCCGGCCCGCACCGCCGGGTCGGTCTCAGTGGCGAGGGCCCGGTTCCAGTGCCGGACCATGCCGATCTGGGAGAGCGTGAACGAGGTGAACACGCCGAGGATGTACAGGTGGATCAGGCTGGTGACGTCGGCCTTGTAGAACCAGAGCAGTCCGCCGGCCACCACGGCCAGCGCGATGATGCCGTTGGAGAAGGCCAACCGGTCGCCGCGGGTGTGGAGTTGGCGCGGCAGGTAGCGGTGCTGGGCGAGGATCGAGGCGAGCAGCGGGAAGCCGTTGAAGGCGGTGTTCGCGGCGAGGATCAGCACCAGCGCGGTCACGGCCTGGATGAAGTAGAACAGCAGCGTGTCGGAGCCGCCGAAGACGGTCGCGGCGAGCTGCGCGATCACGGTCTGCTGGGTGTACGAGTGGCAGTCGCCGGCCAGGCCGGTCAACTGGCAGGCGTCCTCGACGTAGTGGACGTGCGAGGTGAGCGCGAGCAGCGTGACGCCGGCGAACATCACCACGGCGACGACGCCCATCACGGCCATGGTGGCGGCGGCGTTGCGGGACTTGGGGGCGCGGAACGCGGGGACGCCGTTGGAGATCGCCTCGACGCCGGTGAGCGCGGTGCAGCCGGAGGCGAAGGCGCGCAGGCCGAGCATCAGCAGGCCGAGGCCCTGGAGGGTGTCCTTGCCGTCGACGGCGGCGACGCCGAGGGCGGCGGTGGGGGCCTGCGGGTTGTCGCCGAAGGCGAGGCGGATCAGGCCGGTGACGACCATCAGCAGGATGCCGCCGATGAACAGGTAGGTGGGGGCGGCGAAAGTCCGTCCGGACTCGCGGACGCCGCGCAGGTTCATCGCGGTGAGCAGCGCGACGAAGCCGACGGCCAACGCCACCCGGTACTCGGCGAGCGAGCCGAACGCGGAGATGATGTTGTCCACGCCGGAGGCCACCGAGACGGCGACCGTCATCACGTAGTCGACCAGCAGCGAAGCGGCCACCACCAGGCCGGAGTTGGCGCCGAGGTTGCGGGAGACCACCTCGTAGGAGCCGCCGCCGCTGGGGTAGGCGTGCACCACCTGCCGGTAGGACATCACCACCACGGCCATCAGGCCGATCACGCCGAGCCCGACCCAGGGGGTGAGGTAGAGGAAGGCGGTGCCGCCGACGGTGAGGACGAGCAGGATCTCGCCGGTCGCGTAGGCCACCGAGGAGAGCGGATCGGAGGCGAAGATCGGCAGCGCGAGCCGCTTGGGGAGCAGCGTCTCGCCGAGCTCCTCGCTGCGCATGGCGCGGCCGATCACGAGGCGCTTGAGCGCCTGGGGGAGGTTGAACACAGCACGGGAGCGTATGCGTCATCACCGTTAAGACAAGCAGCCCGTCCGATGGTCGGACTTACCGCATTTCCGCAGGCCAGAGCGGGTGCGGGTGATCGAATCGAAGGCCTGGACGGCGTTAACGCCTGCCGTTAAGGATTCGTCAATGTCTGCGTCAGGACACCCCAAATCGTGACAGAACGGTCATCCGGCGGCGGGCAGCCGCGCCTCGATGGCGGCCAGCACGGCCCTGAGCGCCGCCACGTCGTTCTTGTCGGCGACCTGGTCGCCGTCCTTCAGCCGCACCAGCAGGGTGCCGCCGGGTTCCAGCACGATCAGCGAGGTCTCCTCGACGGAGTCGCCGCCCTGGTGGCGGATCGCCACGTCCAGGTCCGGCACCCGGATGCCCTGCCGGGCGACCTCCCGCCGGTCGTACGCGCCGTCCCGGCCGAGCACCGTCGGCGTGCCGTCCAGCAGCCGGTTGAACCAGTCCCAGCGGGCGGCCTGCCGCACCAGCACCCAGTCGGTGAGCAGCAGCACCAGCGCCCCGTACAGGCCGCCGACCAGCGAGTTGTCGTTGCCGATCACCGCGTTCTGCACCACGTTCGACAGCAGCAGCATGACCACCAGGTCGAAGGTGTTCAGCTGCGCGAGGCCGCGTTTGCCGATCAGCCGCAGCAGCACGAGCAGCGCCAGGTAGACCAGCACGGTGCGCAGCGTCTTCTCGCTGTACGAGATCCCTGCCTGGAACATGTCGTGCCACATGCCCGCCACCGTAGGCACCGGCACGATCGGCGTCCCCCGCCCCCACGCCCGCACTCCCCCATACGGCCCACCGGCCCCTGGTAGCTATCGGCGGCGGGTGGCGAGCAGCAGGCCGGTGGAGCAGTCCAGGTAGGTGGTGTGCAGGCGGGGGTCGGTGGTGAGCCGGTCGATCAGCGTGCGGACGGCGCGGGCGTGGTCGGTGGGCCAGTTCCGCTGCGGGAGCAGGTCGTCGACCAGGTACTGGCCGCCGGTGGCGAGCAGGTCGAGCGTCCGGTCGAGGTGGTGGAACGTGCCGGGCCGGGTGTCCGCGAAGATCAGGTCGAAGCGGCGGCCGGCCAGCGCGTCGATCAGTTCGCCGCCGTCGCCGACCACCAGCTCCAGCCGCGGGTCCGCGCCCAGGTGCGCGGCCGCGACCGCCGCCACCACCGGGTCCTGTTCGACGCTGAGCAGGGTCGCGTCCGCGTCCATCCCCTCCAGCAGCCAACCGGCGGAGACGCCGGTGCCGGTGCCCAGTTCCAGGATGCGTCCGCCGGGCCGGGCCGCCGCGAGGGTGCGCAGCAGTTGGCCGGTGACCTCGTCGCACGGCGCCGCGGGCCCGGGTGTCGTACGGCCGTCGGCGGGCGTGGCGGAGTGGGAGCAGGTGGTGAGCGTCATGGCGCAGCCCTCCGGAAGTGACGGTCCGTCAGCGACTGTCCCACCGTAGCGACGACGCCCGACAGCACTCGACTTGGTCCATACCTTGGACGGCCGGCCGGGTGCGCGGCCCGGCCGCCGTCGGCGCACGTCCGGTGGCGGATCGCGGGGCGGGCCGCGAGGGTGACTGTCGGGGGTACACCGGATCGCCTCACCGGAAAGAGCGAGAAATGCCCGAAGTCACCACACCGTACGCGACCGGCACGCCGTGCTGGGTCGATCTGATGGCGAAGGACCAGCAGGCGGCGCTGGACTTCTACCGCGACCTGTTCGGCTGGCAGGGCAAGCGCGGCCCGGCCGAGTTCGGCGGGTACGCGGTCTGCGAGCTGGACGGCAAGGCAGTCGCCGGCATCGGCCCGGCGATGGCCCCCGAAGGCATGCCGGAGCCGCCGACCGTGTGGACCAGCTACCTGGCCACCACCGACGCGCAGGCCACCCAGGACGCGATCGTCGCGGCGGGCGGCACGCTGCTGGCGCCGGTGATGGACGTCGGCAAGCTGGGCCGGATGCTGATCGCGTCCGACCCGCAGGGCGCGGTGTTCGGCGTCTGGCAGCCGGGCGAGTTCTTCGGCGCCAAGGTGGTCAACGAGCCCGGCGCGGTGACCTGGAACGAGCTGCACACCAGTGACGTCCCGGCGGCCACCGCCTTCTACGGCGACGCGTTCGGCGCCGACATCGAGCCGATGGAGGGCGCGGACAACTACTGGTCGCTGAAGGTCGGCGGCCGTGACGTCGGCGGTGTCACGCTGCTGGCCAACGACCCGCCCGGCACGCCCGCGCACTGGCTGACGTACTTCTCGGTGGACGACGTGGACTCCACCGTGGACGCCCTGGTGCGCGCCGGCGGCACCGTGCTGGCCCCGCCGTTCGACATGGTCGCGGGCCGGATGACGGTGGTCACGGACCCGCAGGGAGCGCCGTTCGCGATGATCAAGCCGAAGCCGATGTAGGCCGTCGTCGCCGCCGCGCCGCAACGCGCCGCACCGCCCGTCCGGGTCCGCCCCCGGCGGGCGGTGCGGCGCGTCGCGGGGCGGGCGGCGCGGCGCGTTTTGGGGCGGGCGGTGTGGCGCGTTTTGGGGCGGGCGGTGTGGCGCGTTGCGGGGCGGGCGGTGTGGCGCGTTGCGGGGCGGGCGCGGGTTCAGGGCAGCACCGGGCCGCAGGTGAATAGCAGCGGCAGGACGGGGGCGGCGGCTGCGGCGAGGACGGCGGCGGCGCGCAGCGCGGGGTGCGGGGCGGCGGCGGGGGCGAGCAGCCGGCGGACGCGCAGCACGGCGGCGGTGCCGGCGGCGGCGAACGCGGCCTGCGGGACCTGCCCGCCGGCCACCCGGTACATGGCGGCGGCGAGCGCGGTGCGCGGGTGTCGGCGCACCGCGCGGTCGTCGGCGGCCATCTCCAGCAGCAGCGGGGTCTCCCGGGCGGCCAGCCGGGCCAGCGGCAGGAACGGGAACGCGGCGGCGAAGGCGTCCGCGGCGGTGCGGGCGAGGTGGTGGCGGCCGGTGACGTGGGCGCGTTCGTGGGCGAGCACGGCGGCCAGTTGCGGGGGCGTCAGCAGGTCGAGCGCGCCGCGGGTGAGCACGATCCGGGAGCGGCGGCCGGGCAGGCAGTACGCGGCGGGGGTGTCGTGGTCGAGGACGTGCGCGCCGAGCTCCGGGTCGCGGGCGGCGACCAGGTCGAGCAGCTGCCGGTGGCGTCGGCGGTGCCGGGCCGCGCGGGCGAGGACGGCGGCGTACCGGCCGAGCGGCCAGAGCGCGGTCGCGACGGGTGCCAGCAGTCGCCAACCGCCGTCCAGGGCCTGCCCGTCGGGGTGGTCGACGCCGCACAGGTGCATCAGGCCGGCCAGCCCGAGGTGCAGGTGTCCGCCCGGCACGGCGAGGTGGTGGACGGCCAGCACCAGCGCCGTGACGAAGGACAGCGCGAGGCCCTGCCAGAGCGCGACGGCCAGCCGGGGCGCGCGGTGCGTCCAGTGCGCCCGGGCCAGCGGCAGCGGGGCGAGGACGCCGACCAGCAGCGCGTAGCCGAGCAGGGCGAGCGCGGCGGTCACCGCGGGCTCCCCGGTTCGCCGTTGCCGGTCCGTTTGCCGCTGCCGGCCCGTTCGCGGTCGGCGGCCTGCTCGCCGCTGCCGGTCGGCTCGGCCTGATCGGTCTGATCGGTCTGATCGGCCTGCTCGGTCTGCTCGCGGTCGACGGAGTCGAGGGCGGCGCGCAGGGCGTCGAGTTCGGCGGGGGTGAGCTGTTCGACGAGGTGGGCGAGGGCGCCGGTGGGGTTGGGGCTCTCGCCGAGGACGTCGCGCATCAGGGCGGCGCTGTACGCCTCGCGGGTGCAGGCGGGCCGGTAGCTCCAGGCCCGGCCGGACTTCTCGCGGCGCAGCATGCCCTTGCGGTGCAGGATGTCGGCGACCGTCATCACGGTGGTGTAGGCGAGCGGCCGGGACCGGTTGAGGTCGTCGACGATCTCGCGGACGGTGGCGGGGCGGCCCCAGGTCCACAGGCGGTCCATGATCTCCGCCTCCAGGTCGCCGAGTCTGCGCACTGCCGTTCCGTTCCTCGTTCCGTTGTCGTCCGGCTCATCGTAGTGGGCGGGGGGTGGCTTGCCGGTCGTTCTACTGAACTACTAAGTTGTCTCGTAGTGATCGCCCGGACGGCGGGTGCCCCGATCGAGAAGTGAGACGCAGCGATGGGAACGCACCGCCGCCCCCGCCCCGCCGGACGCACCCGGACCGCCGTCCTCGGCGCGGCCGCCGGCGCGGCCGTCCTGCTGCCCTCCACCGCGGCCTGGGCCGAACCCGCCACCGGCAACCTCGACCAGGTCAAGGCGAAGGTCGACAACCTCTACGAGGACGCCGAGGCGGCCACCGAGCAGTACAACAAGATGGACGAGCAGGCAGGCCAACTCCAGGACCAGGCCCGGAAGTTGCAGGAACGGCTGGCCGACCAGCAGGGGAAGATCCTGCAACTCCAGGACACCCTGGGCGCGTTGGCCGCCGAGCAGTACCGCAGCGGCGGGATCGACCCGAGCGTGCAGCTGATGCTCAGCTCCTCCCCCGACGACTACCTGCGGCAGGCCGGCCTCCAGGACCTGGCCGGCGGCCAGCAGGCCGAGGCACTGCGCAGCGCACTGCGGCTGCAGCAGTCCATCGACCAGCAGCGGACCGAAACCGCCGCCAAACTCGCCGAGTTGGAGCAGACCCGCGCCGCGGTCTCCGCCAAGAAGACCGAGGTCAAGGCCAAGCTGGCCGAGGCGACCAACGTCCTGAACGGCCTCAAGGCCGCCGACCGGGCCCGCGTCCTCGCCGACAACGAGCCGGCCGCGTCCCGCAGTTCGTCCCGCCCCCAGCCCTACACCGGCCCCGCCACCGGCCAGGTCAAGGCGATCCTCGACTTCGCCTACGCCCAACTCGGCAAGCCCTACGGCTGGGGCGCCACCGGCCCGAACTCCTTCGACTGCTCCGGCCTCACCCAGGCCGCCTTCCGCGCCGGCGGCGTCGGCCTCCCCCGCGTCTCCCAGGACCAGTGGAACGCCGGCAAGCGCATCGCCAAGTCCGACATCCAGCCCGGCGACCTGCTCTTCTACTACAACGACCTGCACCACGTCGGCATCTACATCGGCAACGGCAAGCTCCTGCACGCCCCGCGCACCGGCAAGAACATCGAGATCGTCCCCATCGACGTCATGCCGTACATGGGCGCCGTCCGCCCCTGATCCCCGGCGCTCCCCCGGTGACCCGCGCGGGCGGGCGCAGTACAAAGGAAGCATGGGAAGACAGCTGGGCCAGGTGCTGTACGTGCTGGCGATGGTGGCGCTGATCGTCGGGCTGGATGTGGCGTTCTTCCGGGGGCACTTCTGGCCCCGGTTGATGCTGAACGTCGGGATCGTGCTGGTGTTCCTGGCGTGCTACCTGCGGTTCTTCAAACGGTCATGAGCCCTCGGTCATGAGCCCCCGGCGACGGGGACGCACTCGGTGAGCAGGGCGACGACGTCGTGCCAGGCGCGGGCGGCCTGGCGGGGGTGGTGGGCGACACCGGGGAGGACGGTGAGGCCCGCGGTGGGGTGGTGGAAGGCGTGTTCGGCACCGCCGTAGACGGTGAGGCGCCAGTCGACGCCGGCGGACTGCATCTCGGCGGTGAACTCCTCGCGGCGCTCGGCGGGCATGATCGGGTCCTCGGAACCGACGCCGGCCCAGACCGGGCAGTGGATGTTGGCGGCTTCGCCGGGGCGGCCGGTGACGAGGCCGTTGACGGTGGCGATGGCGCGCAACGGGACGCCGGCGCGGCCGAGTTCGAGAGCGATGGCGCCGCCGGTGCCGTAGCCGACGGCGGCGATCCGGTCGGGGTCGGTGCGGGGTTCGGCGCGCAGGACGTCGAGGGCGGCACGGCCGATCTCGCGCATCCGCTCGGGGGCGGCGAGCAGCGGGAGGGCCCGGTCCAGCATCTGCTGCGGGTCGCTGAACCACTCGCCGCCGTTGATGTCGAACAGCAGTGCCACGTAGCCGAGTTCGGCGAGGGCCTCGGCCCGGCGGCGCTGGAACTCGCTGATCCCGGGCCCTTCGGGGCCGATCAGCACGGCGGGCCGCCGGCCGCTGCCGGCGGGCAGCGCGAGGTGGCCGACCATGGTGAGGCCGTCGGCGGGGTAGCGGACTGTGCGGGTGGTGACCGTCGTCATGTGTCCGGACTGTACGGAGCGTCGGAACCCGCCGGTACGTTTCTTAGCTGCAGGCAGACAGGAGAGGGGCGATCGGGATGCGACTGCGGGATGTCGGGCCGGGCGACGTCGAGGCGTACCTCCGGATGCGCTGCGACCCGGTGATGATGGCCGAGTTGGGCGGGCCGCAGCCGGTCGAAGGCATGGCGGAGAAGGTTCGGCTCGATGCGGAGCGGACCGCGGCGGACGACTGGTGGGTCCGGATGATCGTGCCGGACGGCGCTCCGCCGGAGACCGTCGCGGGGACGGTGACGCTGTGGCCGCACGAGGAGGACGGGGTGCCGATCTCCGAGATCGGATGGATGGTGCTGCCGGAGTTCCAGGGCCTCGGGCTGGCCAAGCGGGCGGTGCGCAAGGTGCTCGAATCGGCCGGCCGGGACGGGCGTTGGGGCCTGGTGCACGCGTTCCCGGGGACGGGCAACGGGGCGTCGAACGGGCTGTGCCGGGCGCTGGGGTTCGAGCTGCTCGGGGAGCGCGACACGGAGTTCGCCGGGCGGGTGCTGCGGACCAATCACTGGACCGTCGACCCGGCCCGGATCAACTCCGCTTCCTGACACGCACATTGGTGGCCCGTCCCCCGGCCGCAGGAGACGGTCGGCCGAGACGGGCCGGTCAGTGGGGTGTCCAGTCGATGGAGTGTCCGGTCGGCGGGGTGCCCGGTTGGCGGGGTGCTCGGTCGCCGGGGTGCCCGGTTGGCGGGGTGCCCGGTCGGCGGGGTGCCCGGTCGGCGGGGTGCCCGGTTGGCGGGGTGCCCGGCGGTCCGCGTTCGCGGCGGTCAGCGTTCGCGGCGGGTGCGCGGCGGCCGCGGGGTGCGGGCGGTCGGGCGCGCGGTGCCGAGCGGGCGGCGCGGGGCGGGGATGGCCGGCGGGCGGGACTTCTGGAACATGCGGGGATCCTCGTTCTCGTGCGGCGGCCCACCCGTGGGACGGGGCGGGTCGGGGTGCGACCAGGATGCGGCACCCGCTCGGCCGCATCCGGACGGCGCAACGGGAAGCCACCCGAACGGGCCACCGGGCCCGCCCGCGAGGGCCGGTGGGTGGCTGTGTCAGGATCGGGCAGCAGGCCGCCCCCGGTCAGGGCGCGGGCGGCCGGACCTGAGAAGGAAGAGGGACTGTGACAACCGTCGTCGCCCCCAAGCCGCTGCTGCTCCAGGACGGGCGGCCGGCCGCCGCCGGCTGGTCGCTGGACACATCGATGCGGCATCTCAACCACGGCTCGTTCGGGGCGGTGCCGCTGGCCGCGCAGCGCGCCCAGCAGGATCTGCGGGAGGAGATGGAGCGCGCCCCGGTGGTGTGGTTCCCGGAGCTCCCCCGCCGGGTCGCCCGGGCACGGGCCGCGATCGCCGAATTCCTGCGCGTCCCGGCCGAGTTCACGGCACTGGTGCCGAACGCCAGCGCGGGCGCGAGCGCCGTGTACAACAGCCTGCCGCACCGGCCGGGCGGCGAGGTGCTGGTCACCGACCACGGGTACGGGGCGGTCACCATGGGCGCGGCCCGGCTGGCCCGGCGCTGGGGCGGCACGGTCCGCACCGCGCACGTGCCGCTGGCGGCGGGGCCGGAGGAGGCCGCGGCCGCGATCCTGGAGCAACTCGGCGACCGGACGGCGCTGATCGTGCTGGACCAGATCACCTCCGCCACCGCGCGCCGCCTCCCGATCGACCTGATCGGCCCGGTCGCCCGCGAGCGCGGCATCCCGCTGCTGGTGGACGCCGCGCACGTCCCGGCCCTGCTGGAGGATCCGCGGGCGGGCCTGGACTGCGACGCCTGGGTCGGCAACCTGCACAAGTTCGGCTGCGCGCCGCGCGGCACCGCCGCGCTCGTCGCCCGGGGCGAACTCCGGCACACGCTCTACCCGTTGATCGACTCCTGGGGTGCGGAGGAGCCGTTCCCGACCCGTTTCGACACCCAGGGCACGGTGGACGCCACCAGCTACCTGGCCGCGCCGACCGCGCTCGACTTCGTCGCCGACCAGTGGGGTTGGCCGGAGGCCCGCCAGTACATGACCGAACTCGCCGACTACGCCGAGGAGTTGATCGGCGAGTCGTTCACCGCGGCGACCGGCGAGCCGGCCGCGGCCGAGGTCGGCATGCCGGTCAACGCGCTGCGGCTGGTCCGGCTGCCGGCCGGGCTGGGCCGGACCAGGCTGGAGGCGGACGCCCTGCGGGACCGGCTGGCAACGGAGTTCGGCGTCGAGTCGGCGTTCACCAGCTTCGGCGGGACGGGGTACTTCCGACTGTCCACGCACGTGTACAACACGGCCGCGGACTACGAGTACTTCGCCGAGAAGTGCGTCCCCGTGGTGTGCGACTGGGCGGCGAAGGCCCGGCAGGAGGCGTAGCGGGATGCCGAAGGGCGAGCGGCGGGTGCAGGTGGAGCTGCCGACGGAGCTCGCGGAGTGGCTCCAGGGCTTCGCCGAGATCTCGCACCGGACGGTCACGGACGTGGTGCGCGGCCTGGTGGAGGAGGAACGGCGACGGGTGGAGGCGAACTGGTCCCGCCCGTCGTGACCGCCGCGACCGGCCGGTGGCGGCCGTCACCGGCCGTCACCGGCTTTTGCGGCTACGGGAGTTGGTAGTCGAGGTGGATGCGGTGGGTGCCGTCCTCGTCGATCACGATGCCGCCGGTGCCGGTGATGCCGGCCAGGGCCCCGGTGCCGCTGCCGGGGACGACGACGAAGTATTCGCCGTCGCGGCCGGTGCCCAGCGTGGTGGCGGAGTGCGCGAAGTTGAACGCTCCCTCGGAGTCGTGCAGGCGGCCCGCGAAGGACTCCATGGCGAGGTAGGTGCCGACGCCGGCCGCCGCCATCAGCAGCAGGCCGAGCAGGCCCACCGCGCCGATCACCCCCACGGTCCGGGCGGTGCCGGGCCGGTCGCGGGACTCCACCGCGGCCAGCGGGATCGGGCCCCACATCCGGGAGTCGATCGAGTTCGCGCGCCAGTCGCCCAGCACGAACATCTCGCCGTCGGGAACGGTGGTGTCGAAGCAGCGGTAGCCGTTGACTCCCCCGCCCCGCAGGTACGGCTCGTCGAGCGGCGCGCCGTTCAGCTGCACGGGCTGGTCGCCGCACTGGGAGACGTGGTCGCCGCCGACGGCGATCACCCGCTTCAGGGCGGAGATGGCCGGCTCGTCGGGCGCGACGGGGTAGCGCAGGATCACCACGTCCCCGCGCCGGACCTGCTCCGGCTCGACGGCGGTCACCACGACGGCCGTACCGGCCGGGTAGGTGGGCCGCATCGATCCGGAGGAGATCACCACCCGCCGGGGCCCGAGGTGAATCCCGTACCCGATCCCGCCGGCCGTCAGCAGCACACCGAAGACCCCCAGGATCACCGCCGCCTTGCCGAGCTTGCCCCATCGCCGCATCTGTACACCCGCCGCTTGCCGAACATGCCGAACGCCCGCACTGCTCGCACGGGCGTTCGGGATTCTAGCGATGAACGACGGCCTGTCGGTCCGCCGTCCGGGCCTGCACCCGCCGCTGGTCGTCGGAGGCCTTGACACGGCGCGGCTCCTCGGTGGGCGGTCTGCGTCCGGAGCGTAGGCGAGCGGCCGTGCGGGCTGCGAGTGGTTTGTCGGGCCGCGAGCGATCTATCGGGCCGCGGTCTCCGCGCCCAGCCAGGCCAGGTAGCCGGACGCCCCGGAGGTGATCGGCACCGCGATCACCTCCGGGGTGTCGTACGGGTGCAACTCGACGATCCGGTCGGCGAGTTGTTCCGCGAGGGAGGCTCTGGTCTTGAGGTCGACGCGCCATTCGGCGGTGTCCTGGACCTCGCCGTCCCACCAGTACACGGAGCGGACGGCGTGGACCTGGGCGCAGGCGGCGAGGCGCTCGGAGACCAGGGTGGCGGCGAGGGCGCGGGCGGCGTCCTCGTCGTCGTGGGTGGTGGTGACCACCAGGTGCTGGGGCTCGGTCATGGGCCGAGCCTACGGGGGTCGGGGAGGGAGGCACTGGGTTGCTTCGGGTGGGAAGCGCCGAGAGTTCCGGGCGGTGTCGCCCGGCGTCCCGACGGTGGTGCGCCGTGGCGGCCCGGGCACCCCGCGCTCGGGCCGCCACGGCGCTTGACGGTTGACGGCCGCACCTCCGGTTTTCCCCTCCCGGGTGTGGGGCCGTGCCGCCGCTTCGGATGGCTCGTCACCGTCCGGCGGGCCGGAGCCCGCCGTCGGGCGAGTGGCGCCGCTGGCCGCGCCGCGTGGGGGTGGGCGCGGTCAGCGGCGGGACCAGAGGGCGGGAACGTTCGGGGGCTCCCAGCCGGCGAAGGCGGTGTGCGCCTGGATGCAGACGTAAGTGACGCCGTTGTAGGTGACCTGGTCGCCGGCCTTGTAGCTGGTGCCGGCCTGCCAGGTGGTGGTGCCGCCCGGGGAGGAACTCGGGCTCGGGCTGGGCGAGTTGCCGGTCGGGCTGCTGCTCGGCTTCGGCGTGCCGTTGACGTTGAGCACGAAGTCGAAGCTCGCCTGGCTGCCGTTGCCGACCTGGCGGACCGTCATCACCAGCTTCGGGTCGAAGATCGAGTCGGTGGCGTTGCGCGGCTCGTTCGGGAAGTACAGCTGCGTGGTCAGGATCGACTGCCCGGGGGCCTGCACCTTGACGTGGATGTGCCGGGTGCGGCCCGGGTAGAGGCCCGGGATGATCGTGGTCAGCGTGTACGCGCCGTTGGCGTCGCTGAACTGGTGGCCGCGGAAGGTGTAGCCGCTGTTGTCGTAGTTGCCGTTGGTGTCGGCCTGCCAGAAGTCCAGCAGCGCACCGGAGATGGGCGCGCAGTTGCGGCCGAACACGTAGCCGCTGACGGTCAGCGGAGTGCCCTGGGTGCCCGGGGTGACCAGGTTGGTGCGCAGCGGGGAGCCGGGCTTGAAGTAGGGGCCTTCGATCTGCGCGCCGGTGGGCGCGTCGCCGTCGTGGCAGTCCGGCGTGAGCGGGACGGACGTGCCGCCGGCCGCGGCGGTGTCGCGGGCCAGGGCGGTCCCGCCGCCGATCAGCACCGGGACGGCGCCGGCCAGGGCGGCGGCCTTGAGCAGACTCTTCCGGCTGATCTGCCGGTCGCCCAGGGGGTTGTGGGGGGTGGACATGGCTCTCCGTTCGGCTGCTTCGTCGGACGCCGCACGCCCGGATCCCGTGGTTGGGACATGACACCTGGAGAGGTCGGGTGCCCCCGTGCGGCGCGCTGTGGGGTTCCTCAGACGCTAGGCCCTGCCGGGCGGGCCGTCGATGGACGGGGGCCGCCGGACGTGGTGCATTCCTCAGCCGAGCTTTACCCGCCGTTGACGCTCCGCCCCTTCATCCCACGCGCTCACGGAACTGCCCCGGGGTGCGGCCGACTTCGCGGCGGAAGAAGCGGCAGAAGTACGCCGGATCGGAGAATCCGGCCGCCACGGCCACCTGACGGATCGTCATGTCCGTGGTGGCGAGCAGGCGTTTGGCCTCCAGGGTCTGCTGCTCGCGGATCAGCCGGGCCGGGGTGCGGCCGGTGGCCTCCTTCACCACCTCGTGCAAGTAGCCTGCGGAGACGCCGAGTTCGCGGGCCAACGCGAGCACCGAGCGGTCGGCGCGGTCGGCCTCGGCGATCAGTCGGGCGAACCGGTCCACCAGCGGATGCACCGCCGGACGCGGCGCGGCCGCCGCCTCCCCGCCCTCGCCCTGCCGGGCTGCCCGCAGCGCCCGCACCAGCAGCACGTGCAGCAGCGCCTGCAGCACGCCCAGCCCGCCGTCCAGGCCGGCCTGGTACTCGGCGGTCAACTCCGTGAGCAGCCGGGAGAGTTCGCCGTGCCCCTGGCGCGACGGCCGGGACACCGCGGTGCCGGCCAGGGCGCGCAGCAGGGCGAGGTCCTCCGGGTGGCGGTGCAGGAAGTCCTCGTTGAACAGCAGTACCCAGCCGTCGAGTTGGCGCGCCCGCGCCCAGTGGTGCACCTGCCCCGGCAGCACCACGTACAGTGCCGGCGGCTCGATCCGGTACTCCGCGAGGTCGACGACGTGTGTCCCGCTCCCCTTGGTCACGTAGATCATTTCGTAGAACGAGTGCCGATGCGGGAAGTCCGCCCTGGACAGTGGCCCGATGGAGTCGAAGCTGCCGGCGGCGAACGGCAGCAACCCCGGGTCCGGGACGTCCAGGTCGTGCAGTTCCAGGCCGGCGGGCGGTCGGAGCGTCATGCGGGCCAGTGTGCGCGGACTCCCCGCCCACCGTCCAGTGGTACAGACCAGGGGCGGGTGGTGGCACCCGGCCCGGGGTAGGGAAAAGTCGACCACCAGGTCTCGACCTGGGCCCGCTGACGTCGGCCTCCCCGCCGACTGGACTGGACGGGTGTCCACCACTCCCCTTCAACTCCTCTCCCACCAGCGCTGGTTGTGGCCCGCCGGCTGGCTGCTCTGCGCCGGCTGGGCGGCCGCGTTTCCGCTGCTCTCGCCGCTCGGGCCGCACCGCGACTGGGGCGTCGTCGCCGCGTTCGGCTACCTGCTCGCCGCGGCCCTCTCGTGGCACCGCAACGGCCGGCTGCTCTCCGCCCTCGTCGCGCTGGTCGCGTCCGGGCTGCTCCCGCTCGCCCACGCCGTCCTGACCGGCGAGGGCCAGAGCGAGGTCACCGTCATCGGCCGCGCCGGCGCCTCGCTGCTGACCCACGGCTCCCCGTACCTCGCCTCCCCCGCCTCCGTCCTGGAGCTCACTCCCTATCTCCCGGCCATGGCCGCCTTCGGCCTGCCCCGCGCCCTGCTCGGCCCGCACGCCGCCCTGGGCGACCCCCGCCTGTGGTGCGCGGCGACGTTCCTGGCGACGGCGGGCGGCACCTGGCGGGTGCTGCGCCGGGGCGGACGCTCCGCACCGCACCGCACCCGGTCGCAGGCGTCGTGCGCCCTGGCGCTGGTGGCCTCGCCGGTGGTGGCCTTGCCGTTGGCGGTGAGCGGGGTCGATCTGCCGATGACCGGGCTGCTGTGTCTGGCGCTCGCGCTCGCCTCGCGGCGGCAGGCGGGTGGGGCCGGGCTGGCGCTGGCGGTGGCGTGTGCCATCAAGTGGACGGCGTGGCCGGCCGTTCCGGTGGCGGTGGCGTTGCTGGCGGCGGTGGCCGGTCGGCGGGCGGCGTGGCGGTGCGCCGGGGTCGCGGTGACGGTGGCGACCGCGCTGATCGCCCCCTGGATGGTGCTGGCGCCCGGGCCGATGCTGCGTCAGGTGTTCGCGTTCCCGCTCGGCCTCGGCGAGTGGAAGACGCCTGCCGCGAGCCCGCTCCCGGGCCGCCTGCTCACCCAACTCGTCCCCGGTGGCTGGTGGTTGGCCCTCGCCCTGCTGCTGTTCGGCGGGGCCGCGGTCGCGGTGTCGCTGGTCCGACGCCCGCCCCTGGACGCGGTCGCGGCGGCCGACCGCCTCGCGGTCGGGCTGGCCCTGGCGTTCCTGCTCGCACCGGCCGGCCGCTTCGGCTATCTGGCGCTGCCCGCGTTCCTGGCCGTCTTCACCCGCCTGCTCGCCGACCGGACGCGGCCACCGGCGACCGTCGGCCACCCCAGCCCCACGGCCCCCCGACCCGCCGCCGCACTGGCCACCTGACCGTCCACCGTCTCGCGGTCGGGCCGGCCTTGGCGTTCCTGCCCGCACCGGCCGGCCGCTCCTGCTACCCGGCACTGCCCGCGCCCCTGGCCGCCCTCACCCGCCTGGCCGCCGACCGGACGCGGCCACCCCTCCCCCCCCTGACCATCACCCGAACTGCGAGGCGCACCATGGCCACCACCCTCATCGTCACCAACGACTTCCCACCCCGGCAGGGCGGCATCGAGACCTTCGTCCACGCGATGGCCGTCCGGGTCCCGGACCATGACGTGGTCGTCTACACCTCCGCCGAACCGGGCGCGGCCGCGTTCGACGCGACGCTGCCGTTCCCGGTGGTCCGCGACCCGTCGCGTCTCCTGCTGCCCACCCGCAGGGTGACCCGGCGGGCGGTCGAGCTCGCCCGGGCACACGGCTGCGACCGGGTGTGGTTCGGGGCAGCCGCGCCGCTCGCGGCGATGGCACCGGCCCTGCGGCGCGACGGCGGCGTGCAGCGGCTGGTCGCCACCACGCACGGGCACGAGATCTGGTGGGCCCGGACGCCCGGCGCCCGGAGCGTGCTGCGACGAATCGGCGCCCACTGCGACGTGGTCACCTACCTCGGCGAGTACACCCGCCGCCGGATCGCCCCCGCGCTCGGCCCGCAAGCGACCCTCTCCCGCCTGGTCCCGGGCGTCGACCCGTCGCTGTTCCGCCCCTCGGCGACCGCGCGCCGGGCCGTTCGCGAGCAATTCGGCCTGGGGAACGCACCGTTGATCCTCTGCGTGGCCCGCCTGGTACCGCGCAAGGGCCAGGACATGCTGATCCGCGCCCTCCCGGCGATCCGCCGCCGCGTCCCGGGCGGCACCCTGCTGCTGGTCGGCCGGGGCCCCGACGAGACCCGCCTGCGCGGGCTGGCCGCACGCCACGCCCCGGGCGCGGTCGTCTTCGCGGGCGGCCACGAGCACGCCGCCACCGCCTCCTTCTACGCGGCGGCCGACGTCTTCGCCATGCCGTGCCGCACCCGCCGCGCAGGCCTGGAAGCAGAGGGCCTCGGCATCGTCTACCTCGAAGCGTCCGCCACCGAACTCCCCGTCGTGGCAGGCCGATCAGGCGGCGCCCCGGACGCCGTCCTCCCCCACCGCACCGGAGCCGTGGTCGACGGCCGCGACCCCGCCGCCGTCGCCGACGCCGTCTCCTCCTACCTCGAAGACCCCTCCCACGCCCGGGAGTTCGGCCGCACCGGCCGCCACTGGGTCCAGCAGGAATGGACCTGGGACACCTCCGCCGCCCACCTCAACGCCCTCCTCGCAGCGAGGGAGCCTCACCGGGCGAAGTAGTCACCCAGCATGTCGCTGCTCCACTGCGCCTGCCGGACCTCCCCGCGCGGACCGAACTCGGCGAACCAGGGCTTCACATCGAGCACGGGCGTCCCGTCGACGGCGTCGAGGTCCTCGACGTGCAGGTCCAGGCCGTCGACCTTCAACAGCCGGCAGCGGGAGACGCCGAGCCAGTTGAGCCGGCGCATGTTCCGGTGGCCGAAGATGCCGACCTCCGGCCAGTCCGGGTTGTCGCGCGGGCGGCGGGCGCCGAGGTTCAGGTCGGCCGGGTCGGTGAGGTGGAAGCGGAAGACGACCTCCAGGTGCGAGAAGTCCTCCAGCCCCTTGGTCGCGTCCGCCGTGAACCGGCTGCCGTCGAGCCGGATCACCGCACGCGTCCCGCCCCAGTGGTCATCGGTGGGCTCGGCCCGGCCGCCGACCACCCGGCCGAGCGCCTCCACCTCGAACATCTCACGATCGGTCATGCTCAATTCCTCTCCCCTGAGGGTCAGTTGGTTCACGCGGTGGCGTCGAGGTACGCGGCCGCCCTGGTGTCGACCGCCTCGATGCTGCGGATGCCCCGCTGCCGGAACGGGGACAGTTCGGTCCGCATCCGCTGCGCGAGCTTCCGGGTCCGGCCCGACCGGACCGGCCCCATCGCGTCCAGGGCGGCCGTCCACGTCGCGCACCCTTCCTCAAGATTCTTCAACTGCACCTGGACGGCGCCCAGGTAGCCCAGCGTGACGGCATAGGTCCGAGCGAACGCGGTCGCCTTCCTGGTCGCCACGCTGTGCCGGAACTCCTTCTCCGCACCCGCAAGATCACCCATGTCGCGCAGCGCGTTGGCGGTCTCGTGCGCGAGGCTCGCTTCGGCGAAGAAGAACACCCGGGCCGGCTCCTCGTCGTCCGATTCGGCTGCGGCCAGGTCCCGTTGGGCCCGGAGCAGCGCACCGGTCGCCGCCGAGTGCCGGCCGGTCGCGGCCAGCCCTCGGGCGTGGATCACGCCGAGCAGCGCACGCTCCCTCGGGCAGGCGCGGGCGTAGCGGTCCCCGCCGATCGACGCGGCGGCGAGGTCGAGCGCCTGCTTCGGATGCCCCAGGTCGAGCGCCTGGTGCGCCATCGCCCGCAGGACGTGTCCGGCCAGCGCCGGGTCCTCGGCCTCGGCGGCCAGCCGGACGGCCAGCCCGAAGTACGTCTGCGCCGCCGCGTGATCGGCGTTGTCGAACGCCATCCACCCCGCGACGTAAGCGAGTTCGGCTCCCGCCGACATCATCCGGCGACGCGTCTCCGCCGAGCCGAACGAGCCTTGCAGGAACCTTGTGACGTCACTCGTCAGATACTGGGCGACGGCGGTTCGAGCATGGCCGCCACCACGCCGCTGATCGACCTGCGAGAACAGGCCCGTCATTTCGCGGACCGCCTCCACGTCCGCCACCCCGACCCGCCGCCCGTCGGCCCCATCCCGCCCCGCGCCCGCCCTCGCCATCGAATCCCACCACCCCTCGCCGGGCAGGACGAGCGCACCGAGCGAGTAACTCATCAGCCGTAGTGCGGTGCTGCGATCCACGTCCACGTCATCCACGTCGATTCGTCGAAGACCGGCAAGGACGCTCAGCGTATCCAAGCTCCAATCCCGGAGATCGCTCACCTCCTCGGCCAGGCCCAGGTCGGCCGCCGTGACGGTCCGCCGCAGCCGACCGGACAGCACAGCGGCCAGGTGGAGCGGCATGTTCCCCGACGGGATGACGCTGTAGCGCACCCAGTGACTGATGAGCGACTTGCCCGGCCGGGCATCGTCCCCGTGCCGACCAGCGACGATCGCCAACTCGTGAGCCAGCCGGTCGTAGGTCATCCGGGACTCCTTGATGGCATCCCGAAGGCGCTCGTTGACCCGAACCCGCCTCGCCACCACGACCCCTGACCACTCGTTAAACGCCTCAAACTGCCCAGAGTAGCCAACACCTTACTGCCCGTGGTCGAGTGCGGTTGTCTTGAGCGGGCGGACGGGGTCGGTCCGCGCATCCGCGACAGTGGAGGGAACGGGTATGGACGCCACGGTGCACGGGCTTCGGGTGTGGGAGCAGGCGTTAGCGGCAACGCCCGCCTCGGTGCGGCTCGCCCGACACGGCGTCGCCGAGGCCCTGCAGGCCTGGGGCTGGCATCCGGACCGGGCAGCGGATGTGGTGCTGATCTGCTCGGAACTGGTCACCAATGCGATCCGGCACGCCTGCCGCATCGGGGAGTCGGTGCCCGTTCGGCTTGAGGAGGCCGACGGGGGCTGCCGGATCGAGGTCCGCGACGGCCGGTCCGACGTGACGCCCGTGCTGCGCCCGTCCGGGATTCGTGGCGACGGCCAGGGCCTGCGGCTGGTGGCCGAGTTGGCGGTGGGCTGGGGCGTGGGAACCGGGCGTGGGACGAAGACCGTGTGGGCCCGAGTGGCGGCCGGCTCCTCGGTGTCCGAAGCCCTGTCTCAGGACGGGTCGGCGGTGGCGTGGTCGCGGTAGGCGAGGACGGCGAGGACGCGGCGGTTGCCCTCGGTGGGGTCGAGGTCGAGCTTCATGAAGATGTTGCCGGCGTGTTTGACGACGGAGGCTTCGGTGACGGTGAGGCGGTGGGCGATGGTCTGGTTGTTGAAGCCTTCGGCCATCAGGGCGAGGACTTCGTGTTCGCGGGGGGTGAGGCGGCGCAGCGGGTCGTCGGCGGTGCGGTGGGCGAGCAGGATGCGGACGACTTCGGGGTCGATGACGGTCTGCCCGGCGGCGACGCGTTCGAGGGCGTCGGTGAAGTCGGCGACGTCCATGACGCGGTCCTTGAGCAGGTAGCCGAGGCCGCCCCGGTCGGCGGTGGACGCGCCGAGCAGGCGGGTCGCGTAGGCGGTGGCGACGTACTGGGAGAGGACCAGGACGGGCAGGCCGGGGTGGCGTTCGCGCAGGTAGAGCGCGGCGCGCAGGCCCTCGTCGCGGTGTTCGGGGGGCATCCGGACGTCGGTGACGACCACGTCGGGGCGGTCCTCGTCGACGGCCCGGATCAGTTGCTCGGCGTCGCCGACGGAGGCGATGACGCGGTGACCGAGCCGGGTGAGGAGTTCGGCGAGACCGGCCCGGAGCAGCACGGCGTCCTCGGCGATCACGATCCGGAGCACGGCACCTCCAGGCGCAGGCGGGTCGGCCCGCCGGTGGGGCTGGTCACGGTCAGGCGTCCTCTCAGGATGGCGACCCGATCGGCGAGGCCCTGGAGGCCCGCGCCGGTGGCGGGGTCGGCGCCGCCGCGACCGTTGTCGGTGACGGACAGCACCAGTGTGTCACCGTCCAGCACGCCGTGAACGGCGATCTCGTCGGCGTCGCTGTGCTTGGCGGCGTTGGTGAGCGCCTCGGTGACGGTGAAGTACGCGGCGCTCTCGACCGGCCCGGGCAGCCGTCGCGGCAGGTCCATCTCGACCAGCACCGGCACGGGGTGCCGCAGCGCCAACTCGGCGACGGCGGCGGGGAGTCCGTGGTCGGTGAGGACCTGCGGGTGGATGCCGCGCACCAGCGTGCGCAGCTGGTCGAGCGCGAGCCGGGCCTCGCCGCGGGCGCGGGCGACGAGCTCGGCGGCGGGGCCTTCCTGGCCGCGCAGTTCGAGTTCGGCGAGGCCCAACGTCATGCCCAGCGCCACGAGTTGCTGCTGCGCGCCGTCATGCAGGTCGCGCTCGATCCGTCGCCGCTCGGCCTCGAACGCGTCCGCCAACCGGGCCCGGGAGCGGGTGAGTTCGACCACCTGCGCACCGAGGTCCTCGTCCCGGACGGTCAACAGCAGCCTGGCGAGGCGGACTTGCGCGCCGGCCACCAGCGCCCCGCTGTACCCGGCGACCACCAGCCCGAGCAGGCCGAGGGCACTCGCCGCCAGCCCGTCGAGCGGGCCGGACACCGGCCGCCCGGGGATCAGCATCACGGTGTCCGGCTGCACCGCCCAGATGAACACCGGTGCGGCCAGCAGGAGCAGGGAGCACCCGAGCACCACGGCGAACGCCAGCCCGACGGCGGCGAAGACGGTGGACTGCACGGCGACGTACCCGAGTTCACGCCAGGTCGCCCGCTCCCGCAGCCGCGCGCGAAGCCACTGCCGCGCCACCGTCCGGTGCGGATCGGGCAGCGGGGACGGCTCGACCAGCCGCAGCCGCCGACGCTCCACCGCGCCGACCGGAACGCCGAGCGTCGCCGTCGCGGCAAGGATCGGCAGCCCGACGCCGAGCACCGACAACGCGACGCCCACCACCAACCCGACGACCAGCATCAGCAGCACCAGCACGCCCTGCACCGCGCCGCTCAGCAGCAACGCCCAGACCCGCCACGGCCACCCGGACACCAGGAACCGCACGGGCCGCCGCCGCACCGCCGCCCACACCGCGACGTCCATCCGCGCGCCTCCCCGTTGCCGTTCCCGCCCGACTCTAACCGGCCGGGAGGCGCGGGAGTTCGCCCACGTCACCCACGTCGCCCTCGTGGTCGCCGGGCCCTGCGGATCGGAGGCCCGGGGTGTCAGGACCCCGAACCCCCGGACGTCAGGACCCCGAAGCCCCGGGCGTCAGGCGTC
Organism: Kitasatospora sp. NPDC059795; assembly: GCF_042732175.1. Classification (NCBI taxonomy): domain Bacteria; kingdom Bacillati; phylum Actinomycetota; class Actinomycetes; order Kitasatosporales; family Streptomycetaceae; genus Kitasatospora; species Kitasatospora sp. NPDC059795. Next base: position 452,292 of record NZ_JBHWID010000003.1, read on the forward strand.
GGCGTCCTTGCGGAAGCGCTTGGCGAGCGCCGGATCCGACTCCCACCACAGGCCGCTGCCGCCGCCCTCCTCGGCCGCGCCGGCCGGGGCGGGGAGCGCGGCGAGGGGTTCCGGGTCGGCCCGCAGGCGGAACATCAGGCCGGGGGCCAGGTAGAAGACCGCGCCGAGCAGGAAGACGGTCGTCACCGCGTAGATCGGGGGCACGGTGAACCCGGCGACGACCGGGAGGAACAGCGCGTAGCCGAGTCCGGTGCTGCGGGCGGTGATCGAGGTGTCGCTGTCCTCGCCCACCTGCACCGTCAGGGCATTGGATCTGGTGCGGTCCTTGGAGGTGACCCGCACCTCGCGGGTGCCGGCCGCGGCCGGGAACCGGGCGACGTCGCCCTGTCGCACCCGGCCGACCGGCTCCCCGTCCACCAGGACGGTGAACGTCCCCGCCCGTCCGATCCCCGACTGCTCCGCGCGCACCACGACGGTCCCGGCCATTGACCCCCCAAACGTGTCTGATCATGAGTGAAGCGGGGCCAAGGATAGGGCTCAGACGAGCAGGAGTTCGCCGCAGGCCTCGGAAAGGGCCGCCCGGGCGTCTGCGGGGAGCTCGTGGTCGGTGATGAAGCAGTCGAGGTCGGTGAGGGCCGCGAAGCTGCTGAGGCCGACGACGCCCCACTTGGTGTGGTCGGCGACGGCGACGGTGCGGTGGGCGGAGGCCATCAGGGCGCGGTTGGTCTGGGCCTCGGCGAGGTTGGGGGTGGTGAGGCCCGCGCGGTCGCTGACGCCGTGCGCGCCGATGATCAGCAGGTCGACGTGCAGGGAGCGGATCGACTGGTCGGCGAGCGGGCCGACCAGCGCGGCGGAGCGGGTGGGCGCGCCGCCGGTGAGCAGGAGCGCGGGGGCGTCCTCGCCGCGTTCGGCGGTGTGCGTGCGCAGGAGTTCGGCGACGGGGAGGGAGTTGGTGACGACGGTGAGGCCGGGGACGTCGAGCAGGCGGGCGGCGACGGCGTAGGTGGTGGTGCCGGCCGAGATCGCGACCACGCTGCCGGGCTGGACCTGCGCGGCGGCGGCTTCGGCGAGCGCGGCCTTGGTGTCGGTCTCCAGGCCGGACTTGGCCTCGAAGGCGGGCTCCTCGGCGGCGGCGGTGCGGGCGACCGCGCCGCCGTGGACCTTGCGGACGGCTCCGGTGCGGGCGAGGGCGTCCAGGTCGCGGCGGACGGTCATGTCGGACACGCCGAGCCGCTCGACGAGTTCGGCGACCTTGACGGCTCCGTCGCGGCGCACCTGGTCGAGGATCAGCGCCCGTCGCTGGGCGGCGAGCAGTACGCCGTCGGTCACTCGGATCCTCCGCCTGGGCACAAGGGGGTGCTGGGAAGCCGTCAGCATAGTCGACCGGGCGGATCACTGTTCGGCTCTGGTGCTGTGTGTTTGAATATGTTGGATATCCCCTGCCTTGAATATCCCTCGCCTGCTGGAGTGCCCGATGACCACCGACGCCGCCGACGCCTTCATCGCCGCCTACGGCGACGCCCCCGACGGCGTGTGGGCCGCGCCCGGGCGGATCAACGTGATCGGTGAACACACCGACTACAACGAGGGGTTCGTACTTCCGGCGGCGCTCCCGCACACCACCCGGGTGGCGGCCCGCCGCCGCACCGACGGCGTGATCCGGCTGACCAGCGCGCAGGGCGACGGCAAGGTCACCGAGCTGGCCCTGGACGGGCTCGCGCCGGGCGCGGCGCCGGGCTGGGCGGCGTACCCGGCGGGCGTGTTCTGGGCGCTGGCGCAGGCCGGCCACCCGGTGGGCGGAGCGGACCTCGCGTTCACCTCGGACGTGCCGACCGGCGCGGGCCTGTCCTCCTCGGCGGCGCTGGAGTGCGCCACCGCGATCGCCCTGGACGAGCTGTTCGGCCTGGGCCTGGACGCGCCGACCCGGGCGCTGCTCGCACAGCGCGCCGAGAACGACTTCGTGGGCGTGCCGTGCGGCGCGCTCGACCAGATGGCGTCCAGCTGCTGCGTCGCGGGCCACGCGTTCTTCCTCGACACCCGGACGCTGGCCGGCCGCCAGGTGCCGCTGGACCTGCCCGCGGTGGGCCTGTCGCTGCTGGTGATCGACACCCGGGTCAAGCACGACCTCGGCGACGGCGCGTACGCGGCGCTGCGGGCGGGCTGCGAGCGGGCCGCCGAGCTGCTGGGCGTGCGGGCGCTGCGCGACATCGGCATCGCGGAGCTGGCGGCGGCCGAGGAGCGGCTGCCGGCCGAACTGCGGCCGCTGCTGCGGCACGTGGTGACGGAGGACCAGCGGGTGCTGGACACCATCCGGCTGCTGGACGCGGGCGAGCCGCGGGCGCTCGGCCCGGTGCTGACGGCCGGGCACGCCTCGCTGCGCGACGACTACCGGGTGTCCTGCCCGGAGACCGACCTCGCGGTGTCGGCGGCGAACGCGGCCGGCGCGCTGGGCGCGCGGATGATGGGCGGCGGCTTCGGCGGCTCGGTGCTGGCCCTGGTCGACACCGACCGGCTGGCGGACGTCGAGCGGGCCGTGCGCGCGGCGTTCGCCGAGGCCGGGTACGTCGACCCGCAGGTCTTCCCGGCCGTCCCCTCGCAGGGCGCGCACCGCATCGCCTGAGCGCGCACGCGGAACGAAGCGGCAGGAACGACGACGCACGAACGAAGCCGCAGGAACGACGAAGCAGGAACGACGAAGCCCCGCCCGGGAACTTCCCTTCCCCGGGCGGGGCTTCGCGGCTGAGGAGGCCAGGGGGCCTACAGCTCGCGCAGGGTGCGGGCGGCGGTCTCGGGGCGGATGTCGTTCATGAACGCGCCCATGCCGGACTCGGTGCCGGCCAGGTACTTGAGCTTGTCGGCCGTCCGCCGGATGGTGAACAGCTCCAGGTGCAGGGCGAGTTCGGCCTCTGCGGGGCGCGGCGCCTGGTGCCAGGCGGAGATGTAGGGGGCGGGTGCGGGGAACAGCCGGTCGAAGCGGCGCAGCAGGTCGAGGTAGATCCGGGGGAACTCGGCGCGGGCGGCCTCGTCGAGGGCGGTGAGGTCGGCGACCCGGCGGTGCGGGTACAGGTGCACCTCGTAGGGCCAGCGGGCGGCGAACGGGACGAACGCCGTCCAGTGCTCGCCGGCCAGGACGACCCGGGAGTCCGGCCGGCCGGTGGTGGCGCGTTCGGCGGCGAGGACGTCGTCGTACAGGTTGCGGCCGGTGGCCTCCCGGTGGGCGGCGACCTTGGCGAGGGCCTGTGCGGTGCGCGGGGTGACGTACGGGAGGGCGTAGATCTGGCCGTGCGGGTGGCCGAGGGTGACGCCGATGTCCGCGCCGCGGTTCTCGAAGCAGTAGACCTGCCGGACGTCGGGGCGGGTGTGCAGTTCGGCGGTGCGGTCGGTCCAGACGTCCAGGACGAGGCGGGCCTGCTGTTCGGTCAGGTCGGCGAAGGACGCGCCGTGGTCGGGGGTGAAGCAGACCACCTCGCACCGTCCGGTGCCGGGGGCGAGCGTGTACGGGCCGTCCGACCAGGGGGTGACGTGCTGGGCGGAGGAGCCGGCCAAGGACGGGAAACGGTTCTCGAACACCGCCACCTGGTAGTCCCGGGCGGGTACTTCACCGGCCCTGCCGTCCCGGGACGGGCACAGCGGGCACTGGTCGGCCGGCGGGTGGTAGATGCGGCCCTGCCGGTGTGCGGCGATGGTGACCGCGTCCCCGGTGAACGGGTCGACCCGGACCTCGGAGGCGCTCGCCGCCGGGTCGAGCGGCCGCGTGTCGACGACGTCGCGCACGGCGGGCTCGGTGTCGAAGTAGATCAGTTCCCGGCCGTCGGCCAGCTTGGTCACCGTCTTGTGCACGGCGGCGCTCCCTCGGTATTCGACCATCACATCAAACATTTTCAAACATGAAGCAGCACAATGCAACATCCGCGGGTCGGGAGGGTCGAACCCGGGGTCGCACCCGGGGCCGGCGGCGCACCGGGAAACCCGGTGCAGGGCCGTCGGGGCCATCGGCTAGAGTCCGCCCCGAAAGACCGAAACGCCAGGGGGAGTTCAGATGTTCAGGACCGGACGTACGCTTCTTGCCGCCACCGCCGTCGTGCTCGCACTGACCGCGACGGCCTGCGGCAGCAAGGGCGCCGACGGAAGCGCCGCGGGCACCGGAAAGGCCGCGGACAGCAAGAGCTCGGGGACCGACGCGGCCAAGGAGCTGACGCCCGCCGCGATGCTCGCGATGGTGGGCGAGAAGACCAGCGCGGCCAAGTCCGCCAAGACCGAGGCCACCATGCAGATCGGCGCCACGAAGGCCAGCAGCATGAAGGGCGCGATCTCCTGGGAGCACGGCCTCAACGGCGAGCTGACCGGCACCATGGGCGGCCCGATGGCGGAGACCCTCAGCAAGGCCGGCAGCGACGGCACCTTCACCGCGCGGTACCTCGACGACGCGATGTACGTGAACATGGGCGCCGCGATGGCCGGTCAGCTGGGCGGCGCGCACTGGATCAAGTACGGGTACGCGGACCTCGCGAAGCTGATGGGCGCGGCCGGCGACAGCATGAAGAACCAGCTGCAGAACGCCGACCCGGTCTCGTCGGTGCGGGCGCTGATCGCCTCCGGCAAGGTCGACAAGGCCGGCACCGAGAGCGTGAACGGCGTTCAGGCCACCAAGTACGCCGGTGACCTCTCGGCGACCGACATCGCCCAGGCCACCACCAAGGGCCTCACCCAGGCGCAGGCGGACGCCCTGCAGAAGCAGTTCGCCGCCGCCGGGATCACCAGCGACCACATCGAGGTCTGGGTGACCGCCGACAACCTGCTGGTCAAGAAGGTCGAGCAGATGCAGAGCAAGGCCGGCGAGATCACCTCGACGGCGACCTACTCCGACTACGGCACCGCGGTCAGCACCACTCCGCCGAGCGCGAGCGACACGGTGGACTTCACCAAGCTCGTGCCGGGCGCGAAGAGCTGACCCGTCCCGACGACGCAACGCCCCGGCACGGACGATCCGTGCCGGGGCGTTCGGCTGTCCACGATCAGCGATCAGGCGGTCAGCGGTCCGGGTCGCGGGCTACTTCTTCTTCGCGGCCGGCTTCTCCTTCGCGGCCGGCTTCTCCTTGAGGCGCTGGGTCTCCTTGCGGACCTCGGCCTGGATGGTGCGCTCGCGCTGCAGCCAGTCCGGGTTCTCGTCGCGCAGGGCGTTGATCTGCTCGGTGGTGAGGGCCTCGGAGACGCCGGCCCGGTTCAGGCCGGTGACGGAGATGCCGAGGCGGGCGGCGATCACCTGGCGCGGGTGCGGGCCGTTGCGGCGCAGGTCGGCGAGCCACTGCGGCGGGGTGGTCTGGAGGGCGTTGAGCTCGTCGCGGGAGACGACGCCCGCCTGGAACTCGGCGGGGGTCGCCGCCAGGTAGATCCCCAGCTTCTTGGCCGCGGTCGCGGGCTTCATGGTCTGGGAGCTCTTGGGCTTGGGCGTAGTCATGGACCAAGGGTATAGGGAGTGCGCACCTGCCCAGGTCACGGTAGGTAGCCTGGACGGTGTGACCGAGATCGAGCAGCCCTCCGATTCCTTCCGCCTGGTGTACGTGCCGGGCGTGACCCCGACCAAGTGGCTGCGGGTGTGGGGTGAGCGGCTGCCCGACGTCCCGCTGGAACTGGTGCAGGAGACGCCCGTCGCCGGGCACGGCCTGCTGCTGTCGGGCGGCGCGGACGCGGGCCTGGTGCGGCTGCCGGTGGACCGGACGGTGCTGAGCGCGATCCCGCTGTACACCGAGACCACCGTGGTGGTGTTCCCGAAGGACCACTGGCTGGCCGCCGCCGAGGAGGTCTCCGTCGCCGACCTCGCCGAGGAGGTCGTCTTCCACCCGCAGGACGACGTCCTGGACTGGCCGGACGGCGCTCTGCCGGGCCGCCCGGCGTTCGAGCGGCCCGCGACGACGGCCGACGCGATCGAGCTGGTGGCGGCGAACGTCGGCGTGCTGGCCGTGCCGCAGTCGCTGGCCCGGCTGCACCACCGGCGCGACCTGACCTACCGCACGCTGGCGGACGTCCCGCAGTCGCAGGTGGTGCTGGCCTGGCCGGAGGCGGCGACCACCGACCTGGTCGAGGAGTTCATCGGCATCGTCCGCGGCCGCACCGCGAACAGCTCCCGCGGCCGGGCCGCCACCGAGCCGGCGAAGAAGCAGCCCGCGGCCAGGAAGGCCCCCGCCAAGGCCCAGCAGAAGCCCCAGCAGAAGTCGCAGCAGAAGCCGCGGACGGGCCAGCGCGGTACGACGAGCCGTCAGGCCCCGGCGAAGCGCGGGCGCAAGCGGTAGGGCCTGTCCGGTCTCCCGGCGGCGTTCCCGCAGGTGGCGCGGTGTGGCCCCGATGATGGTCGGCGGGCATCCTTGCCGTACCGACCGAGGAGAGAAGCCACGATGGTGCATGCACGGGCCGGGCAGCCGGCGCAGCCGCAGGACCTGATCGACGTCGCTCGCCTGGTGACGGCCTACTACGCCTTGCACCCGGACCCGGCGGAGGTCGGGCAGCGGGTGGCGTTCGGCACGTCCGGCCACCGGGGTTCCTCGGTGAAGTCGGCGTTCAACGAGGACCACATCGCGGCGACGGCGCAGGCGATCTGCGACTACCGGGCCGAACAGGGCACCACGGGGCCGCTGTTCCTCGGCATCGACACGCACGCGCTGTCCGAGCCGGCCCGGGCGACGACCCTGGAGGTGCTGGCGGCGAACGGCGTGACGGTGCTGCTGGACACCGCGGACGGCTACACGCCGACGCCCGCCGTCTCGCACGCCGTGCTGGCGCACAACCGCACGCTGCCCGCGGCGCTCGCGGACGGCATCGTGGTGACGCCCTCGCACAACCCGCCCGCCGACGGCGGGTTCAAGTACAACCCGCCGCACGGCGGCCCGGCGGACTCCACGGCCACCGGCCGGATCGAGCGGCGCGCCAACGAGCTGCTGGCGGGCGGATTGAAGGAGGTCCGCCGGATTCCGTACGCGCGGGCGCTGGCGGCCGACACCACCGGCCGCTACGACTTCCTGGGCCGGTACGTGGACGACCTGCCGGCGGTGCTGGACCTGGACGCGGTCCGGACGGCGGGGGTGCGGATCGGCGCGGACCCGCTGGGCGGCGCGTCCGTCGCCTACTGGGGCCGGATCGCCGAGACGCACCGGCTGGACCTGACGGTGGTCAACCCGCTGACCGATCCGACCTGGCGGTTCATGACGCTGGACTGGGACGGGAAGATCCGGATGGACTGCTCCTCCCCGTACGCGATGGCCTCGCTGATCGAGCAGCGGGCGGCGTTCACGCTGGCCACCGGCAACGACGCGGACGCCGACCGGCACGGCATCGTCACGCCCGACGGCGGGCTGATGAACCCCAACCACTACCTGGCCGTCGCCATCGACTACCTGTACCGCAACCGGGAGGGCTGGCCGGCGGCGGCCGCGGTCGGCAAGACGCTGGTGTCCTCCTCGATGATCGACCGGGTGGCGGCGGGGCTGGGCCGGGAGCTGCTCGAAGTCCCGGTCGGCTTCAAGTGGTTCGTGGACGGGCTGCTGAACGGGACGGTGGCGTTCGGCGGCGAGGAGTCCGCCGGGGCGTCGTTCCTGCGCCGCAACGGCACGCCGTGGAGCACCGACAAGGACGGCATCCTGCTCGCTCTGCTGGCCTCCGAGATCACCGCCGTCACCGGCCGCACCCCGTCCGAGCACTACCGCGACCTGACGGCCCGGCACGGCGACCCGGTGTACGCCCGGGTGGACGCCCCCGCGAACCGTGAGCAGAAGGCCGCCCTCGCGGCGCTGGACGCCTCCCGGGTGACGGCCTCCGAGCTGGCGGGCGAGCGGATCACCGCCGTGCTGACCGAGGCGCCGGGCAACGGCGCGGCGATCGGCGGGCTCAAGGTCTGCACCGAGAACGCCTGGTTCGCGGCCCGGCCGTCCGGCACCGAGGACGTGTACAAGATCTACGCGGAGAGCTTCCTCGGCGCCGACCACCTGGCGCGGGTGCAGGACGAGGCCCGCGGCCTGGTCGGCGAGGTGCTGGAGCAGGCCTGACCGCGTACGGAGGGCCCGCCGGGTTCCCGGCGGGCCCTCCGCACACGGCGGTCAGTGCGCGGCGGTCAGTGCTGGCGGCGCAGGTGGGCGTGCAGGTCGGTGAGGTGGTCGGCGACCTGCGGTTCGCCGATCTCGCGGCACCAGGCGGCGGCCTGCTCCAGCCGGGTCAGCGCCTCCTGGGTGCGGCCGAGGCGGTTGCCTTCGAGCAGCGCGGCCCAGCGGATGGACTCGGCGCGGGCCCGGTTGCCGTCGGCGCCGTGGGCGGCGAACGCGGCGATGGCGAGTTCGATCTCGACGAGGGCCTCCTCGGGGGCGCCGACCTCGGCGAGGGTGCGGGCCCTGGTGTCGTGCAGGGTGCCCTCGACGCAGCCGAGCGAGACCTCCAGGCCGTCGCGCTCCGCGTCGGCGACGATCCGGGCGGCCTCGTCGAGTCGGGCGAGCGCCTGGTCGCGGCCGTCCTTGCCGCGCGCGCCGGCGGTGAGCCGGGCGAGGCGCAGCAGCATGTCGACGGCGGCGTCGGGGTGCGGCGCGGCGCGGTGACTGTCGAGGGCGCGCTGTCGGGCGAGGTCGGCGGCGGGCCACTGGTCGGCGCGGGCCAGGGCGACGGCGGCGTCGCAGGCGACCAGGGTGTGCACCTCCCGGTTGTGGTCCCAGCCGGCGGCGAGGTCGGCGACGTGCAGAAACTCCTCGGCGCTGGCGCGGTGTTCGCCGAGTTCGCGCAGCGAACGGGCCAGCGTGAGGCGGATCTGGGCCTGTTCGGTGGGGGCGAGGTCGGCGAACGCGGCCTCCAGCCGGACGGCTTCCAGGACGGCGGCGGCGTCGGCGTACCGGTCGGCCGTCGCCAGGACCTGGCCGAGTCGGCCGCGCGCGGTGGCGGCCTCGTCGGCCTGTCCGGCGTGGTCGTGGCGGGCCGCGGCGTCGGTGAACGCCCGTACGGCGGCGTCGAGTTCGCCGCGGGCGAGGTGGATGCGGGCGACCAGGTTCTGCAGCCGGGCGGGGGCGGCGGTGCGGTCGCCGTGCTGGGCGGCGATCGCCAGCGCCCGGTGGGCGAGTTCCTCGGCGCGCTCCAACTCCCCCTGTTCCATGGCGAATTCGGCCTGCCAGCCGTACACGGCGACCAGCTTCCAGGGCAGTTCGGCGGCCTCGATGCGGCGTTCGGCCTGCCGGATCATGTCGGCCGCGTCGTCCCGGCGGCCGGCCACGAAGTAGGCGCGGGCGAGGAGTTGGTCGGCGTTGATCTCGGCCGGCGGGTCGTCCTGGCGCTGCGCCTCCTCGCGCAGTCGGGCGACGGCGGCTTCCAGGCGGGTGACGTCGCGCGGCCCGGGACGGTCGTGGTCGCGGCCGTCGTCGTCGTGGTCGCGGTCGCGGCCGTCGTCGTGGTCGTCGTCGTGGTCGTGCGGGTCGGCGCCGGCCAGGTCCAGGTGGAACGCGGCGACGGCGCGGGCGTGCAGCACGGTGAGCAGGGCGTCGCCGGCCCGGGCCGCGCCGGCCTCGACCAGTTCGCGCACCTGCCGTTCGTACGCGTCGAGTTCGGCCGTCGGGTCGGTGTCCCGTTCGGGGATGGCGGCGGCGAGGGCGCGGCAGCCGATCGCCCGGGCGGGGCGGTCGGCCTGCTCGTAGTGGTCGGCGGCCTCGGTGAGGTGGGCGACCAGTTCCTCGTCGGGCAGGCCGTCCTTGCGGGAGCGCTGTTCGGCGAGTTCGGCCCGCAGCAGGACGTGCGGCCCGAGGTCGGGGTCGTCGGGGTGCTGGTAGCCGTCGGCGGTGACGAGGGCGTCGATGCGCCGCCACAGGGCGACTGCCTCGGGGTGCCGCCGGTCGTGCAACTCGCGGGCGCGGGCGACGAGTTCGGCGACGGTCTCGGGGGTGCCGGCGGCGGCCCGGTCGGCCGGGCGGGCCGGGGCGGGGGCGGGCGCGGGGGTGGCGGCGCGCAGGCCGAGGGCGAGCGGTTCGGCGAACAGCGGTGCGCGGCCGAGGCGTTCGCGGCGGGCGTCGCCGACGGCGGTGGTGCCGTTGCGGGCGTCGAAGCGGGCGGCGAGGGCGTCGCCCTCGGCGGTGAGTGCGGCGAGCAGTTCGGCGGCGGTGTGCCGGGTGCCGGGCGGGCCGGCCACCGGGACGTCGCCGTGGCCGGTGGCGTTCAGCCGGGCGAGCAACTGCTGGGCGCCGGTGAGGAAGTGCAGGCGGGCCAACGGGTCGCCGTGCTGGTCGAACAGGTCGCGGTTGTCGGCGAGGATCTCCAGGCCGCGCGGTTCGTTGCCGGTGAGGGCGCAGAACTCGACGTGCAGGCCGATCTCCTCGGCGGCGCGGGAGCGGCCGCGGGCCCACCGGTAGCCGGTGAGGTGGGCGGAGCGGGCGTCGTCGGCGCGGCCGGCGCGCAGCAGCGGCAGCAGTGCGTGGGCGCGGCTGACGTGCGGTTCCTCGGCGCAGGAGTGTTCGCCGTCGAACACCGGCTGCCAGATCGCGAGCGCCCGGTCGTCGTCGCCGAGCCGGACGAAGTGCCTGGCCTGGGCGCGCAGTTCGCAGGCCTGGCAGTCGCTGAACGCGGCGCGGGAGCGGGCGGCCCACAGGTCGAAGGCCTGCTCGACGTCGCGGCCGGTGAGCGCGGCGAGGTGGTACTGCTCGCCGTAGTAGGGCTGCAGGTCGTGGCCGGCGGTGCGGTAGTGCTCGCGCAGTTCGCCGTGCCAGCGGCGGACGGCCTCCAGCGGGACGTCGGGGACGCTGCGCAGGGCGTGCGCGACCCACTTGTAGCGCCAGTCGGTGGCGCGCTCGGCCCAGCCGTCGAAGGCGTCGGGGTGCTTGCTGCGCAGGGCGGCGATCCGGGCGAACACGACCGGGAGCTTGCGCCGTTCGGCGTCGTTCTCGTAGGCCTCCATCAGGTCGAGGAGGGCGTAGGCGAGCAGCTCGTGGTCGTCGAACTGCTCGGCGGCGTCGACGAGTTCCTCGGCGGTGACGGTGCGCCCGCGGCCGTGGGGCTGTTCGTCGTTGGCTCGCAGGGCGGCGCGGACGGCGTCGATGGTGTCGAGCATCACGGCTCCCGGTGCGGCGTGGTGGGCTCGTGGCCGAGCATCGCGTGGTCGAGCAGGGCGAGGAACGAGCGGTTCAGCAGGGCGGATTCGCTGGCCTTCAGCGGCCGCCGGGTGAGCAGCAGGGCCTGGCCGTAGAGCGCTTCCACGGTGGTGGTGGCGAGGTCGGGGTGCCGGATGGCGGCGGCGCGGCGGACCAGCGGGTTGAGGTGGTTGAGGACGAGTTGGGCGCGGGGCGCGGAGCTGCCCAGCGAGCCGAGGATGTCGGCCCACAACCCGTCGGCCTGGTCGGCGAGTTGGCTGCGGGTGCGTTCGTGCCGGGCTTCCCGGTCGTCGAGCAGCAGGGCGGGGGCGCTGCTGGGGTGGAAGGTGCGCAGCGCGACGTCGCAGTCGAACCGGCCGAGGACGTCGCGGGCGGCGGCGAGGAACGCGGCGGCGGCGAGTTCGGTGGCGGGGTCGACGTTGTCGAGGTGCGCGGTGACGGTGGCCGGGTCGAGGTCGGCGACGGTGGCGCCGCGGCGGATCTCGGGCAGCCGGTGGACCAGGTCGCGGTCGTAGGTGTAGCCGCCGTTGACGACGCCGAGTCCGGCCGCGCCGGCGATCGGGGCGACCTGGCGGAACTCCTCGACGGTACGGGTGACCAGGATGACGGGGTGGGCGCGGGCGAACTCGTCGAGGGTGACGTTGCCGTCGGTGGTCTCGAACGGCAGCCACGGCAGCAGCATCTTCAGCAGCTGGTCGTCGTGCCGGGCGAGCGACTTGACGGCGAGGTGGTGGATGGACAGGAAGCGGTGCAGCAGCGCCGGGTCGCTGGCGGACAGGCCGGTCAGCCAGTCGCGGATGCGCAGGCCGAGGGCGTCGCGGACGGCGGCGAGGGTCTCGTCGGCGTACAGCGCCTCGCGGGAGGCGGTGGGGCGCAGGCGTTCGGCGTCGACCACGCAGCGCACGAAGAACGCCCAGTCGGGGAGCAGTTCGTCGGCCTGGTCGGAGAGCAGCATGCCCTTGAGGTGGACGCGGTGGCCGGCCCGGCGGGACGGCGGGACGGCGTCGGGCAGCACGTAGGCGACGCCGCTGAGACCGACCAGCGGCAGGTCGAGGTCGATGACGTCGAGCGGGGTGAAGTCGAAGGTGTCGCGACAGTGCGCGGTGAGCGCCTCGCGGCGGGCCGCGGGGGTGTCGTGGCGGCGGGCCCACGGGGTGGGGGTCTCGCTGATCCGGGTGGAGCGGCCGGCCGCGTCGACGACCGTCACCTCGTGGCGCAGCAGGCTGCCGTAGTGGCGGGCGAGTTCGGTGACCCGGCGGGTGGAGGTCCACTCCTCGGCGTCGGCGCGCGGGGTGAGGGTGACGGTGGTGCCTGGCTGGGGGCGGGCGGAGCCGGGCAGGGTGGTGATGGTGTAGCGGCCGTCGGAGCGGCCGCGCCATTCGATCACCGGGGCGTCGGGGGTGCGGGCGGAACGGGTGCGGACGGTGATCTCGTCGGCGACCACGAAGCAGGCCAGCAGGCCGATGCCGAACTGACCGATGAACTCGGCGCGGGCGTCCGCGAGTTGGCCGGCGTCCAGGGCGCCGTCGGGGGTGCGCTTGGAGCTGCGGCCGATGGTGGCGAGGAAGGTGTGCACGTCGGCCTCGGTGAGGCCGACGCCGGTGTCGGAGACCGAGAACTCGTCGCCGGTGGTGACGGTGATCGCGGCGGGCGCGGCCGGGTCGAGCTGCCGGCGGGCGGTGATCGCGTCGACCGCGTTCTGCAGCAGTTCGCGCAGGTAGACGCGCGGGCTGGAGTACAGGTGGTGGGAGAGCAGGTCGACCAGTCCGCGCAGGTCCACCTGGAAGGTGTGCGCGCTGGAGTCGTTCGGGGTCACCGGGCGGGTCCTTCGCTTCGAGGTTCGGTGCGGGGTACGGGGTGCGGCCGGTCGGCGGCGCAGCGGTGGCGGCGCGGGCTACGCGGCGGCGTCGCGGCGGCGGGTGTAGACCGTCACCGGGTCGCCGAGGTAGCCCCACGGGGACTTGGTGACGCGGCCGTCGAGTTCGGTGAACACCCGGTGCGCGGCCTGCCGTTCGCCGCACAGCGAGAACGCCATGGCGAAGGTGTTGTGCGCGCCGGCCCACGTCCGGCCGCGGACGGCGTCGGGGTGCCAGATGGAGCGTTCGGCGGCCTCGTGCAGCGACCGGGCGACGGCGGGGCTGCACATGTAGCGGCTGTCCTCGCCGCGGTCGAGGGCGAGCCAGTGCTCGATGTGCGCGTAGGCGACGAGTTCGCCGAGCGGGCTGCCCTCGGGGGCGGCGAGCATCGACGCGCGGGCGAAGGCGTGCATCTCCTCGTGCGAGCCGCCCCACTTGGCGCACAGCTGCTGCAGCCGCTGCCGGTGGGAGGCCGCGTGGTGCGGGTGGCGGCGGACGGCGGCCTCGAAGCGGCGGGCGGCGGCCTCCTTCGGCACCGAGACGCCGCGCCCGGTGATCTGCAGGAAGTACCAGGGGCCGAGCCAGTCGGGCTGCCGTTCGGCGACCTCAAACAGCTGCTCCTCGGCGCGTTCCAGCCGTTCGCCGAACACCTTCCACTGGTCGGCGCCGACGTACTTCGCCTGGGCGTTGCTGCGGGCCTCCCAGCCCCAGACCAGCTGCCGGGCGCCGGCGACCAGCAGCGCGAGGTCGTCCTCGGGGTGCTGCTCGACGGCCTGCGCGAGCCACACCTGGGTGCCGCTCAGGTCGCTGACGAGGTCGACCATGGTGACCAGGTCGGCCTGGTCGCGGGCCTGTTCCAGGACGGCCCGGACGCCCGGCCAGTCGCCGGCCGCGCCGCGCTCGATCAGCAGCGCCAGCTCCGGATCGCCGAACGTCGGGTCGAGCGCGGGCCCGCCCTTGGCCCGTCGCCGTATCAGCCTGTCGAACAGCCCCATCCCGATGGTCCCCTTGTGCCGTGCCGATCCGCCGGGGCAGCCGCGCGGCCTCCCCGGACGGAGATTCCTATCACGTCCGTACGACAGGTGTGCGAATCAATTCCGCATGCCGGGCAGACACAGCGTCGCGGCGTCGGCGCCTGTGCCGTCGTCAGGCGGCGCACACGGCACGGATGTGGCGGAAGGCGGCCACCGGGTCGTCCCCGAGCCGGTCCCACGGGCTTTCGCAGACGGCGTCGCCGATCTCCTGGAAGACCAGGTTCGCCGCGTACGGCTGCCCGGCCAGGTAGAGGGCCGCCGCGAAGGTGATGAAGGCCCGCGGCCAGTCCCTGCCGCGCACGAAGTCGGGGTGCCGGATCGAGCGGCCGGCGGCCCGGTCCGGGACGGCCCGGACGCCGGGCCAGTTGTGCGAGGCCGGCGAGCGGGGAGGTGGCGGCGTACTCGTGGTGGTCGGCGTGCCGGTGGACGGCGTACAGCGCAGCGGTTCGGGCTCCGCGCTGTACGCCGTCCCGGGCGACGGGCGACTCGGCGGCGTGCCGATCGCCCTGTCGGGGGGCCGATCACTCCGCGGTGAAGACCTGCCGTCCGCCGACGTAGGTGCGCAGGACGCGGGTGTGGGCGATTTCTTCGGTGGGGGCGGCGAAGGGGTCGCGGTCGAGCAGGACCAGGTCGGCGAGGTGGCCGGGGCGGAGGGTGCCGGTGTCGTCGAGGCCGTTGAGGTGGGCCGTGCCGGCGGTGTAGGCGGCGAGCGCGGTGGCCAGGTCGAGCCGCTGGGCGGGCAGGAAGACGGGCGTGCCGGGGGCGGCGTCGGGTTCGCGGCGGTTGACGGCGACGTGCAGGCCGTCGATGGGGACGGCGCTGGAGACCGGCCAGTCGCTGCCCGCGGCGAGGGTCGCGCCGGCCCGCAGCAGGTCGCCGAACGGGTACTGCCAGGCGGCGCGTTCGGGGCCGAGGAAGGGGATGGTGAGCTCGTCCATCTGCGGCTCGTGGGCGGCCCACAGCGGCTGGATGTTGGCGATCGCGCCGAGCTCGGCGAACCGCGGCAGGTCCGCGGGGTGGACGAGTTGCAGGTGCGCGAGGTGGTGCCGGTTGCCGCGCCGGCCGTTGGCGGCGATGGCGGCTTCGACGGCGTCCAGGGCCTCGCGGACGGCGCGGTCGCCGAGGGCGTGGAAGTGCACCTGGAAGTCGAGTGCGTCGAGTGCGGTGACGTGCTCGCGCAGCGCGAGCGGGTCGACGAAGCTCAGGCCGCTGTTGCCGGTGGCGCAGCCGCAGCCGTCCAGGTAGGGGCTGGTGAGGGCGGCCGTGAAGTTCTCCGCGATGCCGTCCTGCATGATCTTCACCGCCCCGGCGCGGAACCGTCCGTGGCTCAACTTCTCGCGTCGGGCGACGAGTTCGGGGATCTGGTCGGCGCCGCGCTCGCGGTCCCACCAGAGCGCGCCGACCACCCGGGCGGTGAGCGTGCCCTGCTGCGCGGCGGTGAGGTAGGCGTCGGACGGGTCGGGGTGGCCGCCGAACTCGCCGAGCAGGGCGTCCTGCCAGGCGGTGATGCCGAGCGAGTGCAGCATCTGCTGGGCGCGCAGCAGTCCGGCCAGCCGGTCGGCGGCGGTGGGGCGGGGGGCGTGGATGCCGACCAGGCCGACGGCGCCTTCCTGGAGCATGCCGCTGGGCGTGCCGTCGGGTTCGCGTTCGATCCGGCCGTCGGCCGGGTCGGGGGTGTGCCGGGTGATCCCGGCGGCTTCCAGCGCACGGGAGTTGGCCCAGGCGCCGTGGTGGTCGCGGTTGGAGAGCAGCACCGGCCGGTCGGGCACCACCCGGTCGAGCAGCTGCCGGGTGGGCAGTCCGCCGTCGAAGCTCTCCAGCGACCAGCCGCCGCCGGTGATCCACTCCTGTTCCGGGTGGGCGGCCGCGTAGTCGCCGATCAGGCGCAGGTAGTCGTCCACGCCCACGGTTTCGCTGAGGTCGCAGGAGGTCATCTCCATGCCGCCGTACACCGCGTGCACGTGCGCGTCCTGGAAGCCGGCGGTCAGCAACCGGCCGCGCAGGTCGACGACTTCGGTGCGCGGGCCGATCAACTCCCGGACCTCGTCGTGGCCGACGGCGGTGATCCGCTCGCCGGTGACGGCCAGCGCACTGGCCCGGGTGCGGGCGGCGTCGCCGGTGTGGATCGGTCCTCCGGTGAAGACCAGGTCGGCGTGGTTCATGGGTGCTTCCTCAGCTCTTCGGGGTGTTACAGGGATTGGGCGCGGGTGAAGTACGGCGAGCGGCGCACCCAGCGCGACCAGGCGGCGGCCACCAGACCGGAGCCGATCATCAGGACCGGCACCGAGAGCTCGAACCACCCGTTGTCGGCGGCGAGTTCGAAGTGGTCGGCGGAGTCGTACAGGCTCCAGGCGAGGTAGCCGCCGACCAGCAGCAGCACCGACCCGCCGAGCAGCGGCGCGACCACGGCCTTCAGCCCCTGCACGAGGTCCTCGCGCAGCAGGTGCCGGAAGCGCACGGCGGAGGCGATCGCCACCAGCGCGTAGTAGAGCGCGACCACGATGCCGATCGCGTTGACGGTCGCCGAGATCAGCTCGGTGACGGTCGGGATGACCAGCGACAGCGCGGCCAGCGCCAGCGCGATGCCGGTGATCAGCCAGGTGCCGGTGGCCGGGGTGCGGTGGCGCGGGTGCAGCCGCGTCCAGACCCGGCCGAGGGTGCCGTCGCGGCCCATCGCGAGCGCGCCGCGCGCGGTCGGGATCACCGAGGCCTGCAACGAGGCCGCGGCCGAGCAGGTCAGCGCCACCAACGGCAGGGCGGCCAGCGGCTGGTGGGCGAGCCGGTCGGCGAAGTACGCCAGGCCGGTGGCCCCGTTGTCGGCCAACTCGTCGAGCGGCAGCACCCGTTGGAAGGCGGTGCCGGCGAACAGGAACAGGCCGAGCATCAGCAGCAGCGACAGGAACCCGCCGCGGCTGGCGTCCTTCGGGTCGCGCACCTCCTCGCCGACGCTGAACACCGACTCGAAGCCCCAGTAGCAGAACACCGCCAGCACCATGCCCTGGGCGAGCGCGCTCGGCGAGGTCAGCTCGAACGGGTTGTACCAGGACAGGCTGAACGGCTGGTCGCCGGCGAACAGCCCGTACCCGCAGAACGCGATCAGCACCGCGTACTCGAAGATCAGCAGGTACTTCTGCAGCGCCGCCGCGAGGTCGAGCCCGCGCACGGCGACCACCGTCGCTCCCAGCAGCACCACCATGCCGATCAGCGTGCACTGGAAACTGGAGTCCGGGTCGAGTTCCACGCCGGGCAGGGAGTGCAATCCGGCCGTGCCGGCCAGCTGGACGATCGCCGAGCCGGTCACCGTGGTGGTGTACGCCATGAACACGATGGTGGTGACGATGTTGACCCAGCCGGTCAGGAAGCCCAGCCACGGGCTGAGCACCCGGCCCACCCACCGGTACGAGCTGCCCGCGTCCGGCTCGACCCGGTTGAGCCGCCCGTAGCCGCAGGCGATGCCCAGCACCGGCAGGAACGCCAGCAGCATGATCGCCGGCAGGTGCAGGCCGACCACCCCCGCCATCAGGCCCAGCCCGATGCCGATCGAGGTGGTGGCGGCCGTACTGGACGCGGCGATCACCACCACCGCGCCGACACCGACCGATCTGCGCATCGTCTGCGGGGCGGAACCGTCGCCCGGGACGGGTCCGCCGTCCTCGACCGTCGTTGCCAAGGGATCACCACCGATTCAGTTCATGGGGGAGGAACGCCCGTACGGCGAACGCGAGTTGGGGGGCGCGCCGGGGCGGGGTGGGGGGACCGGCGGAAGCGCCGGTGGCACGTCATGAAACCCGTCGTCCTCTTCACACGTCAATGGCGTTGTCATAAGCTCGGGTCCATGACCGAACGAGCGGCCGACCGGGCGAGCGAACGAGTGGTCCCGGAGGCGGCGCGCAGGCGGCGGCGCCCCACCAAGCAGGGCACCGTGCTCTCCGAACAGGTCATCGTCGACACCGCGCTGCGCCTGGTCGGGCAGCACGGCGCGGGGGCGTTCACCGTCCGCCGCCTCGGCGCGGCGCTCGGCGCGGACCCGAGCGCGGTCTACCGCTACTTCCACAGCACGGACGACCTGCTGATCGCCGTCGCCGACGAACTGATCGGGCGGGGCCTGCACGGCTGGCAGCCCACCGGCGACTGGCGCGCCGACCTGCGCGAGGTCGGCCTGCGCGTCCACGCCCACTCGCTGGCCCACCCGCAGGCCGCCGTGCTGGCGGCGTACCGCACCACCGGCCGCGCCAACGAGATCCGCACCATCGAGACCATGCTCGGCATCCTGCGCGACGCGGGCTTCCCCGACCCGGACGCCGTCGCCCTCTACCACGCCTTCATCGACCAGGCCCTCGGCTTCGCCGTCCTCGACTCCGCCGCGCTCGCCCTCCCCGCGCCCGCCCAGCGCGCCGACCTCGACGTCTGGGACACCGCCTACCGGGCCCTCTCCCCCGCCACCCATCCGCACATCGCCGCCACCGCGCACCTGCTCGCCGCCGACATGCGGCGCAGCGCCTACCCTCTCGCCCTCGACCTCCTCCTCGCGGCCGTCGCCGCGCGCCTTCCGCAGCCGTGACCGCCCGGGTCGGCGCGCCGCCCGGGGCCGGGGCGGCGGCCGGCCGTAGGGTCGGGCCCGATGCCACGGCTCGGAGGGCGGCGGGATGCGGATCTACATCACCTCGGTGTTCGTCGAGGACCAGGAGAAGGCGCTGCGCTTCTACACCGCGGTGCTGGGCTTCGTGAAGAAGCACGACGTGCCGCTCGGCGGCGGGGCGCGCTGGCTGACGGTGGTCTCGGCCGAGCAACCCGGGGGCACCGAGCTGCTGTTGGAGCCGTCCGGGCATCCGGCCGTGCCGCCCTACAAGGCGGCGCTGGTGCGGGACGGCATTCCGGCGGCGTCGTTCGCGGTGGACGACGTGCAGGCGGAGTTCGAGCGACTGCGCGGCCTGGGCGTGGAGTTCACGATGGAGCCGACCCGGATGGGACCGGTGACGGCGGCGGTGTTCGACGACACCTGCGGCAACCTGGTGCAGATCGTCCGGCCCGGGCCGTGACGTCCGGCCGTCAGTCGCCGAACCCGACGATCCGCTCGGCAACCAGGGCGGGCTCGTCCATCGGCAGCGAGTGGCCGGCCCCGGGGACGACCTCCACCCGGGCGGTGGGCAGCACCCGGCCGATCCGGGCGGCGACCTCGGCGGAATCGTGCAGGGCGCTGCGGGCGCCGAGCAGGAACTGCGCGGGCAGGTCGATCCGGCGCAGTTCCTCGTCGGTGAGCACCGGCGGGACGGGCAGCGCCCGGCGGAAGCCCATCGCGGCGCGGGTCAGCTTCATCAACTCGTCCTCCAGCACGGCGCTGTTGGCGACCGCCCGGGCCAGCCGGGGCCGCAGGGCGCGGGGCGCGCTCGCGGCCAGGCCGCCGGCGATCAGCCAGGCGTAGAACCGGACGCCGAAGCCGTTGAACCCGGCCGGGTCGAGCAGCGTCATCGCGCCGACCCGGCCGGGGTGGTGCAGGCGGTGCTGGAGGGCGACCCAGCCGCCGTAGGAGCAGCCGACCAGGTGGACGTCGGTGAGGTCGAGCGCGGCGAGGACGTCCTCCAGCCAGGCCGCCGCGTCCGCGCCGTCGGCGATCGGGGCGCGCTGCACGCTGGCGCCCGGTTCGCCGATCGGGTCGATCGCGAACACCGGGTGGCGGGCGGCGAGTTCGGGCAGCTGGTGGTGCCACATCAGGGCGTTGCCGCCGGACGCGGGGAGCAGCACGACCGGCCGTCCGCCCGCCGTTCCGGTGCGCAGGACGCGGGTGAGGCCGTGGGCGGTGGGGGCGTCGATCGGGGTGCGGGGGCCGGGCCAGAGCGCGGCCAGGGCGTGGTCGTAGGCGGTGCGGAACCGGTCGGCGGCCTGGGCGTTCCTGAACTCGCTGATTCGCATGGTACATGTGTATCACGGCATGATACGGGTGTACCAGGGAGGCCGGATCATGAACACGAAGGTCGAACACGAGGAGCGCCGACGGCAGATCGCCGAAGCGCTGCTGCGGATCGCCGACACCCAAGGACTGCAATCCGCCAGCATGCGCGCGGTCGCCGCCGAGGCCGGCGTCTCACTGCGCCTGGTCCAGTACTACTTCGAGACCAAGGAGGGCCTGCTGCTCGACGCCCTCGCCCGCCTCGGCGCCCAACTCCAGGACCGGATGGCCCGCTGGATCGCCGCCGCCGGCAACCCGCCCACCCCCCGCGACCTGATCACCGCCGTCCTCTCGTGCATCCTCCCCACGGACGCCGAGAGCCGCCGCATCGCCCGCACCTACACCGCGTACTACGCCTTGGTCCTCAACGACCCCGAGGCCCTCGAAAAGCACGGCACCGGCCAGGCCGACCTGCTCGAATCCTTCCTCGCCAAGCAACTCCGCACCGCCCGACAGACCGGCGCCCTCTCCCCCGCCCACACCCCCGAGACCACCGCCGCCCTGCTCGCCGCCCTCGTCAACGGCCTCGGCCAGAGCGTCCTCGGCGGCCAACGCGACGGCGACGCCGCGCTCGCCCTCCTCACCCACCACCTCGACGAGCTCTTCACCCCCTGACGCCCCGTCATCGGCGCCGGTCGTCCAGCCACGTCACCGAGCCGTCGTCCCCGACCCGCCACGACCTGCTGTGCCGGGCCGCCCGCCACCCCTCGGGGGCGTTGCGGGCGGCGGCGATCCATGCCGCCAGCGCGGGCAGCGCCTCGGCGCGCAGCGCCTGCCGCGCGGCGGCCCGCCGGGCGGAGGGCAGGGGCGAGACCCAGATCTTGAACGTCTCCCACAGGTGCGGGTGGGTGCCGCCGTAGTTGCCGCGCCGCTCCGGCAGCCACTCGACCGCCAGCAGCTCCCCGTCACCCCGGGCCAGCCACCAGAACGTGACGTCGACGGACGCGTCGCCCTCGCGCGCGCCTTCGCCTTCGCCTTCGCCCGCGCCCTCGCCCTCGGCCTCGCCCTCGCCCTCGCCGAGTACGGAGCGGATGTCGGTCGACGTGAGCGGCCATGAGAGGCCGCGCGGCAGCATGCGGTTGCGGGCGGGCATCCGCCGATGCTGACACGCCGCCGACCGCCCCTGCCACGGGTTTACCGCTCGGGAGCTTCGACGGGGGCGATGGTGCGGTCTTCGGCCGATTCGCCCGAGAAGCAGCTGCCGCGCCAGGGCGTCCGGTAGGTTGCCGGGCATGGCTGATCTTGGACCCGAGGGCTGGCTGGCCGCTCCGCTCCGCACCGGGCGGTTGGTGCTGCGTGAGCCGGAGGCGCGCGACCGGGGGGCGGTCGTCGAGCTGTTCACCTCGCCGGAGGTCGGGACGTACCTCGGTGGGGCGCGTCCGCGGGAGGAGTTCGAGCGGGCGGTGCCGGAGACCCCGAGGCGGCGGCCCGGGCTGTTCGTGGTGGACCTCGACGGCGCGATGATCGGGATCGTCACCGTGGACCGGCGCGCCCCGGAGCATCCCCGCCGCGTCCGGCCGGAGGGGCAGGAGACCGAGCTCGGCTACATGTTCCTGCCGCACGCGTGGGGCCACGGCTACGCGACCGAGGCGTGCGCGGCCGTCCTCGACTGGTGCGCCGAGGAACGGGCCGGCGAGCCGGTGGTGCTCTGCACCCAGACCGCCAACGGCCCGTCGATGCGCGTGGCGTCGAAGCTGGGCTTCACCGAGGTGGAGCGCTTCGAGGAGTACGACGCCGAGCAGTGGTTCGGCGTCCGCCACCCCGCCTGAGCCCGCGATGGCCCCGATCCGCCGCCGCACCTCCCGCATCCTGCTGCTCGACCACCGCGACCGTCTGTTGCTGCTGTGCGGTCGCGACCCGCGCGCCGACGGGGCCCGCTGGTGGTTCACCGTCGGCGGCGGGATCGAGGACGGCGAGGACGCATTGGCGGCAGCCGTCAGGGAGTTGGGCGAGGAGACCGCGCTGACGGTGGCCGCCGACCGGCTCGGCCCGCTCGCCTGGACGCGGCGGGCCGCGTTCAGCGTCGACGGCCGCCGCTTCGACCAGTCCGAGGAGTACCGGCTCTGCCGCCTCACGGCGGCCGAGGCGGCCGCCGTCCGGGTCGAGACCGACGAGGCCCGGTACGGCCACCACTGGTGGAGCATCGAGGAGTTGGCGGCCACCGAGCAGACCGTCCGCCCTCGCCGCCTGGCCGGGCACCTCACCGAGCTGCTCCGCTCCGGTCCTGGCCGAGTGCCGCTCCACCTGGGCGACTTCGACGAGGACGAGAACGACTGACCGCGCGCTCACAGCGCCGGGCGGACCTCGGCGAGCATCGGGCCGTCAGCCCGCCGACGCCACCGGCCGGGCGCCGGGCCGCCGGTCGGCGACCGCGCAGACCAGGACGGCCGTCGTCAGGAAGGCGACCATCGCGCGGAGCAGCCCGCTCTCGGGGTAGGTGTCGGCGACCGCGTGCAGGGCGAGGTACGCGGCGCCGAGACCGGCCGTCGCAGCGAGCGCGAGCGGTGCCCCCGCCTGCCGCACCTGCCGGTGGCAGAGGGCGGCGACGGCCACCAACAGGCCCCCGCCCGCAGCGACTTGCGGGTCGGCGAAGCCCAGGCCGTAGCGGATCGCCAGCGCCGGCACCAGGAACAGCACCAGGCCCCGGCGCAGCACGACGCCGAGCGCCGCCGTGGCCGGGCCGACCGTCGCCGGGCCGACCGTCGCCGGGTCGGCCGGCTGCCACCGCGCGGTGACCGCGAGGACGGCCGAACACAGCAGCAGCTCGGGCCAACGGGTGTGCAGGTGGGCCGAGTTGTAGAGCAGCGCGGTGTCGTACACCACCATCACCAGCCCGCCGAGCGCCCACAGCGCGACGGCGAAGTGCAGCAACCCGCCTGTCCCGGGCCGGAGTTCGGTCCCCCGGTCGCGGCGGGCGAGGGCCCGCAGCAGCGGCGCGGCGACGGCGGCGGAGGCGGCGCGGATCGCCAGGTCCTGGACGGTCCACGGGTTGCGCAGCGCCCACTCCACCACGCCGAACACCACCGTGTACGAGGCCGCGGCCGCCCACACCAGCGGCCGGGACCCGAGCGCCGCCCGGTACAGCGCCGGGCTGATCCTGCGCAGCGCCGTCCCGTACGCGAACAGCACGAACGGCAGTTCCAGGAACGCCTGTACGCGCAGCACGCTCGGCCCGAACGCCTCCGGCGCGGGCAGCCACTCCGCCAGCGCCCGCACCATCGGGCTCCCCACGGGCTGCGCGAACCACCCGGGCGGCAGGTACCGCGCGACGAACGACGCGTCCCCGCCGTGCACCCTCACCACGTAGGCGGCGCACAGCAGTTGGTTGACGTACACGGCCGCCACCACGACCGCCATCCCCACCTCGGGCCGCACCGTCCGCCCGCCCCGACCCGGCTCGGCCCCGCCGCCACCCAGTGCCCGGCCGCCGCACCACAGCCCGGCGGCGGCCGACAGGAGGACGGCGAGATCGATCAGCGGCGCGGTGGCGGTCATCCGCGAGATCCTACGTGCCGCCCCGGCCCGGCCCGCGGGACGGCGTCGACGCCCTCATCCCGCCTGCCGGTGGGCGGACTTGAGGACGTCCCAACGTGCGGCCCGGTCCGGGGTGAGCGTGCCGCGGAGTTCGGCGAGTTTCAGGAGCTGCGCCTCGGCCGCCGCGCCGAGGGCCTGTGCCTCGGCGCGGTAGTGGTCGGTGATCAGCGCGTCGAGTTCGGCGTCGTCCATGACGGGCGCGACCCGTTGGGCGATCTTGTTCATGTTCCGGTAGGAGCCCTGGAGGAGGAACGGCGGCTCGGTGCGGGTGTGGTCGGCCTGGGCGGCGGAGGCGATGTAGGCGCGGTTGACGTCCAGGACGGTGCGCCGGGCGCGCAGGAGTCTGCCGAGGACGGCGAGGATCCGGTCGAGTTCGTCCGCCGGGTACGGGTGCGCCAGGGGCGCGGCGTCGGGACCGTTCTCGGCGCGCCGCAGCAGGGCTTCCAGGTCGGTGCGGATCCGGGCGGCGAGCGGGGCGAGGTGGGGGTTGGCGGTGAGGGCGTTCTCCAGGAAGCTGAGCGCGAAGAGGTCGTCGCGGCCGGCCAGGACGTCGCCGAGGTTCCACACGTCGGCGCGGTTGGCGAGCATGTCGGGGATGCGGAACTGCCGGCCGGACTCGGTGTACGGGTTGGCGGCCA
Source organism: Kitasatospora sp. NPDC059795 (assembly GCF_042732175.1). Lineage (NCBI taxonomy): Bacteria > Bacillati > Actinomycetota > Actinomycetes > Kitasatosporales > Streptomycetaceae > Kitasatospora > Kitasatospora sp. NPDC059795. The sequence goes on from NZ_JBHWID010000003.1 coordinate 476,400, forward strand.
TGACGACGGCGAAGCGTTTGCCGCGCAGGTCCCATTCGCGCGCCCGGCCGTCCCACACGCCGTCGATGCGGCGTTGGGCGTCGCACAGCGGGATGAACCGCTGGAGGAGTTCGGGCGAGGTGTGCTGGACGTCGTCGAGGTACAGCAGGACGTTGGAGCCGGCGTGCAGGGCGAAGTTGATCTTCTCGATCTCCTGGCGGGCGGTGGCGTTGGGGGCTTCGGCGGGATCGAGCGAGGTGACCCGGTGGCCGAGCGCGGGTCCGCTGACCTTGACGAGGAGCAGGCCGAGCCGGTCGGCCAGGTACTCGACGAGGGTGGTCTTGCCGTAGCCGGGCGGGGAGAGGAGCAGCAGCAGGCCGCTGCGGTCGGGGCCGGCGTCGGAGTCCGCGGTGCCGAGCTGCTTGGCCAGGTTGTCGCCGAGCAGGGGGAGGTAGACCTCGTCGATGAGCCGGTTGCGGACGAAGCCGTTGAGCGGGGCCGGACGGTACTGGTCCAGGCGCAGCCGGGTCCGCTCGGCGTCGAGGAGCTCGGTGCGCAGCTGCTGGTGGGCGCGGAAGGCGGGCACCTCGTGCGTGGCGAACTCGGTTGTGCGGGTGAGGAGTTCGGCGAGGCGGACGGTGAGGGCGCCGGAGTTCAGCAGGGGGTGGTCGCCGCGCAGGCCGGTGACGGTGGTCTCGACGGCGCCGGTCGCGGCGTAGCGGGGAAGGGCGGGGGCGCACAGCAGGGCGGCGGCCTCGGCGAGGTCGTCCGGTCCGGCGCCGTGGCCGCTCGCCGCGGTGAAGGCGGCCAGCCAGGCGGAGGCGAGCTGGTGCCGGGCGCGGAGCGCGGCGGGCTCGTCGGGGAGGGTGTGCAGGGCCTCGGTGAGGCCGTCGGCGTCGGGCCCGGCGTGGAACTTGTCGAGCAGGGCGACGGTGGCGGGGCGGGTGGCGAACCCGACCGGGCGGCGGGCGAGTTCGTCGACGAGGTAGCGGCCGGCCGCGCCCTCGGGCGGGCCGGGGAGCGCCGTCGTCCGGGTGAACTCGCCGATGGCCCGGTCGAGTTCGTGGGCGAGGTCGTCGAGTGCCGGCACCGGGCCGTAGGCGTCGCGGGCGAGCGCGAGTGAGCGGGCGCGGGCCGCCCAGACGGCTCGGGAGGTGTCGTCGGTCCCGTGTGCCCAGAAGAGCCGGGCGGCGCTGCGGGCGGCGGCGGGGTGGCGCAGTGCTCCGGCGTCGGCGTGCAGGCGCAGCAGTGCGGAGAGGACGGCGGTGGCGTCGTGGTCGTGGACGCCGCGCTGGTAGCCCTCGTCTGGCCGGGACTCGATGGCGCGGCGGACCAGGTCGAGCAGCCGGCCGGCGCCGTCCGCCTCGTGGAGGGCGTCGAGGCCGGCCGGTTCGGCGGCGAGCAGGACGCCGGCGGCGAGGTACTCGGCGCGGTAGATCCGGGGGGTCTCGGAGGCCAGCTGCCGGCCCCAGTGGTGGCGGGCGGCCCGGAAGGCGGGGTCGGTGACGGGGGACCGGTAGTCGGTGCCGGTGAGGACGAAGGCCGGGGCGTCCGACCCGGCGAGGAGGGTGAGTTCGGGGCGCCGGGTGGTGACGGTGAACAGGTGTCGGCCCAGCCGGAGGGCGCTGCCGTCGCCGGTGTACAGGTCGGCGCGGTCGCGCAGCGCGCGCTGGGCCTGTTCCCGGGCCGCGCCGAGTCGGCCGGCCAGTTCGCCGGCGCGCACCGGATCGCCGAGTCCGCGCAGTTGGTCGGCGAGTTGGCGGACCTTGGCGGCGGTCGGGCCGGCGGCGAGGGCCGCGTCGATGTCGCCCGCCGTGGTGAGCGCGGTCAGCTCGCGGTGCAGGGCGTCGAGGACGCGGTCGGCGGATCGGGCGAGGCGGTCGGCGCGGGCGGCGCGTTCGTCGAGGAGGGCCTGGCGGCGGGTGGTGAGGGTGTCGTGGATCTCGGTGCGGCGGGTGGTGAGCCGGTCGGTGAGGGCGGGGTCGGCGTCGGCGAAGCGGGTTTCGAGCTGTTCGACGCGCAGCAGCAGCCGGCCGAGTTGTTCGTCGCACGCCTCGGGGGTGTCGGCGGTGGCGAGGACGGCGGTGGTGGCCTGGGTGAGCAGGGAGGATTCGGCGGCGAACTCGGCGGCGGCTTCCCGGGTGCGCAGTTCGCGGCGGCGCCGGGTGAGGGCGGCGCGGGCCCGGTTGGTCTCGGCGAGGACGTCGGCGAGCCGGTCGAGGATGCCGGTGCGGACCGTGAGGTCGGCCAGGTCGAGTTCGGCGACCAGCTCGCCGACGACCTGGACGGTCTCGGCCTGGGCGGCGATCTGCTCGGCGAGCGGTTCGCCGTCGGCGCCGGCGGTGAGGGACTCGGCGGCCTCGGTGAGGGCGGCGGCCTGCTGGAGCTGGTCGGTGAAGGCGTCGGGCCGGGCGAGGAAGGCGACGGCGCGGCCGGCGGCTTCGGTCAGGCCCTCGGAGAGGTGGGCGGCGAGCCGGTCGATGTGCGCGGTGTCGGCGCGGCGCAGCTCGCGCAGCGCCTCCACCCGGCCCTGGGCGCGGCGGAGTTCGGTGAGCCGGCCGACCCAGCCGGTGGCGGTGTCCGGGCTCTCGCCGCGGGTGAGGCGCAGCAGGGTCTCCACCTGCTGCGCGGCCCGGTCGACGGCCGCTGCGGCCGCTTCGGTGAGGCGGGCGACTGTCTCGTACTCGGCGAGGGCCTGCCGGGCGGTGTCGCGGATCGCGTGGAGCGGCTCGTGCAGGTCGCCGAGGCCGGTCTCGCCGAGCCAGTGGTGGCGGTCGGCGGTGCGGGTGCAGGCGGCGAGGACGGCGGTGTGGCCGGCGGCGGTGTCGGTGCGGGCCGCGGCCAGCCGGGCCACGGCGAGGCAGTCGGCGAGGCCGCGGACGAGGTCCGGGTTGCCGATCCGTGCCAGCGGGCCCTGGCCGGGCGGCTGCGCCGCCCGGTACCGCTCGCTGGTGAACGGCGTCCGCCACACCTGGACCGGGTGGAACAGCGCCGGCCCGTCGTCGCCGCCCCGCAGGGCGATCAGGGTGCCGTCGTCGAGCAGTGCGTGACCCTGGCAGGCGAGCGGGGCGGCGGCTTCCTGCCGGACGGTGTTGTACGGCAGCAGCAGGGTGCGGCCGTCGACCGGGTCGCGGAAGACGAACAGGACGTCCTCGCCGTTGGGCGAGCGCACCGTCCGTTCGTGGCCGAGGCCCGCCGTGGGGTGGTCGAAGGCGCGGACGCTGCCGTCGGTGAGGTGGTAGCCGCCGGGGAAGGCCAGCCCCTGGTCGCCCGGGAGGAGCAGGCAGGCCTGGCCGAGCGCGTCGATCCTGCTGACCCGGCCGGTCGGCAGGTGGCACACCAGGTGACGGGCCGTCTGCTCCTGGTAGGGGCGGATGCGGACCAGCAGCAGGGTGTCCAGGCGGGCGTGGGCGATGTCGGCGTCGGCGAGGGTCTGCAGCGGCTCGGCCAGTGGCTCCTGGTGCAGGACGGCGCCTGCGGGGGTGCTCAGGGCGAGGGTGCCGCCGGCGGTGGCGAGCCGCAGTTCGCCGCCGAGGTCGGCCTGCGGCTGCGGGCCGGTGAGGTGGTCGTCCCGGGTGACGGTCCGCCACTCCACCTCCTGCCCGCCGCCGGGCGGGTTGCCGCGTTCGCCGCGTGCGTCCAGGTAGGAGACGCTGCCGTCGGCGCCCAGTTGCCAGCGCAGCACCCGGAGGTCGCCGGCGGCCGGGCCGGTGCGGAAGACGGCCAGCAGCCGGCTGTCGACCAGCCGCAGCTGTTCCAGGCGCGCGTCGCGGAAGTACCGGTACAGCTCGGCGAGGTCCTGGCGGAACCGGGGGTCGTCGAGCAGGCCCGGCAGTTCCTCCGGGGCGGCGTCGGTCAGGTCCGGGCGGTGGAGCGAGAGGACGTCGCCGCCGCCCCGGTCCGCGTCGGCGGCGGGGTTGCGGCCGACCAGCAGCAGGCCGCCGAGGCCCACCGCGTCCCGCAGTGTGCAGGCGCCGGCCGTGGCCAGCCGGCCGGTGCCGGTCAGCTGGAGCTCCCCGGCGCCGAACTCCGCCACCCGGCGGGCGTTCAGGGCGGTGGCCCGCCCGGTCAGCTCGGCCGCGGCGGCGGCCAGCCGCGCGCGCAGCACCTCGTACGTGCCCGTGTCGACGTCGACGTCCTCGGCCACCGTGGTTGCTCCTTCTCCTACTCGGCGCGGTTTTCTGCGCCGTCTGCTTCTTCGGGCCGGCTACTTCTTCGCGCCGTTGAGGGCCGCGAGCGGCGTCTCGGCGATGCCCATCTGCTGGGCGGAAGCGAGCAGTTGGGTGAGCGGGCCGGTCTGGTCGCCGCCTGCGCCGATGAGCTTCATCAGCAGGGCGGAGACGGTGAGGTTCTGCACGTCGGCGGTGGAGACGGAGGACAGCACCCGGGTGAGGTCCTCGGTGAAGTTCGCGCTGCCGTCGAGCCAGGGGCCGGCCAGGGTGCGGGCGGTGTCGGAGTGGGCGACGAAGGCGTCCACGGCCTTGCCCGCGGTCACGGACTGCACCAGGCGGTCGAAGAAGACTCCGTCACCGCCGACGATGTCGATGTTGGCCTTCTCCAACCCGGCCGCGACCAGGCTGGCCTGGGCCTCGGCGATCTGCCGCTGCGTGTCCAGGCCCGCCAGGCGGATGTCCTTCTCGGCGGCCAGGCGCAGCCGGTACTCCTCGTGACCGCGGCTCGCCTCGTCGAGGGCGGCCATCGCGGCGGCCTTCTCGGTCAGGCCCTCGGCCTCGGCCTTGAGCTTCGCGCCGATCTCCAGCGCGGCGGCCTGCGCCTTCTCGGTGAGGACGACGGCCTCCGCCCGGCCCACCTTCTCGATCGCCGCCGCTTCCTGCTCGCGTACCTGCACCTGTGCCAGGCCCTCGGCGGCGGCCGCCGCCTGGACGCCCTCGGCGAGGCGGATCTTCGCGGCCGAGTCCAGGTCTGCGGCCTGGCGGCGCGCCTCGGCGAGCACCAGGGACTCGCGGGCCTTGTGCTGGGAGGCCTGCTCGGCGGCCTCGGCGGCCTTGATGTCCTTCACCAGCTGTTCCTGCGCCTCGGCCTCGGCCTGGATGACCATCGACTTGCGCAGCCGCTCCGCCTCCTCGACGGCGCGCAGGGTCTTGATGGACTCCTCCTGCTCGGCGACGGTGCGGTCGACCGCGATCCGCTCGCGGATCACGTCGGCGATCTCCCGCTTCTGCGTCTCGACCTCCTTGTCCTTGGCGATCCGGGCGAGCTCCGTCTCCCGGTCGCGGCCGATCACCTCCAGCAGGCGGTCCTTCTCGATCCGCTCCGTCTCCACGGCGATGACCCGCTCGCGGTTCTTCTGTGCGACGGCCACCTCACGGGCCTGGTTCTCGCGCTGGATGCCGAGCTGCTCCTCGGTCTTCAGGAACGCGCCCTGGGCGCTGAGCCGCTCCTCCTCCTGGACGCGGGCGATCGCCGCCTCCTCCTTGGCGCGCAGCGTCTCGATCTCGCGGCGCTGGCGGATCTCCGCGTCCGCCTGACGGCGTTCCAGTTCGAGGACGGCCTCGCGGGCGTCCACGTTCTGCCGGGTGATCTCCTTCTCCTCGGTGCGCTGGTACTCGTTGGTGCGCACGTGCTCGATCGCCGTCAGTTCGGTGATCTTGCGGATGCCCTGGGCGTCGAGGATGTTGTCGGCGTCGAGCGAGGTGATCGGGGTCTGCTCCAGGTGGTCGATCGCCGCGTCCTCCAGGCTGTAGCCGTTGAGGTCGGTGCCGATGACCGCGATGATCTGGTCGCGGAACTCGTGCCGGTGCGTGTAGAGGTCGGTGAAGTCCAGCTGCTTGCCCACGGTCTTCAGCGCCTCGGAGAACTTCGCGGAGAAGAAGTCCTGCACCGCCGCCTGGTCGCTGGCCCGGGCGGTGCCGATCGCCTGGGCGACCTTGATGACGTCCTCGACGGTCTTGTTCACCCGCACGAAGAACGAGATCCGGATGTCGGCGCGGATGTTGTCCCGGCAGATCAGGCCGTCCCGACCGGTCCGGGAGATCTCGATGGTCTTCACCGAGATGTCCATCAGTTCGGCCTTGTGCAGCACCGGCAGGACGACCGCGCCGGTGAAGGTGACGTCGACCTTCTTCGTCTTGGAGATGATCAGCGCCTTGCCCTGCTCCACCTTCCGGTACAGGCGGCTGGTGAACAGCAGCAGCGCGAGCACGATGAGGAGAGCAACGGCGACGAGCACGCCGAAGCCCACAGCGATGGTGTTCATCACGGTCCTTCGGTTGAAGAGAAGTCGGAGCTGGGCGGGCGGCGCGGTCAGCTGCCGAGCGTCCCGGGATCGAACGGGGCGACCAGGAAGTGCTCGCCCACGGGGTCGTAGTCGAAGATCAGGGCGGTGCGGCCGGCGGCCAACCCCGCCTCGTCGGTGAGGGAGCGGACCTGCACGACGGCGGTCGACCCGTCCTCGGCGGCGACCTCGGCCTGACCGAAGTCGCCGGTCACCCGGCCGGTGCGCACCACGCAGACCCGGCCCACGAAGTCGTGGCGGCGGGCGGCGCGCTCCTGCGGCAGCAGCTTCGCCAGCGGGCGCAGCAGCGCCTTCGTCCCCACCCAGGCCGAGACCACCGCGGCGGCCAGGACGGCGGCGCGGGCCGGCAGGCCGGTGGTCAGCGCCGACCCCGCAAGGCTCACGAACCAGGCAATGGCGATCAGCAGCGAGACCGCCACCGTCACCGGCACCCCGCCCGGTCGGAGACCCGCGAGGACGCCCCCGTTGGCGTCGACGTCGGCGCCGTGCCCCCCGTCCACGGCGTCGACGTGGTGGTGTCCCCCGTGCAGGCCGTCGAACCCCAGACCGCCCAGCAGCACCAGCATCCAGTACCCGACGACCACCACCAGCGCGAAGCTGAACAGGGCCGTGGGGAAGCCCAGCGCGGCTTCGAAGAACCCGTCCATCCGCCGCGCCCCCTTGCCTCACCCCGATCGCGCCCGCAGTCGAACGCAGGTCGATCATGGCAGCCGGGGCACTGCTCCCACATTGCCAGGATCCGGCAATCTTTACGCTTCATTTACGCGTGAAAGTGCGGGACGGCGTCGACCCGGACGAGCAGGGTCACACGCTCCCTACATAGGTACGCAGGCCGGTGGGCCCGGTCGGCAGCTGCCACCGACGCAGCGCATCGCGTGCGCCGGCAAGGCGGGCAGCGTCATCCCGGTCGACCGCGAACCGCACAAGATGCCGCTGCACCTCACTCAAGTCCCCCAAGGACTGCGGGGTTCGGCGGGCTCGCCCGGGAAGTGCAGCGTGAACAGGTCGCGCGCCAGGTCGTGACCTCTCGGCTTCCGTGCGGTCGACCGGTGCGACGAGCACGGCGTCGACCGCCCGGAGCGTCGTGGCCTCGGGCGTCTCGGCCGGGGGCATGACGGCGAGCCTGCGGTGGGAAGCGCTCAGGAAGGACATCGTCGCGGCCTTCGCCGGTGGCCGGGCGCCGGCCTGGATCACCACGTTCACGACGGGCCGGGTCGGCGCGAACGCGGAGGCCCGGCGCAGCTCGGCGACCGGCTGTCCAGGCAGCTCTCGGCGAAGGGGACGGCCGCCGAGTCGCCCAGTAACCCGAGGGCGACCACACCCGTCGCCGCGACGCCGGGCAGTGCTTCGTCGACGACGAACGCCATCAGCAGCGGGATCGACGTCGCCGCGCACTCGGGAAACCACCCGAGCAGGTTCGCCGTCCCGGCGCGCAGCCCAGGACTGTTCGAGGTCCGCAGGGCGGCCGGCGCGCGAAGCGCCTCCCGAACGGCGTCGTAGCAAAACACGGCCGCCTCGGCGTCGATGAGCAGTTGCCCGCAGATCTCCGCGCGGCCTCGGCGATCCACTGGTCCCACTCGCCCGCTTGGCCTCGTACGGTTTCCAGGTGCTCGCGGTCCTCCCCCGGGTCGTAGCCGTTCGGCAGAGGGTTGTGGTCCAGCCCGATCGCGATGGCCGCCGGCAGGGCGACGAACCGGCGCCTGTGGGCCGCTCCCGGATCGAGCGCCATCCGGACGAGGAACGGGACGGTCTGCACGGCGGACTGGGATCGGGTGCCCCAGGGCCTTTCCGCGAGCAGCGCACTGGGCGGGTACCGGCCTTCGGAGTCTCCCGCCCCCATCGCGCGGAGGTACCCGGGGACGTCGTCGGCGGTGCCGTAGGAGTGGCCGAGTCGGGCCCAGGGCGCGTCGTCGAGGCCGGAGAGGGGATCGTCGAGGTCTTCTGTCACAGCGGCGGATGCTGGCGACCCCGGACTGTCAGCGACCCTACGCGCGGGTGCCAATTCCCGCACCGCGGCGGCGGATACGCCGTGGGCCTCCGCCCGGCTCCCGGCAGTGCCGACCATTTCCGCCCGCCCGAACCTTCGTACGATCACGCTCCGTTGTCGCCGGGCGGCCGGCGCGGGCGGGAGGACGCCGCCGAGCGGCGCGTGAATTGGCGGCCCCCGGGGCGGCGAAGGGTAATCGCTTTCCATTCCGGGCCCGATCCGGACGGCCCTCGGAGGGGTGGGGTTCGTTCGGAGGCAAAGAGGGCCGATTCGGTAACGGGGACTGCCGATTCGGACGCATTAATGGACACCCCTCCATGCCTCCGCCCGGCCGTCCACGGGCTCTCCGACAGTGGACTGGACCAGCATGCGAGGGCGCCCGACGGGGGGCGGGAGGGCGGCCGACTCCAGCTAGAGACCTTGATCACGGAACGTGATCAAGATCCGGGCGCGGGGGTTCACACTTCGATCACAGGCCGCCTGGGAAATCGACTCAACAACCATTGTGGGCCCGCATGGTGGGGGGTAGAGTCCCGGTTCGCCGAAGCACGGGCGAGCACCTCTGGGCATTTATCTTGGAGCGGGCATGTCAAAGAACGGTGGCGACAACAGACCGGGTTCGGTCCTGTTGGGCGCGTTCGAGGAAACCGTTCTCCGGTGGCCCGAGCGAGCCGCGATCCAGTCGCCCGAGAGCACTCTCAGCTACCATCAACTCGCGTTATCCGCACGGCGGTTGGCCGCCCGACTGGGCGACCGGCCGGGGCCGGTCGCCGTACCGGCCACGCACCACCCGGACACCGTGGTGGCGCTGCTGGGCATCCTGATGGCCGGCGGCGTCTACGTTCCGCTCGACCCGGGCTTCCCGGTGGAGCGGCAGCGACGCATGGTCGAGGCCGCCGACTGCCGACTGCTGGTCGGCCGTGGGGCCCTCCCCCAGGCCGAGCAACTCTCTTTGCCCTACCTGGAGTTGGACGAAGGGGCGACCGCGCCCGACCGGGCCTCCGCCGTCGCACCCGCCGCACCGACCGCACCCGACGACCCCGCCTACACGCTGTTCACCTCGGGCTCCACCGGTCTGCCGAAGCCGGTGCTGACCCCGCACCGGGCGATCTCGGCGGTGGTCGCGTCCCTGCGTGAGCTGTTCGAACTCCGGCCGGAGGACCGGGTGTTGCAGTTCGCCTCGCTGAACTGGGACACCTGTTTCGAGGAGATCCTGCCGACCCTGACAGCCGGCGGCCGGCTGGTCTTCGACCCGGAGGCGTACTCGGCGTCCTTCCCCCGGCTGCTGCGGATGGTCGAGCGGCGCGGCATCACCGTCCTCGACCTGCCCACCGCGTTCTGGCACGAGCTCGTCCTGCACCTCACCGAGGACGGCGCGTCGGCCGAACTGCCGGACTGCGTAAGGCTGGTGGTGATCGGCGGCGAGGCCGCGAACCCGGCCCGGCTCGCGGACTGGAGCCGGTTGCCGGGCAGCGCACGCATCCGCCTGCTCAACACCTACGGCTGCACCGAGACCACGCTGATCACCCACGCCGTGGACCTGCTCGGCCCCAGGACCCCGAAGCCGGGCCGCCACTGGGATCCCACCGAGCGCGCGCCGATCGGACGGGCCCTCCCCCATGTCGACGAACTGCTCGACGACAACGGCGAGTTGCTGATCGGCGGGCCGGCCCTCGCGACCGGCTACCCGGGGCTGCCCGAGGTCACCGCCGAACGGTTCGTGACGAGCGACGACGGGCAGCGCCGGTTCCGCACCGGCGACCGGGCGGCCCGGAGCGCGGACGGGGTGCTGACCCCGCTGGGGCGACTGGACCACGAGGTGAAGATCCGCGGCATCCGGGTCGACCCGGCCGAGGTGGAGGCCGGAATCGGCGCCCACCCCGGCGTGGGCGCGGCCGCCGTCACCGCCACCACGCTGGCCGGACGGGCCGCGCTGGTCGCCTACGTCGTCCCGCGCAGCGGCGGAGCCGATCCCGCGCTCGCCGGAGACCTCCTGCGCTACCTGCACGAACGGCTGCCCGGGCATCTCGTCCCGAGCCGGATCACCGTGGTGCCGGACCTGGTCCGCACCGCCAGCGGCAAGGTCGACCGCGCCGCCTCGCACCGCCTGCACAGCACCGCCCCGCGCTGATCCCCGGCGGCCCCCTCCGCCACCACCAGCCCGTCACCACCACCTCGCCATCACCACCCCGTCATCACACCGTCGTGCACCCGCACGGGCGGAGCACCGCCCGCACATCTGACGGTCCGTCAGTTCACGCAACCGACACCGCCACCTGCCGCGCCACCGCGCGACCGTCCGCCGCAGCACCGCACCACAGCACGTCACGCAGCACCGCACCACGCACCGCACCACGTCACGCAGCACCGCACACCGAGCACCGCTGACCCCGCTGGCACCCCGCCGGACCACGCGTACCCCGCACCGGTCGAAGGAGACCCCCCGATGAGCCTCGACATGCCTGTCACCACCACACCCGCCGCGCCCGCCACCGTGGCTGCGCTGGCGGCGGTGTTCTGCCGGATCCTGGAACTGGACGACGTCCCGGCCGACGGCAACTTCTTCCTGCTGGGCGGCGATTCGCTGATCGCCACCCGGGTGCTGAGCGCCGTCGCCCGGGACCACGGCGTGGAGCTGACCTTCGAGGACTTCCTCACCGACCCCACCCCGGCCGGCCTGGCCGCCCGCATCGCCGCGCACACCGCCACGCACACCGCCACGCACACCGCCGCGGCCGCCCGGTGAGCGCCGCAGCCGGAGCCGACACCGCCCGCCGGGCGCCGAGTTCGGTGATCGTCGTCGGCGCGGGCCTGGCCGGCCTGACGGCGGCCGTCGAACTGGCCCGCCAGGGCGTGCGGGTGACGGTGCTGGAGGCCCGCGACCGGGTCGGCGGCCGGACCCGGGGGATCGAGGTGGCGCCCGGCCGGTGGATCGACGCGGGCGCGGCCTACCTGGGCGACCGGCACACCGAGCTCCACGCCCTGCTCGCCGCCTGCGACTTGAAGACCGCCCCGACCGCCATGCAGGGCGCCAGCCGCTTCGCCCTCACCCCGGCCGGAACGGACGACCGCGCCGCCGGGAACGCCGACACCCGCGACGGCCGTTTCCCGCCGCTGAGCGCGGTCGCCCTGGGCGACCTGTTCGAGCAGTTGGAGGAGCTGACGGCCGCCGTCCGCCCGGACGCGCCGTGGCTCTCGCCGGACGCCGAGCGCCTGGACGCGCTGACGGTGGCCGACTGGGCGGAGCAGCAACTGTCGCACCCGGACGCCACGTTGTTCTTCCCGCTGTTCCTGGGCGAGATGATGGCGGCCGATCCGACAAAGATCTCGGTGCTGCACATGGCGTTCTACCTCCGCTCGGGCGGCGGGCTGCGCTATCTCAACGCCTTCGAGGGCGGCGCGCAGCAGGACCGGGTGGCGGGCGGCGCGCACCGCCTGTGCGAGCGGCTGACCCGGCAGCTGTTGGACCTCGGCGGTGTGCTGCACACCGACGAGCCGGCGCTGTCCGTCGAGCAGACCGGGCAGGAGGCCGTCGTCCGGACGCCCGAGGGGAGTTACCGGGCGGAGGCGGTGGTGGTGGCGGTGCCGCCGCTGCTCGCGGACGCCATCGAGTTCCGTCCGGCGCTGCCGGCCCCGCGGGCGGCGTCGCGGACGGAGCGCGGCTGCGCGGTGAAGCTGAACCTGGTGTTCCCGGAGCCGGTGTGGCGGGCGCACGGCCTGTCCGGCTGGTCGGTGAACGCGGCCGGTCCGCTGCTGTCCACGGTGGACGACACTCCGCCGGAGGGTTCGCCGGGCGTGCTGACCGGGTTCGTGACGGGCGCGGAGGCGCACCGGTTCGCCGCTCTGCCGCCCGAGGAGCAGCGTGCGGCGGCGGTCGCGCAGGCGTCCCGGCTGTTCCCGATGCTGCCGGAGCCGATCGGCTTCCATGTCACCGACTGGGTCAACGAGCCGTGGAGCAGGGGCTGTTACGCGGCCCTGTTCGGGCCCGGCGACTGGTCGGTGCTCGGGCCGACGCTGACCGCGCCGCACGGCCGGGTGCACTTCGCGGGCACCGAGACCAGCACCGAGTTCTTCGGCCTGCTGGAGGGCGCGATCCGCTCCGCCCGCCGCGTCGTCACCGAACTCCTCGGCGAGTAAGCAGATCTGACGCTCCGTCAGTTCATCCCGTTGGACCTTTTCCCCCGGCCCGGTGCGCGCTTCACGAGGGCGTGCCCGGGCGTCGAGTCCTGCTTCGGACGTCCGAAGAGACCGGAGACCGCCATGAGCGATCAGACCCCCATCGCGCCGCTCGCCGTCAGGGAGCGCTTCATGTCCGACCCGACGCTGGGTGCGGGCAACTTCCTCGACCGGGCGGTCGAGGCGAATCCGCACCGTGCGGTGCCGTTCGCGTTCAGCCACCGGCTGGACCACCGCGGGCAGGTGGCGCTGCGCGGGCACAGCCTGCTGGACCTGGTGGCGCTGCGCGACCGGTACGCGGCCTGGTACCACGCGAACGGGGTGCGGCCGGGCGAGCCGGTGGGCGTGGTGATCGCCGAGGGCCTGGAGCCGCTGCTGCACTTCTTCGCGCTGACCGCGCTGGGCGCGATTCCGGCGCTGGTGAACGACGCGATGCGGCACGACGTGATGGTGCGCTACCTGAGCCACGTGGGCGTGGTCGGCGTGGTCGCGGACGACACCACCCGGCTGGCTTCGGCGTACCGGAAGGAGCCCCAACTGCGGCCGCGTTTCCTGTCGTTGACGGCCGAGGTGCAGGCGTTCGACGCGGCGTCGGCGCCGCTGCCCGACGGGTACCCGTACCAGCATGCGGCCGAGGACGTGGTGGCGCTGATCCACTCCTCGGGGACGACGGGCACGCCGAAGTCGACGACGCTGGCGCACCGGCAGTTCTGGGAGGGCAAGCAGCCGCGGATGGTGCGTTTTCCGGCGGAGCCGACCGACCGGCTGATGTCGCTGATGCCGCACACCCACGCGGGGGGCCTGAGCTACTTCCTGACGGCGACGCTGCTGGGCCTGCCGACGGTGGTGATGTCGGACTGGCGGCGGGTGACGGTGGAGCCGGTGATGGAGGCGTTCCTGCCGACCATGGTGGCCTCGTTCCCGCGCACCTTCGTGGAGTTGGCGACCGGCGAGCTCCCGACGGCGGGTGCGGCGAAGGTGCACTCCTGGTTCAACACGGGCGACAGCGCGCACTACGGGCACATCCGCCGGCTCGTTCGGCTCGGTGAGCGCCCGGCGGGGTTGATCCGGCCGTGGCTGCTGCCGCAGGAGCGGGCCGGGCAGGCGGCGCTGCCGGGTTCGCAGTTCGTCGACGGCCTGGGCTCGTCCGAGATGGGCATGGCGCTGTTCGGGCAGGTCATCTCGCCGGAGACGGAGCGCAACGACCGCTGTGTCGGCAGGCCGTCGGAGGTGGTGGCGCGGGCGACGGTGCTGGACGAGGACGGCGTGGAGCTGCCGGACGGCACGGTCGGGCTGCTGGCGGTGGACGCGCCGTCGATCACGCCGGGGTACTGGAACAACGACCGGCTGACGCAGTCGTTCCGGCAGGGCGGGTACTGGCTGACCGGCGATGTGGCGTACCGGGACGCCGAGGGGCGGTTCTACCACCTGGACCGGACGGTGGACGTGATCGACACCCTCGACGGGCCGGTGTACAGCCTGCCGTTGGAGGAGGTGCTGCTCGCCGACTGCGCCGACCGGGTGCAGGACTGCTCGGTGGTGGGCGTGCCGCACCCGGACGGCGGGCAGCGGCCGATCGCGGTGGTGCGCCTGCAGGACGGGGCATCCGCCGACGGGCTGCTGGAGGCGGCCAACGCGGAGCTGGCGAAGGCCGGCCTGGCGGAGCTCGCCGCCCTCGAAGTGGCCGAGGGCGAGGGCGGGTTCCCGCTCGGCCCGACCGGCAAGGTGCTCAAGCGCGAGCTGCGCACCCGGCACGCGGGCCTGCTGCTTCCGGCGCGTTCCAGATGAACCGCCAGGCGCATCAGCCGTACCAGTACGTGCGGCGGGAGCTGGTCGAGCCGGACTGGCGGCGGCTGCCGGGCTGGCGGGAGGTGTCGGCCGAGCAGTGGCGGGACGCGCAGTGGCAGCGGGCGCACTGCGTGCAGAACGAGCGGCAGCTGCGGGAGCTCTTCGGTCCGCTGCTGACCGATCGGTTCTACCGTGAACTGGCCGCCGACCAGGCGCAGTTCGCGACGATGGCGATCCTGCTGCCGCCGCACATGCTGAACACCATGGCGTCCGACGCCCCGCTGTACCCGGAGGCGTTCACCGAGGCGTTCCTCGCCGACCCGGTGCGCCGGTACATGCTGCCGGTGCGCTCGGACCGGCACCCGGAGTGGCCCAGCCACCCGCTGGCGGCCCGGGACTCGCTGCACGAGAGCGAGATGTGGGCGGTGGAGGGCCTGACCCACCGCTACCCGACCAAGGTGCTGGCCGAGCTGCTGTCGACCTGCCCGCAGTACTGCGGGCACTGCACCCGGATGGACCTGGTCGGCCGCTCCACCCCGCAGGTGGTCAAGGCGCGGCTGGTGCTGCGGCCGGCGGACCGCGAGGAGCAGATGCTCGACTACCTGAAGCGCACCCCGTCGGTGCGGGACGTGGTGGTGTCGGGCGGCGACCTGGCGAACGTGCCGTGGCCGCGTCTGGAGTCGTTCCTGATGCGGCTGTTGGAGCTCGGCTCGGTCCGCGACATCCGGCTGGCCAGCAAGTCCGTGGTCGGTCTGCCGCAGCACTGGCTCCAGCCGAAGGTGCTGGCGGGCGTCGGGCGGGTGGCCCGGCTGGCCGCCCGCCGGTCGGTCAACCTGGCGGTGCACACCCACGCCAACCACGCGGCGTCGGTGACCCCGCTGGTCGCCGAGGCGGCCCGCGGGCTGCTGGACGCGGGCGTGCGGGACGTCCGCAACCAGGGCGTGCTGCTGCGCGGGGTGAACGCCACCCCGGCGGCGCTGCTCGACCTGTGCTTCGCCCTCCAGGGCGAGGCGAACATCCTGCCGTACTACTTCTACCTGTGCGACGTGATCCCGAACGCCGAGCACTGGCGGCTGCCGCTGTCCGAGGCGCAGCGCCTCCAGGAGGCGATCCTCGGCTACCTGCCGGGCTACGCGACGCCGCGGATGGTCGCGGACGTGCCGCACGTCGGCAAGCGCTGGGTGCACCAGGCGGTCGACTACGACCGGGAGCGCGGCATCTCGTACTGGACGAAGAACTACCGCACCGCCCTTGAGCTGGACGCCCCCGAAGTGGGCTCCGAGGAGCAGCAGTTGAGCCGCCGCTTCCCGTACGTGGATCCGGTGGACACGCTGCCGGCGGCGGGCCGCGCCTGGTGGGCGGAGCAGCTGTCGCGCGGCGACGGCGCACGACTTCCGCAGCAGTTCGATCTTTTGGGCCCCGAGGAGGGCAAGTGAGCGAGGCGCTGGCGCCGTTGCGCCGGATGGTCTGGATCTTCCCGGACCGGGAGTCGACCCGGTCGGGGGCGATGTGGAAGCACTATTTCTGGGACATGTTCGCGGAGGTCGCCGCCGGGATGGGCATGGAGTGGTCCCGGCACGCCCCGGAGGCGGTGACGGTGGACGGCACCGATCCGGGCCGGCCGCGGGTGTACGTGGACGACCTGCTGGTCACGCCCGAGGACACCCTGTTCATCACGGCGCTGTACTCGCTGCCGTACCAGTCGATGGACGTGTTCAACCAGTTGGCGCTGTGCACGGTGCTGGAGCAGGCGGGGTTCTACCTGCCGTTCCCGGCGCAGGTGTCGCTGCTGGGCAACGACAAGCTGGCGTCGATGCTGTTCCTGGCGGACTCGCCGGTGCCGCCGATCCCGTCGGTGCGGATCGGCTCCGGCCGGGACGTCTCCAAGCACCAGTACGAGGTGGCGCTCGACGCCTTGACGTTCCCGGCGATCGTGAAGCCGTCCGGCTGGTGCGGCGGCGGCGGGATCTGCCTGGCGCGTTCGCCGGAGGACGTGCGCGGCCTGGCGAGCCTGGCGCAGGGCGGTGACACCACGCTGGTGGCGCAGCCGTACCTGGGCGACGGCACGGTCGACTACCGGGTGTACGTGATCGACGGGAAGCCGTACGCGGTGCTGCGGCGCACCCCGGAGGAGGGGTCGCCGGTGGCGAACGCGAGCCGCGGCGGTTCGATGGAGTTCTGCGAGCTCCCGGCCGAACTGGCCGACGCCACCGCGTACTTCGCGAAGAAGCTGCCGATTCCGTTCTTCTGCGTGGACTTCCTGCACGACGGGGAGCGGTTCTGGTTCTCCGAGCTGGAGCCGGACGGGGTGATCGCCCCGGACTTCGACGACCCGGACCGCTCGGTCCAACGGGACGTCACCCGGGCCCGGTTCGCGGCCTACCGGGACGCCCACGCGGCGTTCCTCACCGGCGGAGGCGACCGGTGACGAGCTTCTCGCTGACCGACGAGCAGGCCGCCGACGGCCTGGACGTCGCCCGCCGCACCCTCGAACTGCTGCGCACCGTCCCCGAGTTCGGCGACCGGTACGCGGACGCGAAGGCGCCCACGACGCTCGCCGAGCTGGCGGCGCTGCCGCCGCTGGCCAAGGACGACCTGAACACGGCGCTGGCCCACCTGGAGCCGGCCGCCGAGCAGGGCGCGACCTGGCTGTTCCAGAGCGGCGGTTCGACGGGCGCGCCGAAGGTCGGGTACGCGCCGACCGGGTTCTACATGGCGAAGGTGTACGAGCACTGGCAGCCGCTGGACCGCGACGACGTCTTCGTCAACGCCTGGGGTGCGGGCCGGATGTGGGGCGCGCACTTCCTCGCGGCGGGCCTGGCGGACCTGTCGGGCTGCCGGGTGATCGCGCTGGGGTCGGTGACCCGCGAGGAGTACCCGGAGTGGCTGGGCTTCCTCGCCGACCGGAAGGTCACCGCGATCGGCGGCACCCCGAGCGTGCTGCGGCTTTGGTTCGCGCACGCCCGCGCCGCCGGCATTCGACTCCCTTCGCTGCGCAAGGTGCTGTGGCTGGGCGAGGCCTGGCAGCCGCAGTTGGAGGAGGACCTGGCGGTGGTCGCACCGCACGCGCGGCGGCACGGCATGTTCGGCTCCACCGAGACCTGGGTGGTGGGCTCCAACACCCCGGACTGCCCGGCCGACACCTTCCACACCTTCCCGCACCAGCTGGTGCACGTCGGCGACGGCGGGCTGCTGGACTTCACCTCGCTCGACCCGGCGATGCTCAACCCGGTGCTGCGCTACCGCACCGGCGACGCGGGCGAGTTGACCGCCTGCCCGTGCGGGCGTCCGGGCCCGGCGATGCGGGTGCTGGGCCGCCGCGACAACGTGGTGCAGGTGCGCGGCCTCGGCCTGCACGTCGACGAGCTGCTGGCCCGGGTGGAACGCGAGCCGGGCGTCGTCCGCGCCCAGGTGGTGATCACCGAGCAGGGCGGCCGCGCCCAACGGGTCGACGTCCTGGTGCTCGGCACGCTGTCGGACCCGAACGCGCTGCGACGTGAACTGCTGTCCGCCACCTTCACGTTGAGCACCGCCTTCGTGCACGACCCGGAGCACGTCGAGATCCGCGTGGTCGATGCGCTGATCGGCAACGAGCGCACCGGGAAGACCGCCGGCTTCGTCGTCCGGGAGGCGTCGTGAAACTGCGCGCACCCGAGCGGCTCGGCCGGGGCTTCAACCTGTTCTGGGTCGGCAAGTCGGTCTCCAACGTCGGCGACCGGGTGACGGTGTTCGTCGTCCCCACCCTGATGATCTTCGTGCTGCACGCCTCCGCGTTCCAGGTCGGCATCGTCGCGATGGCCCAGTACCTGGGAATTCCGCTGCTCGGCCCGATCGCGGGCGTGCTGGTGGACCGCTGGGACAAGCGCCTCACCCTACTGGTCTGCGACCTGGTGCGACTGGTGGCCGTCGCCGTCATCCCGGTCGCCTACTGGCTGGACTTCCTCTCCACGCCGCTGCTGTTCTGCTGCGTGGCGGCGGTCTCCGGCGCGACCATCTTCTTCAACGTCGGCTACCTGGTGGCGGTCCCGGCCGTGGTCGAGAAGGAGCACCTGGTGCGCGCCTACTCGCGGCTGGAGGGCAGCGGCTCGGTCGCCGAGGTCGCCGGCCCGTCCATCGCGGCCGCCCTGTACAGCGCGCTCGGCGCGGCCTCGCTGCTCGTCGACGCGGCCAGCTACCTGCTCTCCGCGGCCTGCTTCCGCTGGATGCGGCCGTGGGGCGAACGCACCGTCGCACAGGGCTCGGTGTGGCAGCGCCTCACCCTGGGCTTCCGGCTGAACTGGCAGGACCCGGTGCTGCGCCGAGTGGTGCTGGCCGCCGTCGTCCTCAACTCGGGCGGGCCGGTGTTCGTCACCGTGCTGCCGGTCTTCGCCTACCGGGGCCTCGGCATCACCGTCGGCGTGTTCGGCGCCGCGATGTCCGCGGGCGCGGTCGGCGCGCTGCTCGGCGCACTGGTCGCCCCGAAGATCAGTGGACGGCTCGGCATCGGCCGGACGATGGCCTGGTCGCTGCTGCTGCACTGCCTGGTCGGCCTGGGCGTGCTGGCCGCGCCCGCGCTGCCCGCCGGGCCGGTCATCGCCGTCACCATGGGCTGCTACGGCTTCTTCATGTCCTGCATCAACGTGTGCTCCGCGCCCGCCCGGCAGTCCCGGATGTCCGCGCAGCACCAGGGCGTCATGCACGCCGCGTTCCGCACCGCCACCTGGGGCGTCATCCCGCTCGCCGCGCTGGCCGGCGGCCTCGCCGTCTCGCTGCTCACCGGCCCGCTCGGCATCCTCGACGCCGCCCGCTGGACGATGGTCGGCGGCACCCTGCTCGCCGCCTGCTCCTTCCTGCCCGCCCTCGGCGTCCAGGCCCGGATGGACGCCGACCTGCCGAAGGCCGCCGACAGCGTCACCGAACTCGCGGAGGCCTCCTCATGACGGAACGTCGGACTGTGCTGGTCACCGGCTGCTCGTCCGGCATCGGGCTGGCCACCGCGGCCGCCGCGAGCCGGGCCGGCTGGGCGGTGATCGCCACCGTCCGCTCGCCGGAGCGCGCCGACGCGCTGCGAACTGCCGCACCCGAAACGGACGTTCGCCGACTCGACGTCACCGACGAGGAGTCCGTCGCCGCCTGCTTCGCCGGGATCGACCGGCTGGACGCGGTGGTCAACAACGCCGGGATCTCCAACTTCGACCCGACGCTGGAGATGTCCACCTCGGCGGCGCTGCGCACCAACCTGGAGGTCAACTTCTTCGGCACGGTGGCGGTTTCGCGCGCCGCGATGCCGCTGCTGCGTGCCTCCGGCGGCCGGCTGCTGACCATCGGCAGCGTGCACGGCGTCGTCGGCCAGCCCTTCAACGAGGCGTACTGCGCGGCCAAGTTCGCCGTCGAGGGCTTCATGGAGGCGCTCGCCCCGGTGGCCGCCGCGCACGGCGTGCGCGTCTCGATGGTGGTGCCCGGCTACGTCCCCGACACCCGGTTCGGGCACTTCCCCGACGTCAACCGCAAGACCGTGCAGGCCGCTTCGGGCCCGTACGCGGACACCTTCGCCGCGTACGTCGACCGGCTCGGGCAGGGCTGGGCGAGTGCCGGGCAGCCCGCCGCCGAGGTCGCCGACGCGGTGGTGCGGGCGCTGGCCGAGGACGCGCCGCCGTTCCGCATCCCCACCAACGCGTGGGTGGCGGACTACCTCGACGCCAAACTCGCCGACCGCGACGGCCGGGCCGTGCAGCGCCTCGCCCAGGACTGGATCGGCCTCACCCCCACCCCGTGACTTTGGAGCAACCACCATGCCCGCCAGGCCACTTCAGGCGCTCGTCGACTTCGCCCGCGCCAACTCGCCGTTCTACGCGGAGCTGTACCGCGACCTGCCCGACGTCGTCACCTCGCTCACCGAGCTGCCCGTCATCGACCAGGTCGCGTTCTGGGCCGCCAACTCCTGGCCCGACAACCACCTGTTGACCGGCCCGCTCACCGACGCCTGCGTCTACAAGTCCGGCGGCACCACCGGCTCGCCGAAGTTCTCCCCGTGGACCCGCGAGGAACACGTCGACTCCGTCAGTGCGTTCGGCGCCGGGCTGGTCAACGCCGGCCTCAAGCCCGGGCAGAAGGTCGCCAACCTGTTCCGTGCGGGCGAGTTCTACAGCGGCTTCCTGTTCATCGAGTACGCCCTGCAACACGCGCCGATCGACAACGTCCGGCTGCCGATCGCCACCGCGCCCGACGAGTACGTCGCCGACGTGATCCACGGCTTCGGCGCGGACGTGCTGGCGGGCGAGCCGATGAAGCTGTCCGCCGTCGCCGAGACGCTGCTCAAGCAGGGGCGGCCCGCGCCGCAGGTCGAACTGATCCTGTTCGGCGGCGACATCCTCTTCAACGACCTTCGCCCGCTGCTGCGTTCGGCCTTCCCCAACGCCGCGCTGTCCTCCATCGGCTACGCCTCGGTGGACGCCGGTCTGGTCGCCGGGCCGGTGCCCGCCGGGGACGACCTGCGGGTGCACGAGGCGTTCCCGAACCGGACGGTGGTCGAGCTGATCGACGACTCCACCGGCGAGCCGATCACCGAACCCGGCGTCCCCGGCCGCGTCGTCGTCACCAACCTGTTCCGCACCCTCGTCCCGATCCTCCGCTACCCGGCGGGCGACCTCGCCGAATGGGTCGACGCCGACTGCCGCCGCTTCCGCCTGCTCGGCCGCTCCACCGAGGGCGCCCGGGTCGGCATCGTCTCCATGCCCACCGAGCAGGTCCGCGACGTCCTGCTCGCCCACGACCCCGAGCACCACATCACCGGCATGCAGCTCGTCCAACGCCGTTGGGAGAACCGCGACGGCCTGATCATCCGCCTCGGCCACACCGCCCCGCCCCCGCCCGCCCTCACCGACACCCTCCTGCGCGCCGTCCTCGACGCCCGCCCCACCTACGCCGACGAGACCGCCATCGGCGCCATCCACCCCCTCCGGATCGAATGGGTCCCCCGCGCCGACCTGGTCACCAACCCCCGCACCGGCAAGCTCCGCCAGGTCATCGACGAACGCCCCGCGCACTGACCCGACAGAACGCCGGTGCCCGGACCGACCTGGTCCGGGCACCGGCGTCCCGTCAGGAGGTGGTGCTGAAGCCCGCCGTCGGCGATCGCCGGCTGCCGTCAGCGGGAGGCGGCGCTCACCAGCCCGGCCTCGTAGGCGAGGATCACCAGGTGGACGCGGTCGCGGGCGTCCAGCTTGGAGAGCAGCCGGGTGACGTACGTCTTGACGGTGGTGACGCTGAGGTAGAGGTGTTCGGCGATCTCGGTGTTGGAGAGGCCGCGGGCGATCAGCGTCAGGACTTCCTGTTCGCGTTCGGTGATGCCGGTCAGGGTGCGCGCCGGGGGCGTCGAACTGCCGGGTCCGGAGCGGGAGGTGAGGTCGGCGATCAGGCGGCGGGTGACGCGGGGGGCGATCAGGGCGTCGCCGCTGGCGACCACCCGGACGGCGGCGAGGATCTCCTCCAGGCCCATGTCCTTGACCAGGAAGCCGGACGCGCCGGCCCGCAGCGCGCCGTACACGTACTCGTCGTCGTCGAAGGTGGTCAGCACCAGGACGTGGGCGGTGGCGCCGGAGGCGGTGATCCGGCGGGTGGCCTCGATGCCGTCCATGCCGGGCATCCGGATGTCCATCACGACCACGTCCGGCGTCAACTCGGCTGCCAGGAGCACCGCTTCGTCGCCGGTGCCGGCCTCGCCGACGATCTCCAGGTCGGCGGCGTCCTTCACCACCATGGAGAGGGCGGCGCGGACGAGGGGCTGGTCGTCGACGAGCAGGAGGCGGACGGGCGCGGCGGGCTGCTGGGGGATCGTCATCGGGCGCCTGCCGGGACGGGGAGGGTGGCAGCGACCCGGAAGCCGCCGGCGGGACGGGGGCCGGCGGTGAAGGAGCCGTGCAGCAGCGCGACGCGTTCGCGCATGCCGAGCAGTCCGAAGCCCGCGCCGCCGGGCTGGGTGGCGCGCAGGCCGCCGCCGTCGAGCACCTCGATGGACACTTCGTCCTCCCCGCAGTCGACGGTCACCCGGCAGGAGCGCGCGCCGGCGTGGCGGACCACGTTGGCCAGGGCCTCCTGGACGACCCGGTAGGCCGCGAGGTCCACCTCGGGCGGCAGGGGCCCGGCCTCGCCGTTGCGGCGGAGGTCGACGGTGACGCCGGCGGCGGTGGTGGACCGGGCGAGGCGGTCCAGGTCGGCGAGGCCGGGCGCGGGGGCGAGCGGGGGCTGCCCGTCGGCGTCGTCCTCGGCGGCGCGCAGCGCGACCAGCATGCGGCGCAGCCCGGAGAGGGTCTCGCGGCCGGCGGTCTCGATCCGGCCGAGCGCGTCCCGGGCGGCCTCCGGCTGGGTGGTGAGCACCAGGCGGGCGGCGCCGGCCTGGAGCGCGACGATGCCGATGCTGTGCGCGACCATGTCGTGCAACTCCCGGGCGATGCGCAGCCGTTCGCCCGCGACGGCGCGCGCGGCGGCACTCTCGCCGAGTTCCGCGGCGTGCCGGCGGGACTCCCCCGCCGAGTGGCCGAGCAGCACGGCGACGGCGGCGGTCAGCAGGACGGCCAGCGCGGTGGAGGTGCCGATGACGAAGCCCATCAGGACCCGTCCGATCGGGTAGCCGAGCAACACCAGCGCGGCCAGCGTCGAGGCGATCACCGTCTCGCGGCGCGGCCGGGTCGCCGCGATGTGCCAGAGCGCGACGTCGATGCCGAGCACCAGCGGGATGTCGAGGACGCTGGAGTGCAGCGCGAACGCGCCGAAGACGGCGCCCGCCAGCAGCAGCCCGAGGGCGGTCAGCGGGCGGCGGCGCAGCAGCGCGCAGCCGGCCAGCGAGAGCACCACGCAGACGGCGAGGGTCCGTTGGTTGGGGTCGGACAGCCACAGGCCCCGGTAGAAGTTGTTCGGCGACTCGCCGGGGAGCCGGACCAGCACCACGAAGGAGTAGGCGAGGCCGGCCGTCCAGGCGGTGGCCGCCCAGCCGCCGGGCGGCACGCGTCTGAGCAGGGTGGGCGGGTTCGCAGGCATGGGGTGATCGTAGCCAGCCCGGCGGCGGGCGGGCGTCGGACCGGGGACGTACAACCGGGGTAGACACCGGCAGTTGGCAGTGTCCCCGCCCGGCCGACGCGGGACGACGGGCCGGCACGGAAGCGTGGAGCCCGTGATCGAAGTCAACGAACTCACCAAGCGCTACGGCCGCACGACCGCCGTCGACGGTCTGACCTTCACCGTCCGCCCCGGCCGGGTGACCGGTTTCCTCGGCCCGAACGGGGCCGGGAAGAGCACCACGCTCCGCATGATCATCGGGCTGAACGAGCCGACCGACGGCAGCGTCACCGTCCAGGGCCGCCGCTTCCGCGACCTTCCGCGCGGCCTGCGTCACGTCGGCGCGCTGCTGGACGCCTCCGACGTGCACGGCGGCCGCAGTGCCGCGGCGCACCTGGGGGTGCTGGCCCGCTCCAACGCGATCCCGCTGCGCCGGGTGGACGAGGTGCTGGAGGAGGTCGGGCTGGCCGGGGCGGCCCGGCGCCGGATCGGCGGCTACTCGCTCGGCATGAAGCAGCGCCTGGGCATCGCGGCGGCGCTGCTCGGCGACCCGCCGGTGCTGCTGTTCGACGAGCCGCTGAACGGGCTCGACCCGGAGGGTGTGCGCTGGGTGCGCGGACTGTTCCGAAAGTTGGCCGCCGAGGGTCGCACGGTGTTCGTCTCCAGCCACTTGATGAGCGAAATGGAGCACACCGCCGATCATTTGGTGGTCATCGGCCGCGGTCGGCTGATCGCCGACGAGCCGCTCGCCGCGTTCGCCGCCCGCGGCCGGGGCAGCAGCGTCACCGTCCGCACCCCGGACGCGGAGGCGCTGGCCGCCGCCCTGACCGCCGCCGGCGGGCAGGTCCGCCCCGACGGCGCGGAGCGGCTGGTGGTGACCGGCCTGGACGCCGACACCATCGGCGACCTGGCCCACCGGCACGGCCTGCGGCTGCGCGAACTCGCCACCAACGCCGCCTCGTTGGAGACCGCCTTCATGGAACTCACCGCCGACAGCGTCGAATACCTCGCAGGAGAGACCCGATGACCGCGCTCACCGCCGTCCCCTTCCTGGCGGACGAATCGCGGGCCCGCTTCCGCGACCTGCTGCTCGGCGAGTGGTTCAAACTGCTCTCGCTCCGGTCGATCCGCTGGGGGCTGCTCCTCGGCCTGCTCGGGCTGGTCTTCCTGAACGCCAACGCGGCGATCGCCGACGTCAACGACTGGGACCACTTCGCCCCCGCGCAACGGGAGTTCTTCGTCCCCTACAGCTCCCTGGCCGCCTCGTTCACCAACAACGCCTGCATCGCGACGCTGCTGATCACCGGCAGCCTGGGCGCGGTCTCACTGGTCAGCGAGTACGCGACCGGTCAGATCCGCACCACCTTCGCGGCGGTGCCGGCCCGGCGGGCGCTGCTGTCCGCGAAGATCCTCGTCCTGACGGCCGTGATGACCGCCTTCGGCGTGCTCGCGACCGGCGTGTCCTTCTTCCTCACCCAGGCGATCCTGTCCGGCAAGCACGCCGGCATCTCGCTCGCCGAACCGGGCATCTGGCGGGCCCTGTTGGCCTCCGCCCTGCTGCCCCCGGTGTGCGCCCTCACCGGCCTCGGCCTGGCCGCGCTGGTCCGGCACAGCGCGGCCACCATCGTCACCACCACCACCGTCCTGCTGCTGATCCCCAACTTCCTGAGCCGGAACCACCATTGGTCGGCCTGCCTCTACCACGCGACGCCGTTCCGGGCCTGGCAGACCCTCCACGACCTGGTCGGCACCCCGCCCAACCCGCACATCCCCTTCGCCGCGGACCCCGCCGGCGAATGGTTCGTCTACCTCGCCTGGGCGGTCGGCGGCGTCCTCGCCACCCTCGTCCTCGGCAGTCGCCGCGACGTGTGAGGACCGCGGGTTCCGGGTCAGGCGCTGTGCGGCACTCCGGCGATCAGGACGGCCTGGCCGCGGAACTCGGCGACCACGGTGCCGGCGACGGTCCGGACGGTGACGTCGTAGACGCCCTGGCGGCCGGAGCGGGTGCGTTCGGTCGCCTCGGCGATCAGCTCGTCGCCGAGCTGCGCCGGGGCGAGGAAGGTGACCTGCGCGCCCTGGGCGAGGGCGACCGGGCCGTAGCTGTTGCACGCGTACGAGAACGCGGCGTCGGCGAGCAGGAACACGTACCCGCCGTGGCCGATCCCGTGCGCGTTCGCCATCTCCTCGGTGACCTTCATCCGGGCCACGGCCCGCCCCCCGGCCACCTCGTCGAGCACGATGCCCGCACCCCGACAGGCCCGGTCGCGTTCGAACAGTGCGTCAATTCTGCTGTTCCCCACCATTGCTCCCTGAAGTGAGCCGCCCGTTCCTGAGCGTGAGCATTACACCGGGGACCTGATCGACTGTCAATGACGGTGGTGCATCATCGGATCGTCGGATGATGCACCACCGCAGGTCAGGCCTTCCAGGCCTCCTTCGCGGCGATCAGGTCCTCCCGCGTGACCGGCCCCGGGGCCGCCTCGATCCAGCCGACCACCTGGCGGACCCGGTCCGCGTTCAACGGCTCGGCGCCCGGTGCGTCGAGGAGTTCGCCGAGCAGCGCGGCCGTGCCGTCCGAGGTGCCGCCGCCCAGGGCGACCAGGCGGTGGGTGGCTCGGACGTGCGCGGCGCCGGCCTCGGTGCTCGCGGTGAACTCGCCCTGGTAGAGCGCCCGTCCGAGCCGGACGGTGCCCATCAACTGGCCATGCTCCACGGTCGCGTCGGGCGCGACCAGCCGCCGGACCTCGTCCAGCCGCCAGGCCCCGTCGGTGACCCGGAGCTCCCCGTCCCGCCGGTCCCCGGTGAAGGCGAGGTAGTGGTCGCCCGCGACGTCCCGGCCGGTGGTCTCGGACAGCGGGATGTCCACGGTGAAGGGGACGACTCCCTTCTCCTTGACGGGCTTCCGGTCCCCGTCGAAGAGCGTCACCTCGACCTCGGCATGCCCGGCGTAGCGCGCCATCGGGGCGGCGAACTTGCCGTTGGAGATCACCTGCCCGGAGTCGGCGTGCCCGCCGCCCTCGCGCCACAGGCGCTGCGCCCCGCCGACGACCGCCGGGCTGTTGGTGACGTCCCCGGTGATCTTCGCGCCCAACTGTGCCTGGACACCGGCGTTCTTCGCCGAGAGGTCGGACCGTGCGGTGCCGGAGGCCACGGCGTTGGCGGGACTGAGCTCGACCTTGTCGTCGACCGCCCGGTGTTCGAGCGAGACGACCTTCACGCCGACCTCGACGCCCTTGCCGCCGCCCAGCGTCACCCGGTTGGACGGGAGCGTCGCCGACACCCCCATGCCCTGGCTCGCGGTGCCGAACATCGCCGAGAGGTGGCTGTGCGAGGTGACGGCCCCGACGACGGGTTCCATCTCCTTCCAGGTGGAACGCCCGAAGTACTCGGGGCCGCGCAGCCGCACCAGGTCCTGGACGCCGCCGACGTCGCCGAGCCAGCGCAGCACGTCGGTGTCGCGCAGGCCGCCCTCCCAGACCCGCTCCGGCGGCACCTGGACGGTGACCGGCTCGGGCGGGCGGACGGTGACCGTGCCGTCGGAGGCCGCGGAGACCGGCACGGTCTCGCCGGTCTCGACCAGCGCCTCGAAACCGACGGTCGCCGTGCGCCGCTGGTACACGTTCTCGCCGAACCACGGCCGCCGGCTGATCGTGAACCGCAGCTCCGCCTCGCCCGCGTAGGCGCTGCCGGGCACCTTGGCCTTGGTGGCGGACCCGGCCGCGGTGCTGCCGGTCCGGGTGTCCGTCCGGTCGTGGCCCGCGCCGCCGGTGCCGGTCACGCCGGCCGTCACCGACACGTTCGGCGCGGCCGGCACGGGGACGGCGGTCGCCAGCCCGACCGTGCCCTGGTGGGCGGTGCCGGTGCCGCCGGTGTGGGCGAAGCTGCGCTGCACATCGGTGCCGGCGTTGAACTCGGTGGTGCCCGAGTCGCCCAAGTGCACCATCCCGTCGCGGAGTTGGGCACCGACCCGGACGGTGGTCCGCCCGTGCCGGACGACGATCTCGTCCCCGGCCGTCATCGCCTTCAGCCGGGACTGCAACCGGTCCGGGGTGAGCTCGGCGTCCAGCTTGCGGCGCAGCTCCGGCCAGTCGCTGCCGAACGGGTTGCGTTCCAGCTCCGGCTGCCCGGCCTCCTTCCGGCGCAGCGCCCGCAGCCCGCCGGGCTTCCAGCCCGCCTCCACCTGGGACACGATCGACTCGCCGAGCGTCCGCCGCGGGCCGCCGCCGGTCGTCCCGGGCAGGGCGTGCACGTCGGTGACGATCGCCGAGGAGTCCAGGCGTCGTCCGTCCGCGAAGCCCTTCGGCAGCTTCTCCGTGACGCGTGCGACCGGCTCGGCCGGCGGGGTCGTCGGCACGGCGTCGCGCTGCGGGACGGCCACCCGGGCGACCGTCTCCGCGTGGCCGGTGACGACCCCGTCGGGCACGCCCAGCCGCTTGAAGGCGACGGTGACCTCGTACGGCGCGCGGACGTCGAAGAACACCGCCGGCTCGACGTGCTTGCCGCGGTTGGAGGCCGAGCCGACGGTCTCGGTGGCCTGCCCGTAGCTGCGGTCCGTCCGGTACGTGTAGCCGCCGGTGACGTCCACCACCTCGGTCTTGACCTTGACCTGGCCGCCGCCGTTCAGCCGGTCACGGCCGTCGCGCAGGTTGCCCTGGCCGCTGGAGCTGCGGGTGCCGGACTCGAACTCGTACTTCTCGGCCCGGGAGTGGTACTCGGCCTCCCCCAGCCGGGCCGTGACGGTGACCTCGGCCGACCAGGTCGCGCCGTGCACCGTCTCGGTGATCCGCCCGCCACGGGTGAGCTGCGACAGCTGGGCCTTGAGCGCGACCCGGTCGAAGCTCGCGCCGATCCGCTGCCTGACCTCCTCCGAGGGCTCGCCGTGCTTGGTCCGCACCGCGTCCTCCACCAGCGCGCGCACCTGGTCCGCGCCGCTCAGGGTGTGCACCACGTAGGAGGCGTTCAGCTCGTGCCGGTCCGCCATCCGCGGCGGGGCCGCGTGCGGGGCCGCGGCCTTCGCGGTCGGCGCGGCCGGCGGGTTGGACGCCGCCGCACCGCTCTCGGGCCGCTGGAAGGCGACGGCACCGCCCCCGGTGTGCGGCACCTGGACCTTGACGGTCTCCCGGACGTCCATGCCCACCTCGGCGCGGACCGGCACCGACACCGGCACCGACACGTCCGGACGGCCGCTGCCGCCCGCCGCGCCCGTGCCCGCGCCCGCGCCCGCGCCGGGACGACCGACGTGCACGTCCACCGTCAGCTCGGCGCCGTAGATCACCTGCGGCGCACTGTACTTGCCGCTGGCGTACACCCGGTCGGCCTGCCGGCCCTGGCCGCCGACCCGCCGCCGCTGCTGGCCGGATCCGGCGGCGCCCAGCTCCACGCCGGGCGTGCCCTTGGTGACGGTGCCGCCGGCCTGGCCCTGCTCGATGGTGGTGCGCGCGCCGAGCCGGCGGTTCACGCTGAACGCGCTGGTCTCGTTGACGGTGTTGAGTTCGGCCTTGCCGTCCTCCCGCCGGTAGGTCATCCCCTCGACCCGGGCGACGGCCCTGACGACCAGCCCCTCCTTGCCGGGGATCTTCACCTCCAGCGCCTCGCCGCGCGTCATCCCGGTCAGCCGGGCGGCCAGGTTCGGCTGGCTGAAGCCCTGCATCACCTGGTCGCGGACGGCGTCCCAGTCCGCGCCGAACCGCGCCCGGCCCTGGGTGTCCACGGCCTCACGCAGCGCCCGCGTGCTCTCCAGGTCGCGGACGACCACGGTCTCGCCCAGGCCGCCCCGGTCGTCCCCGCCGCGCCACACACTGTCCGGCGGGCCCGCCACCTCGCGCGCCGTCGGGACGCTCTCCGTCGTCGCGGGCTCGGTCGTCGCGGGCTCCGGGGTGGTGTCGGCGCGGTCGACCAGCAGTCGAACGTCCGCCGAACTCGCCCCCGGTGCAACAGACTTGCCGTTGAACGACAGGTCGAAGTGGACGGTGCCGTCGTACATCACGCCGGGCACCTTCGACTTGCTGGTCAGCTGCGAGGTCCGGGCCTCGCCGCTGATCTCCACCCGGTCGGTGCCGAGCCGCCCGGCCACGCCGCCGCCGATCAGGCCCTTGCCCGGCTTCACGGCGGCCGAGAATCCGAGCTGGCCCGCGTTGCCCCGGGTCGAGGAGCTGCTGCGCACCTGCTGCACGGTGGTGCCGATGTTGAACTCGGTCTCCTTGGTGGTGCCGGACTGCTTCAACTCCCCTACCCGCGCCGTGATTTCGACCGTGCCGAGGGACTTGCCGCGCCGGTCGGTGAGCGTGACGGAGACCGGCTCGCCGGCCGTCATGCTCTTCAGGTCCCGCTGGAGCCGGCCGAAGTCGACCTCGGCGAGGACCTTTTCGCGCAACGCGGGCCAGTCACCGCCGAACTCCCGTCGGCCCGCCGCGTCCGCGTGGTCGAGCAGCGCCTCCACCGGCGGACGGTTCCCGGCCGTGGCGTGCGGCGCGAGGTCGAGGACGATCTCCTGCCCGCCGACCCGGCCGTCCAGCAGCCGTTGCGGGGGCACCCGCGGCTCGCCGGGCGAGGCGGCGTCGGCGCGTTCCGGGACGGCGACGGTCAGATCGAGGTCCACCGTGTCGGTGCGTTCGCCGGACGCGGCGCGCACCGGCTCGCCGTGGTGGCGCAGGTCGCCGAAGTCGAGCTCCAGCCGCATCGTCGAGCTGAAGACCTCGGCGGGTCCGCTGGTCTTCGACCGGGCCACCATGCCGCCCAGGTCGAGGTTGACCTCGCCGTGGCCGCGCGCGTGGTAGTACGCGACCAGCTCCGACGGCTCGCCGATCCCGCGCCCCTGCCGGGCCTGGACACCGGCGTTGAACTCCCACTGCGCGTCACGGTTGGTGCCGGTCGCGACCGTCCGGTCGGCGCCGTTCTCGAACTCGATCTTCTCGGTGCGCAGGTGCGTCGACCCGGTGACCTTTCCACTCAGCTTGACGCTGCCGCTCCAGCCGTTGCCGTCGAACGGCGCCGTCCACACCTCGCCCCGCGACAGTGCGCCCAGCACCGGGCGCAGCGTCGCCGGCCCGAAGTGCGCGTCCGCGAACGCCCTGGCCGCCGCCCGGTCGCCCGGGACGGCCTGCGCGATGGCGTCGATCACCTTGTCGCGGACGGCCTTCTCGTTCCCGGTCAGCCCGACCACCAGGTCGGTGCCGGCGATCGGCTTCGGAACCACGGCCTCCGGCGTCGGGGCGGGCGCCGGCTCCGGGGTCGGGGCGGGCGCGGGCGTCTCGTCCGCGTGCGGGGTGACCGGGGTGTGGTCGGCCGCCGGTGCGAGCTCGACCTCGGGGGCGTGCTCGACGCTCGGGACATGCTCGACGCTCGGGACATGCTCGGTCACCGGTGTCTGCGGCGGCAGTTCGCTGCCGTCGTAGTGGTCCCGGGCGCGGTAGACCGTCACCGGACGCCCGTCCGCAGGACCGAAGACGGCCTGGGTGACGCCGTCGTGGTCGACCACCCGCATCCGGAGGCCGAGCGCGTGGGCGGTCGCCGCCGGGAGCATCTCTCCCCCGCTCGACTGCCAGTTGGTGTTCCACTCCTGGACGGTCCGGAGCAGGACGCGCCGTTCCTGGGCCGACGGCGGCGGCGGATTGTCGTTGAGGTGCCGACCGATGGTGTCGCGCAGCTCGTCGATGGGCAGCCCCCGGAACGCCGATTGGTCCTCGGCGGGCAGGTAGGCCAGCAGGTCGCCCGGCGGCAGGTCCTCGCGAAGGAGCTGGTTGTTGCGGTAGTTGGCCACCACCTCGGTCGGCCAGTGCTCCAGGCCGAGTTGCTCGAAGTGCCTGCCGACCTCGGCCTGCAACCGCTCCGGACCACCCAGTCCGGGCACGCCGACCTCGACCGCCCGCAGCAGGCAGTAGCCGTCCCCGGCCACGGGCACTCGCGCCCCGGGCGGCGGGAACTCCGCCACCTGCGCCCGCTCGGACTTCGGCGCAGCCGCCTCGGCGCCGGGGGTGCGCGGCGCGTGCTCCGTGACGGTACGCGGCCCCTGCTCGGTGACGGTCGACGAGCGGACCGGCGCGTCCGTCGTACGCGGCTCCAACTCGGCCGGGGCGGACGCCGATCGGGGTCGGGTCGGTCCCGTCACCGGGTGGGTGGCGGGTCCGGCCGGCGCGGGCGCGGCGGTGGCGCCGCTCGCGGGCAGCGGGGTCGGGCTCACCGGCTGCGGCGTGTCCTCCTTCGGCGCGTCGCCCTTCGGCACGTCCTCCTTCGGCGCGTCGCCCCGCCGGCCGTCCTGCACCTCGGCCACCTCGGCCACCTCGGTCCGCGCGGGCGGCCCGTCGGGGTGGCCGCCGAAGCCGTTGTCGATGTCCATCGGCTCGGCGGTGTCGTGCGGCTGCTCGGCGTTCCTGAACGTGCTGTAGCGCTCCATGAATTGCGGGTCGGCTGCGCCGGAGAGGTTGTTCTCGTGCGGTCCGGCGACGGACGCCCACACCTTCCAGTCGGGCTTGAAGCTGAACGGCGTCCCGCCGTTCGCGGCGACCACGACGCGCGAGGTCAGGTCGGCCCAGCGCAGGGTGCCGTCCATGTCGTGGACCAGCGCGACGGCGTGCCCCGCGCCGGTCGGCCCGGCGCCCAGCACGGTGGCGAAGCTGCCCTTGCCGCCGGCCGCCACCTGCTGCTCCAACTTCGCGATGGCGTCCGCCCCTTCGCCGAACAGGGCGGGTCCGTCGTGCCGCTTCCACAGCACGTCGCCGGGAATCGGCTCGACCGTCCCGTGCAGGGTCTGCCCGGAGACCCGGGGTCGTCCGAAGTGCGTGTCGCGGTAGGCCTCGACGTTCTCCAGGCAGGCGTTCAGGTCGCGGCCGGGCAGGAAGCCCTCGGGCGGCCGCACCGGGCTGTGGTGCGGATTGACGTGCGCCAGAAGGCCGTTGCTCATCGGCGGGTGCAACCTCGCACCGCCGCCGAGGTAGTTGACCAGCTGACCGGTCAACTCGTGCTGCGGGCCGACCGCTTGGTAGCCGCGGTCGTGCATCACGGCGGAGGTGTTCTCGTACGCGGGCGTGCGCTGCCGCTTGGCCTCCGGCCCCTCCGGCGCGTCCTCCCGGCGCAGCGTCACCTCCTCGTCCTCGTCCCGGCGGCGCTTGCGCTCGCCGCGGGGCGGCTCGGCCGGCGGGGACTCGATGTCCATCGGCTCGACGTCCCGATCGGTGGCGTGCTCGCGCAGGCTCAGGTCCGCGAACTGCGCCCGCAGTGCGTCGACGTCGACCGGCTTCGGGTCCCCCAGGGTGCGGCGGTGGTCGGTGGGCTCGGTGATCATGTCGATCGCCTTGTCCGGCAGCAGCCGGTCCGAGATGAACCGGGCAGCCGACCGCTCGGCAACCTGCTCGGCCGACGCGGCGGCGGGCGGCGCGGGCGGCGGCGTCTCGTGGTGGGCGGCGCCCGCCGCACCGTCGTGCACGCCCGTGGACGGCGGCGGCGGGGGCGGCGGCGCGTACGGGCTGCCGAAGCCGCGGGTGCCGTTGGTGGCCGTGCCGTCGTGCCCGCCGGTCGCGGGCGGCGGCGGGGGCGGCGGGGGCGGGGTCGACCCGCCCAGCGCGAGGCCGTCCAACCGGCGGCGGGTGGCCTCGCGGTCGGAGTCACTGTCGGAGTCGCGGTCGGAGTCCTCGTCCCGTCGACGCTTCCGGTTCGGCGGCGCGGTGTCGGCGGTGTCGGCGGTCCCGTCGGCCATCGGCACGTCCCCGTCCGGGGTGTGGGCCGTCGGCCGCTGCGCGTCGTGCTGACTGGCGTCGGTCATCACGACGTCCTGGTCGGCGACGGGCGGGCGGACCCGGTCGGGCTGGTAGAGGGCCTCCGGGTGGAGCCCCTTCAGCTGGTCGGCCGTCAGCGCGGTGGTGTCCGCGCGGGCCAGGAAGTCGCCGGACGAGGACACCGGCAGGCTGCCGGTGTGCGCGGTCGGCACGCCGAGGTCGTCGGCGATGATCCTGGAACTCGGGCTGGCGTCCTTGCGGTTCACCACCTGCGCCAGGTCTTCCTGGGTCTTCGGGGCCATGATGTCGCGCAGCTCGGGCGGCACCAGCCCCTTCGCCTCCAGGCCGCGCACCGCCTGCAGCAGGTCGGCGGTGTGCGGGGCGTACAGCGCCTCGGGCGTCAACTGGCCGTGGGCGACCGCGGTCAGCACATCGGGGTCACGGACGACGTGCGGGTCCAGGAAGTTCTGGATCCACTGGTTGGCCAGCTCGTCGCCGAAGCGCAGGTTGGAGGAGCTGTTGGACAGCCGGTCGGTGATCTCCTTGATCATCCCCGGCACGTCCTCGACGTTCGCGGTCAGCGCCCGGTCGAAGATCGCGGCCGGGTGGTTCCCGCCCTCCCCGGCGCGCGCGTACACGCCACCGTACTGGCGGTCGACCTGCTCCACGTCGCCGGCCACCCAGGCCCGTCGCTGCGCGGCCTTCTTCTCCGCGGCCTTCGCCGAGGGCGGCAGTTCGTCGCGGTACACCTGCTCCACCCGCTCGCGCACCGCCTTGGCGCCGGCCTCCTTCTTCTCGGCGGCGGTCGCCTCCGCGTGCGCCTTCCGCCAGTCCGCCCGCTTGCCGTCCGCCTCCGCCTTGGCCTTCTTCTCGGCCGCGGCGTCGTCGCTCGCCGTCTTGTCCGCCGCCGCCTTCGTGGCCGGGTCGGTCGCTGCCGCGGCGGCCTTCGCCGAGTCCTCGGCCTTCGTCTTGGCCGTGGCGTGGGCGGTGTCGGCGTCCGCGGAGGCCTTCGCGGCCGCGGTGGCCTCCGTCCGGGCCTTCAGGCTGTCGGCCGCCGCCTTCACCTCGGCGTTCTGCACCGCCTTCGTCCGGGAGACCGCCTGCGACTTGGCTCCGGACGGGTCGCCCAGTTCGGACAGCCGCTGCTGGACCTCCTGCTCCCGCACCGCGCCACGGTCGGTCCCCAACTGGTCGGCCACCTTGCCGTACTGGTCCGGCTCCACCGACTTCGGGGCACCGGACGGGTGGTCCGCGCCGTCCCGCAGGTTCACCCCGACGGCGCGCAGGTCGCCCGCCAGGCCGCGCAGCCCGTCCGGGTCCCTGCCGGCCCGCCCGACGTGGCCCGCCAGGTCGTCCAACCGGTCGGCCAGCCACAGGTGTTCGTCGGCGGTGCGCGGTCCGCCGGTCCGGTCGGCGGCGGCGCGCAGCACGCCCGCCACGTCGTCGATCTTCTGCGGCCCGGTGATGCCGTTGACCAGCGCCAGGTCGTCGACCGCACGGTCCCTGACCCGCTGCTCCAGCCCGCGCACCGCGTCGCGCACGGCGGTGAGCTGCTCGCCGGTCGGCAGGTCCGGGTGCACCTTGGCCACCGCGGCGCCCAACTCTTCGAGCTGCGGGCGGGCGACCTCGGCCAGGCCCGACCGCGAGAGCTCGTGCCGCAGCTGCTCGGCGGCCGATTCGGCGCTCTTGCGGTCGCCGATCGGACTCGGGTCGAGCGCGTCCACGAGCCGGTCGTTGCCGTACGTCGTCCGCAGGTCGACGGTGGCGGGTGTCGCGGCCAGGTCGCGGTGCACCAGCACCGCTTCCCCGGCGCTGCCGCCCTCCAGCCTCGACGCGGCGTTCTTCCCGAGCACGTCCAGCACCCGGTGCCGGTCCGGGGACATCGCGCCGACGAAGTCGCCGAAGGCGTCGGAGGCCGACCGGTGGCCGCCCTCGTCCATCGAGCGGGCCTTGAACACCGCCGCCGTCACGTACTTGTGCACCATGTAGTCGGCGATGACGTGATTGCGGTTGAGGTTCACCTCTTCGAGGTTGGCCCCCTTCTCGCCCTTCGCCTCCAGCACGGCCTTCTCGGCGTGCGGCTGCCCGTCGATCTGCTGGCTGCCGGAGTGCTCGAACGCCGCGCGGTAGCTGTCCTCCAGCTTCTTCCACTGCTCGGGCGTGGTCGGCGTCGGCACCCCGCCCGTGCGAGGTGCGCCTGCCGACTGCGGGGCGTCCTTCAGCACGGCGGCCTGCGCGTCCGCGAGGGCCTGCCGACGCGTGTCGAGGTCGTCCGTCAGCCGCTTCTGCTGATTCTTCAGGTCCTTGATCCGGCTGTCGTACACCTCGTGGGGGTCGGTGCCGGTCGCCGCCTTGGCCGCCTCGGCCTTCGCCAGCAGGTCCGCGGCATGGGCCTGCGCGGCCTCGATCCGCTCGACGGTCTTCGGCAGGACCCGGGTCTCCGCCTCCTGCCGGGCCCGAAGCCGGGCGTCGGCGCCGTTCGCCTCGTCCTTCCGGAACTCGTGCTCGAAGATCGCCAGCCGGTCGTGCTGCGCCTGGGCGCTGTCCCGCAGGTTCTCGTACCTGGCGCGCTCGTTCTTGATCTCTTCGACCCGCGCCGGCCCGGGGTTGCCGGTGCGCTCCTCCGTACGCAGGTCCGCCAGCTGCTGCTCCGCCCGGGCGACCGACTCGGACAGCCGGTCCGCGTTGCGCGACAGCACGTCGGCGTGCAGGCGCTTCTCGTTCCTGGCCTGGCTCAGCAGCGCCTCGGTGTCGGCCGGCTTCAGATCGTCCCGCTTGTAGCGTTCCAGGTCGCGGCGGACCTGCTGGAACTCCGGCGAGCTCCCGAGGAACTTGTCGATCGTGTCGAAGGTCCGGCCGCCGTCGATCTTGTGGCTGTAGTCGCCGTCCGGCGCGGCCTGCGTCTGCCGTGCACCGCCGCTCCCGCTTCCGCTTCCGGCGGGCGCACTCGGCGGCGGGGGCGGGAGCTGGTCGGTCGGCGTCCGGTGCTCGGACGCCTGCGGCTGGTGCTCGGCGGCCGGCGGCTGGTGCTCAGTGGCGGGTGGCTGGTGCTCGGTGGTCGGCGGCTGATGCTCGGTGGCGGGTGGCTGATGGTCGGTCACCGGCGGGACGTGCTCGCCGGTGGGGGTGCTGCCGTCCACGTGCTCCATGAACTCGCGGAAGCCGTCGTACGCGGCGTTCTGCGAGGTCGTCTCGTGCACCGGGTTCGCGGGGCGGTCGTGGACGGCGGACGGGTCCGGGCCGTAGAGCTTCTCCAGCAGCGGGTACAGGGCGGGCTCGTTGTTCTTCACCCACTCCTTGCCGTTGTTGCGGGGCTCGCCGGTGTTCGGGTCGTGGCCGTGGTTCGTGCCCAGGTAGGCGTTGGTGGCCTGGGCGAAGTACTCCCGCTCGTCCTGCGACGAGTAGTTCCCGGACTTCTTTCCGTCCGGCCACTGCACGTTCTTCGCGGGGTCCTTGGAGTCCTGCGTCTTCTGCTGGAAGACGTCCGTGATCAGCTTCTTGTCGTCGCCGGTCAGGCCGTGCTCGTGCAGGGTGTGGCTGAACTCGTGCGTGGTGGTGGAGTATCCGTCCGCGTAGTGCCCGCCGGCACCGATCGGGGTGTGCTCGCCGAGCAGGTTCTCCTCGGTGACGGCGGAGTGCTTGCCGCCCGAGCCGCGCATGTCGTCGTAGCCGCGACCGCCACCCGCCTCGGTGTCGTTCGTCCGGCCGCGCAGCTCGTGCAGCTCGGGGACGTCGGGCATCCGGACGTCCTTCGGGACGACCACCACGTCCGCGCCGCTCTTCATCAACTGAGCGGCCGCGTCCGGGTTCTGGAGCATCCGGGCGACCTGCTCCTGGGCCTCCAGGCGGGCCGACGCGGCCTGTTCGGCGCGCGGGTCCACGTGCACGATCAGCTCGGAGGCGACCTTGGCGAAGTCCTTCGGCGGCAGCGACGACTTCAGCGCGTCCACGAACTCCGGGTCGCGCGCCAGCCAACGCCGGTTCTCCGGCTTCAGGTTGGCGAGCTCCTGGGTCCGCTGCTCCGGCGTCATGCCCCGCATGTCCTGCCGCAGCCGGTCCGCGTCGGCCGGACGGACCCGCTGGACGTTCCGCCGGCTGCCGCCGAGCTGATCGACGGCGTCCCGGACGTTCGTCGCCCGGCCGAGGCGGTCGAGCTCGGTCTGACGTTCCTGCCGCTGACGGTCCAGCAGCTGGTCGTGGGCCTGCTCCGGGACCGGACGCGTCGTCGACTCGGCGGGACGGCCCGCACCCGGGCGGATCGTCCCACCGGCCGGGGCGGCCGTGTGCGGGGCGGCGACGGAGTTGGCCCCGCCCTGACGCGGAACGGTCGTGGACGGCGTGGCGTGGGACGAAGCCCCGGCCCCACCGTGCCCACCGGCCCCGCCGACCGGGCCGGGCGTGAACCCGCCCGCCATCGGCGCACCGGCCACCGGGCCCTGCGTGGTGTTCGCGGCCGGCGGGACATCACCCAGTCCGTCCGGAACGACCTGCCCGGGCACCTGCTCCGCCCCGACCGTCCGCGCCGGAGCGGGCCCGGCCGAGAGCCGCGTCCCCCCGTCGAGGTTGGTCCCACCGGCCAGATGCCCGGCACCGCCGAGCACACCCGAGAGATTGGGCACCGCGGACGACGCGCCTACCGGTGCCGAAGTGTCGTGCGCAGCAACCGGGTTGACGGACTCCTGACGCGGCACCGCCTCGTGTGCCTGCGGCGTGACGGGCGCGGTCACCGTCTCGCGCGAGGGCGCGACGCTCTCCTGGCGCGGGACCGACTCGTGCGGCTGCGCCTGCACGGGCTCGTGCGACACCGGGACGGACTCGTGCGGCTGCGCCTGCACCGGGCCCTGCGACACCGGAATG
The DNA here is from genome assembly GCF_042732175.1 of Kitasatospora sp. NPDC059795. NCBI lineage: Bacteria > Bacillati > Actinomycetota > Actinomycetes > Kitasatosporales > Streptomycetaceae > Kitasatospora > Kitasatospora sp. NPDC059795. Next base: position 514,186 of record NZ_JBHWID010000003.1, read on the forward strand.
GACTCGTGCACCTGCGACGTAACGGGAGAGGTCACCGTCTCGTGCGACGGCGGCGGCGCGGGCGGCAGTTGCTCCGAACGCGGCGTCACCTGCTCGTGCACGGGCGCGACCGTCTCCTGACGCGGCACCGACTCGTGCACCTGCGGCGCGACAGGCGCAGCCACCCTCTCCTGCGTCGGCGCGACGGACTCGCTGCGCGGCGACACCTGCTCATGCACAGGCGCGGCGACCGTCTCCTGACGCGGGACGGACTCGTGCACCTGCGGCGCAGCGTGCGAAACCACCGTCTCGTGCGTCGGCGCGACGGACTCACTGCGCGGCGACACCTGCTCGTGCACGGGCGCGACCGTCTCCTGACGCGGGACGGACTCGTGCACCTGCGACGCGACGGGCGCAGCCACCCTCTCCTGCGTCGGCGCGACGGACTCACTGCGCGGCGACACCTGCTCGCGCACAGGTGCCACGGTCTCCTGACGCGGCACCGACTCACTGCGCGGCGCAGCCGTCTCCTGGCGCGGCACCGACTCGTGCGCAGGCGTGGGCGCCGGCGCGGCAGCGCGCGTCTCGGTGCGGCCGGCCGTCGTGTCCTGGACGTGCGCCGCCGCCTGCTCGTGCGGTGCCGGCGCGGGGGTGGGCTGGTGGCTCGACGCCGGCGCGGCACTGTGACCGGCGGACGGCGCGTCGCTGCTGCGTCCCGCGCCGAACGGGCTCAGCCCGCCGACCTTCGACTCACCCGCGCCCGCACCGGACTCCACGCTGCGCGACGCGCCCGAACCCGACGGTCCCGCAGCATCCGTCGCATGCGACGTACCGGACGAGCCGGACGAGCCGGAGGAACCGGAGGTCCCGGAGCTCCCCGACGGCCCGTGGTACGCGCTGCCGCTCCCCGCCGCCGCGCTGTCCGGCTTGTTGAACGTCGGTGTGCCGCCCGCGCCGCCGTGCTCACCCGCGCCCGGCAGCTTCGGCGCCTCCGCGGCCTTCGGCGCAGCGAGGTGGCCCTTGACCTTGGACGCGCCGGCGTGCAGGCCCGCGCCCGCGCCGCCGGAGAGACCGGAGCCGAGCAGGGAGTTGCCGTCGACCTTGCCGGTGGTGATCAGCTGGGTGGAGACGTCCGCGCCGACGCCGACCGCCGCGCCGGTGGCCATCTTGCCGCCGGTGGTCTTGAGCGCGGCCTCGACGCCGAGCTTCTCGCCGGCCTTGCCGATGCCCTTGCCGATCAGGTGTCCGGACGCGCCACCGACCGCACCGCCGAGCGCGTTCTGCCCGACTTCCTTCATGTCGATGCTCTTGCGGTGGCCCTCGGCGAGCTCGATGCCCTGGGCCAGCAGGTTGATCGCGCCCATCTGGGCGGCCTGCTTGGCCGCCATGATGAGCATTTCCTTCAGCAGCAGCTTCAGGGTGGCGGAGATGGTGGCGCGGCTCGCCGCAATGAACGCGGGCACTTCGAGCATCGACGCGCCGGCGGTGAACGGCGCTTCGGCCTCGGCGGTCGCGATCTCGAAGGCCAGGATGCCCAGTTGGGCGATGATCTGGATCTTCGCCGTCTCGGCGGAGTTGGCGACCTGCTCCAGCATGTCGCCCATGCCGTTGAGCGCGTTGATCGCGCCGGGCAGGTAGCCGGGGTCCTGTTCGGTGCCCTTGCCGACCGAGTACTTCTCCCAGTACTTGCCCAACGCCTCGGCGGCGACGCCCTGTTGGCCTTCGAGGGCGCGCTTGATGGTGGCGTCGCCGGCCTGCGCGGCGTCCTTCAGGGCGTCGGCGGCCTTGCGGCAGTGGTCGGCCATGTCGCGGAGCTGGTCCTCGTCGGCTTCCGGCCAGCGGCAGCCCGCGAGCAGCAGGAGCACCCACTGGAGGGGCTCCGGGAGTTCGACAGCCATCTGGTCAGTGCCTTCCGCTCTGGGTGGTGCGCGGAATGATCCGCATGGGGGCCGTGGCCGTCAGCTGCGGCGAGGCGGGCATCGGCGCGGAGCCGGGGTCGAGGCCGTTGAGCTCGGAGATGACGCCCTCGTCGGCGTTCTGGTAGCCCTCCGCCATCGCCTTCAGGCCGTCGGCGATGCCCTTGAGCGCGGCGGGCAGGCCCTTGATGACGTCCAGGGTGTCCTTGCTGTACTTCAGGTAGCCCTTCTCGCCCTCGGCGAACTGCTTGCCCGACTCGTCGTTGCCCCACGGGTTCTGGGACTCCAGCGACGGCAGGTACGAGCTGAGCGAGCTGTACAGCGAGCCGAGCTGTTCGGAGACGCCGAGCATCGACGACACCGCCGACCGGTACTGCGCGGGGTCGACCTGGAAGCCGCTGCCGGCCTTCCCGGACGCGTCCCGGTTGATGGTGGCGGGCCGGGCGCTGATCCGGTTGCCGGGCACGGCGTCGGCCCGGTGCCGGGCCGTCGGCGCGGTGGCCTGCTCGTCCAGCGGCACTGCGTCGGCCCGATGCCGAGCCGTCGGCGCCGTCGCCTGCTCGTCCGACGGCACGGCCTTCATCCGCTCCGACGGCTGTGCGGCGACGGCCGATTCGGGCCTGCTGAGCCCCCGGGCGGTCACCCGCGGGGACGGCTCCGTCCCTTCGAAGGGCTCCACCGGCGTGGCCCGCTCCGCCCGCTCGAACGGCCGCAACGGGGCATCAGCCTCCACCGCCCGCTCGAACGGCCGCAGCGGAGCGGTCGCCTCCGTCCCGCGCTCGAACGGCCGCAACGGGGCATCAGCCTCCACCGCCCGCTCGAACGGCTGCACCGGCGTGGCCGCTTCCGCCCGCTCGAACGGCCGCAAGGGGCTTGCCGGTTCGGCCCGATCGAACGCGTCCGGGGCGATCCGCACCTGCTCCGCCCGCTCGAAGGGCTGCAGCGGGGTCGCCGCCACCTCCCGCTCGAACGGGCTGACCGGCGTTGCCGGTTCGGCCCGATCGAACGTCTCGGGGGCGATCCGCGCCGTCTCCCCGACCGGGGTGCCCCGGTGCTGCGGCTCCAGCGGCACGCTCTCGGTGACCGCCGTGCCCACCCGGAAGCGGACGGGGGCCTCGGCTTCGGCTGCGGTGTACCAGGCCTGCTCGTCGTTGCTCATGGTGTTCCTTCGTCAGTCGGGTCGACGGCGGTCCGGAGCTCAGTCCGCGGCGGGAGCGGTCGCCGCGCCGGGCGCGGTGGCCAGTCGGGACAGCGCGGCGCGCAGGAACGGGCTGGGCACCTGGAAGCCGCCTTCCTCCCGCAGCGGAGCACGCTGCGGCTTGTCCCCCGCACCCGCCGCACCCGCCGAACCGGCAGCCGCGGTGCCCGACGCAGCAGCCGCAGGTGTCGCCGCGGGCGCGGACGCAGCCGTCTCCGAAGCCTCGCCGTGGCCCCGGCGCGACGCCGCACTGCGCGCCCGCTCCAGGTACGTGTCGTCCGCGCCGTTGCTCGCGGTCTCCGGCGTCGCGCCGCCACCGGCCTCCCGACGTGCGGTCAGGTCCGCCGCCGGAGCGGGCGTTTCCGCGCCGTCCCCGGCAGCACCGGCGTCCGCCGCCCCGCCCGTGCCGAGCAGGATGCCGGCCAGCCGGCTCATGGCTTCCTGCTCGCTGGCGGGGCTGGCAGGGACGGGCGGGGCGGGGGCGTGCTCGGGGGTGGCGAAGGTGCCGTCGGAGCGGGCGTCATCGAGCCAACGGCGGTGTGCGCGCTGCGACTTGCGGTCACGGTCGACCTCGCCGGCCTGGCCGAGGATGCCGCGGTCGTGCAGCAGTTCCTCGTCCTCCTCGCCGTCCATGCCGAAGCGGGTCGGGCTGAGGAAGCGGTTGGCGCCCTTCTGCTCGCCCTTGCCGCCGCCCCGGCCGGCCCCGCCCATGCCGGGTCCGTGTCCGCCCATGGCGCCGCCGCCCGTCGCGGTTCCGCGTCCGGCCGCACCGGCCGCGCCGCCCGCGCCGAGTCCGCTGCCGGCCCGCCCGGCCGCGCCGGAGACCCCGGACGCCCCGGACGCGCCGGACATGCCTCGGGCGGACGCCCCGCCGGCCGCGCCGAGTCCGACGCCGCTCCCGGACCGGGGCACCCGCGCGCCGCCGCCGATGCCGCTGCCGCCCGCGCTGCCCGTCCCGCCGCGGGTCGCGGAGCCGGCCCCACCAGTCCCGCCGCGCGCGGACGAGCCGCCGCTTCCGCCGCGTGCGGACGAGCCACCGGAGCTGCCGAACGGGTTGCTGCCGCCGCCGCTGCGGAACGGGGTCGGGCCGACGCTGCGCGGGGTGCCGCCCGAACTCCCGGGGTAGCCACCGATGGTGCCGATGGTGCCGAACGGGCTGCCGCCGGGGCTGCCGCCGCTCAGGCCGGGGCCGGGGCTGCCGCCGAGCGGCGAGTAGTGGCTGGTGGAACCGGCCGCCGGCGGGGTGCCGAGGTCGCCGAGTCCGGCGATGTTCAGCGGGCCCGCGCCGGTGCTGCCGACCGGGTTGAACATCGGCCCGCCGCCGCCCGAACCGCTGTCTCCGCCACCGAAGTTGGGCGAGTTCGGCGTCGGCAGCTTGAACGGCGCCAGCGCCGGTCCGCCACCCGAACCGCCGGCCCCGGCCGCCGATCCACCCCCGCCCGAACCCGAACCGACGCCACCGACGCCGGGCATGCCGCCGACCCCGGGCACGCCGCCGTGCGACCCCGCCCCGCCGCCGCCCGAACCGCCGGGCAGGCCGCCGCCCGCGCCGGGGGCGTCCGGAAGCGAGAACGGGCTCGCACCGGACGCACCGCCGAGCGGCCCGCCGGGGATGTCGCCGGCGCCGCCGGGGCCGCGCAGCCCGGCCGTCATCAGGGAGGGGTCGCGGGCCGTCATGTCGAATGCGCCGCCGCCACCGGCCCCGCCGCCCGCACCGCCCGAACCCCCAACCCCGCCCGAACCCCCGGCCCCGCCCGAGCCGTTGAGGGCGCAGGTCTTGGCGATGCCGGTCATGTCGGCGATGTGGCCGGCGCTCTTGCGCAGCTTGCCGTCCACGTCGCCGACGACCTGCCCCACGTACTGGTGGTAGACGGCGGCGGCCTGCTTGATGCCCTCGGAGTTGGCGATGTCGTCGTGCTTGCCGGCCGGGTTCTGCTCCATGTACGTCTTGGCGTACTGGAGTTCACGCACCATCTCGTTCTTGGTGTCGATCACCGCACCGGACGCGCCGTGCAGCGAGGTGGCGATCGCCGCCCCGGACTGCAGGGTGGTCGCGACGTGCGAGTCCGCGCCGCCGGCGAACTTCTGCAGGTACTGCTGGAAGCTGTCGGCGGCGGGGCCGGACATGCTGGCCATGGCCCGCTGCGCGGCCTCGGTGATCGCCCGGACGTGGGTGTCGGCGACCTGGTTCCACTTGTCCCAGGCGGCCGCGAGCTCGGCGAGGAGTTCCTCGTTGGCGTCGGGGAAGGCGATGTCCTTCCCGTTCTCGTTCTTCTGAACGGTCTTCAGTACTTCGGCCAGGTCGGCAGGCAGCTGGATCATGGCGGGAGGACTCTCCGGGAGGACGATCAGGGGAGGAGCGGGGGCGGGTGAGCGCCCCTGGTGACGACGCCGTCGGGGACGGGTCAGCGTCCCCGACGGTGATGAACATCCGATGTACACGGCGCCGGGCGGCAACGACTCGCCCGGTGGAGTTCCGTCAGATGACCTGTCGCGAGCCGGGCCCGCCGCCGCCGCGGAGGACGTCGGCACGCTCCTTGGCGTGGTTGTATTCGAGCGTCGGCGCGTCGGGCTTGTGGTACCCCTCCGTCGCCTCGGTGTTGCCGATCGGCGTGATCGGGGCGGGCGGCGGGGGCGGGGTCGGCTCGCGGTCGGCGGCCACCACCGTCTCCACGGGCGCCCCGATCACGCGGTCCGAGGCCGACACCGACTCGACGGAGCCTGAGCTGCCGCCGGGCACGCGCGGGGCGGCCGGCATGTCCCCGTTGGTGGTGATCCGGCCGATCTGGGTGCTGTATTCCTCGTCGTTGATCCGGTGCCGGGCCGCCATGGACTGCAGGTTCTGCCCCACGGCGGTGGCGTTCTTCATCAACTCCCGGATGCCGGTGAGCACTTGCTCCTGGTGCTTGCCCAGTCCGCCGACCGAGGAGCCGCCGCCCTTGAAGGCCTTCCCCAGCAGGTCGGTGCCGTACACCGACTCCTCGACCTGCTTGATCTTGGCCTCCAACTGGTTGGCCGGGCCTTCCAGTTCGTTCAGCAGATCCATGATCTTCTTGGCTGCCGACTCGACCTCGTCGATGTCGATCCACACCGTTTCGTCTGCCACTTGTCCACCCTCCAGGTCACCGCCCCCGGGCAGCCGGACTCCGGACCGGGCCCGCCCCCGGGTGCGGCCACGCCGCAGCGCTCGCACCGGTGTCAGGGCAGGCCGAAGCACTCGCGGCTGCCGCACCCGCTCAATTGTCAGGCAACTTTACTTGGTGTCCGGAGCCGTTCGGCCAAGCACGTCCGCCGAGGTGACGGAACGTCACCTCGGTAGGAGCTTCGCAGAGCGATGGGGCGGCTGGCAGGCCCCGCAGGTATGCAGTTGGTAAATTCCCGGCGCGGCGCGGCGGCTCTGTGGCAGAGCGGGGCGGGGCGTTCGGAGGAGGTCGTGAATGTCCGGTGTGGATCAGGTCTGCGCGGGTGAACAATGGTGGCGGCCGGGCCCGTTGGTACCCGGACCCGGCCGCCGTGGACGGTGACGTCCACCCCCACCGGCGGTCACCGTCCGGCGCGACGCTCCTGGTAGACGGCGATCACCGCGTCGATCGGGATCGACGGCCAGGTGCTGATCTCTCCGGTCTCGCGGTCCACCACCCCGGTGGCGTCGCCGAGGTTCGCCGGCGGCCGGACCTCGCCCGTCACCGGGTCGACCTCCAGCGGCGCGGGCGCGGCCCACACCACCCAACCGAGGTCGAACTCGCGGAACTTGACCTCACGCGCGGTTCCCTCCGGGGCGCCTTCGTTCAGCCATGCCTGCGCCTTCGCGACGGCCTGCTCCTGGGTGATCATGCGGTTCCTCCTGTGGTGCGGTGTTCCGCGCCGAGCGCGGACAGGGCTGCGACGGTCGCGCTGACGTCGACCTGATCGGACGGTTGCTGCCCGGCGGGGCCGCGGTGCCGGAGCGTCAACCGCCGGCTGCGGTCGGCCCGGGCGACGACCAGGACGTCCCAGTCGCGGTCGGCTGCGGCGGGCGGGGCGGCCAGCCGGACCGTGACCCGGACCGGTCGCGTCCCGGGCCGCAGGAACGTCCGGTCCACGATGTCGGCGATCCGCCCCTCCGGGTCCGCCGGGTCGAGGTCGAACTCCCGGTAGAGGATGGGCAGTTCCGCGCCTTCACCCTCGACGGTCAGAGTCAGGTGCCCGAGTACCGGCACCCCGTGGCGGCGCAGCGGGCGGGTGGCCTCGGCGGCCAACGCCATCCCCGCGGCCAGTAGTTCGCTGGCCGGGCCGTTGTCGACCCATCCGTCCTGGTGGACGGTGCGCGGCAGCGGGTCGGGCTCCGACCAGCGGCCGTCGGCCTCGACCCGGGCCGGGGCGTATCCCTCGACCAGCCGGGCGAGTCCTTCCTCGGGCGTGGCGCCGAGGTACCACCAGTCGCTCCGGCCCTGCCGGAACAGCCGGCCCTGCGCGTCGACGGCGAGCACGCCGTCGCCGGTCCGTCCGACCGGGAACACCGAGGTGCCCAGCCGCCGGGCGAGCGCGGCGGCCACCGTACGGCTGCCGCGCGCCGCCTCCGGGTCGATCACCGCGCCGTGCGCGGCGACCTCCACCCCCGGGCCGACCGGGGGCACCGTCAGGTCGCCGTACTGCTCCAGGAATCGCTGCACCGCCTCGGACGGCTCGACGAGTCCGTCCTCGTCGACGACCGAGAGGACCGCCGTCAGCAGTCGCTGTTCCGCATCGGCATCGGGTCGGCGGCCCTCGGTCCAGCCGGCCTCGACCAGGGCCTCGTGCAGCGCCGTGGTGAAACGGACGTCCGTCATCGCTGCCCCACCTCGACCACCTCGACGCCGAGTTCCGCCAGCAGTGCCGCGCAGGACCGGCAGGGCGCGACGGGCTTGCCGTGCGCCTGCTCGTCGTCCGGTCGGACCGCGATGCTGCTGATCCAGCTCTCCGCGAAGTGCGGACGGGCCTCGTCCAGCGTGATCTCCCCGCCGTCGCCGCGCTGCTCGTCCAGCCGGTGCAGCACGTCGGAGATCAGACCGGTCTCCGCGCAGCGGGCGGCGAACGGCTCGCGCTGGTAGGGCGGCAGCCCGTCCAGGAACTCCCGCACTGCCGGGTGGAGTTCCGGGTCCTCCTCGCCGAGCGCGTTGGACCGGGTGTAGACCGTCCGGTCGACGAGCAGCGTGGACACCGTGTGCGGCACCTCGGCCTCGGCCTCACCGACCGGCCGGAACCGGTCCAGCACCTCGTACGGGTTGACGCCGAGGAACTCGACCCCGTCCGCGTCCAGGTGGAAGAAGCTGCCGCCGGCCGAGACCACCAGCCGCCCCGGTCCGTCCACCTCGGCCCCGACCGGCACGACCTCCTCGCCCAACCCCGCAGCCAGCTCCGCCAGTTGCGCAGCCTGCTCCGGGCCGGCCGGAAGAGCCGGCACCGTCCGCAGCGCACCACCGGACGCCGTCGGCAGCGTCAGGTCGCCGAACCGCCCGAGGAAGGACAGCGCCGCCCGCACGGCCGCCGACTCCTCCCCCGCCGCACCGCTCATCCAGTCGGCGAGCAACTCGCGGGCGTGCTCGCCGATGTCACGCGAGGGCGACCAGCCGCAGCCGGCCAGCCACGACATCGTCCCGTCAGGGTCGCGGGGTTGAGGCATGAGCGTTCTGCACTCTCTTTTCGGACGGCCGCTGGGCCGCAGTCTCGACAATCGGTCCTGCCCGGCATTCGACGCATCATCAGGAAAGCCGGAGGTTGATTCGCATGGTCAATTCAGGAGCTGGACCGATTTCATCCCGAAGTATTCCACCACCGGGGCACAGTTGTCGCAGGGCGCCTTGTATTCGCCGTAGCCCCGAACCCGACCGCCCGTACCGTCCTTCAGGGCCCCGGTCTCCAGCGGACGGACGAATGCCTTTCCGAGGATTCCCCTGGCCCGTTCCATGGCCTGGCGCACGGCAGCGGGGTCGTTCATGTCGACTCCCGTGAAGTGTCCGTCGACCTGTTCGAGCATCTCCGTCATCACGGACGGCTCGGCGCACTTGCACCGGGTACCCGGATCGCCCTTCGGGTAGCTGTTCCAGCCCAGCTCCTTCTTGATGCGGTCGTACGCCGGGTCCCCTTCCGAGCCATAGGCGAATTTGACCAGCGGGTGGACGTGCTCCGGCGCGCCCTCACCGGCCAGGCCCTTCGTGCTGCTCGCGGTGACGACGACCACCCGCCTGCTGCCGCCCTCTCCGTCGATGAGCACCGCGGAGGCCACACAGCCGGGACGGAACTTGTCGCTCGCGATATGGTCCGCCATCTCGAATCCGGAATCGGTCATCACCCGGAAGCCTTCCTCGATGCTGACGTTCCCCAGCTCCTTCGGACCGGTCGTGTAGTACCGGCCCTTCTTCTTGTTGTCGACGAGCCTGGGCCTGTTCGCCGTCGGGGCGGGATCGCGTTCGACGGCGTCCCCGTCGCCGTTCTCAAGGGCGCGTCGCGCCTCCTCGTTGAGGCGCTGCTCGTCGGCCAGCCGCTCCTGTTCCCAGGCCAGCTGCTCGGGGTCCCCGTCGTTGTGCTTCTGACGGTCCTCCAGGAGTTGTTGCTTCTCCGCCAGCCGGACCTGCTCGTCGAGCAGACGCTCCTGCTCCCTCAGCTTCTCCGACTGCTCCTTGGTCTTCGACTCCGGGCCGCTCAGCTGCTTCAGCGCGTCGAGCTCCTCCTTCAGCCTGGCCCGCTGCTCGGGGGAGTGCCACTTCTCCTCGGGCTTCTGCAGTTCCTCCAACCACTTCTGCTTCTCCTGCCGCCACTTCACCTCGCTCGGCGGCCCGAAGTAGTGGCTGGGCGAATCGTCGCTCTTGGCTGCCTTGGCCGACTTGGCCGACTTGGCGGCCTTCTCCTCCGCCTTCGCTTCCAGGTCGTGCTGCTCGGCGTGCCACTTGTTCAGGAGCTCCCGGCGGTCGGCCAGTGCCTTCACCCGGTCCGCCGGCCAGTTGTCCCGCTTGGCCGCCGCCTCCTGCTCCGTCAGCCGCCCGTGCTGCTCGACGAGCCACTCGCTCTTGTCGATCCACTTCTGGCGGTGGTCCAGGCCCTTGCGGGCCTTGGTGAGGGCCTGCTGGTCGGCTTCGAGCTGCTTCTCCTTGGCTTCGAGGCTCTTCTGCTCGCGGGCGGCCCGGACGGGGTCGTACTGGCCGCCCTCCACCTTCGCCCGGAGCCCGTCCAGCTCCTCGTGGCGGGCGTCCAGCTGGTGCTGTTCGTGGTCGAGCTTGCTCTGCCGGCCGTCCAGGTCCCGCTGGTCCGCGATCAGCTTCTCGCGTCGGACGTCGAGTCCGCTCTTGTCCGTTGCCTGGCCCTGCTGCTTCGCGGCGGCCCGCTCCCCCTGGTCGGCCAGGGCCTCGTGCCGGGACATCCGCTCGTACTGCGCGGCCAGGCGGTCCTGCTGTCCGGCCAGGCGCTCCTGCTGCTGCCCCCACCGCTCCTGACGGGCGGCCGCGTGCGTCTGGCGGGGCTCCAGGCGCTTGTCGTTCGAGGTGAGCCGCTCCTCGGCCAGCCGCCACTGCTTGTCGGACAGCTGGTTCTGCCGCTTGGTCAGGTCCGCCTGCCGATCGGCGAGTTCGTCCTGCCGCACGGCCAACCGTTCCTGATCGGCCAGCCGTGCCGTCGTCCGCTGCGACGGGTTCGGCCGCGCCTGTTCCTTCTGGTGCAGCTCGTCCCGCTTGGCCTTTGCGTCGGCGTGTTCCGACAGTGCCGTCCGATCCGCTTCGGCCTTCTTGGCCTGCGCGACGGCGTCCGCGATCGAGTTCCCGACCCGGTTGCCCGGCTTCGTCTCCCCGCCGGTGCCGGCGGGGTCGCCGAGGCCGGCCGGGTCGGACGGGGGGCGGGGCGACGAGACGCCCGCCGGGTCGGTGATCCCGTCGCGCTTCTTGATCTGGGCGTCGACGTCCGCGGCCATGTGGTCGACCCAGTCCGGCTTTCCGGGCTCCCTGGAGAAGCCGAACTCGGAGAGCACGGTTTCGCCCGTCCGGTTGGGGTAGTCCTTCTCCGTCACGTCCAGAGCCAGCCGCTCGATTTCGGCCCGGTTCTCGTCCAGGAACCTCTGGCGCGAACCCTTGAGCTGGTTCAACTCGTTCGACAGGCCGCGCAGCTCGTCCAGCGTCGCGTCCGGCCGGTTGTAGCCCTTCACCAGCTTGTTCTGCGTTTCGAGCATGCTGTTCATGTCGGCGAGGTGCTTCCGCAGCGACGCGACATCGCGGTCCTTCAGGTTCAGCCCCGCAGTGAGGTCGTGCGCCGCCAACTGGAAGCGGTCGAGTCGTTCCTGCGCGATGACGTGGTACGGGTCCAGCGTCATCTTGACGACGGTCCCGGGGGTCTGCGTCGTCACGTCGAACGGGATCTGCTTCCGCTCGTACCTCGTCGGCGGAAGCTGCTTCATCACCTCCGACGTGCCGGTGTACGTGTGCGAGTCCTGGCTGATCATCTCCCAGCCGTTGGGGCCGTGCTTCAGCATGTTGGTCGCCGCCGGCTTGAAGCCCGGGGTCAACGAGTGCGCGTAGTCGCCGTGGCCCATCCACGCCGTGACGGTGTGCTGCTTCCGGAACTTGTAGGCGGCCTCCAGGTACCCCGGGGACGAGTACGACTGGAAGTGCCAGGCCGTGAAGGTGTCCTTGCCCGGCTCCACGGTGGTCACCAGGGCGCAGCCGTTCATCGCGTCGGTGAACACCAGCCCCTTGCGCGGCTGGTCCGGGTGCGGGTTGAACGGTACCTCGGTGTGGCCGATGGTCTTCGGGTCGCTCGGGTCGGGGCGCTTGTCGGCCTCGTAGGGCACGTACGCGCCCTTCACGTACTCGTGGTCCTCCTTGACCGGCGGCAGGGCGGATTCGGGCCGCAGGAAATTCGGGTCGTGAGCGACGTACTTCTCCCACGCCGGCACCAGGTGGTAGCCCGACGGCTTGCCGTTCACCATCTTCGGCTGCAGCACGAACCAGTGGTCGTCGCGTCCCTTGATGGCCTTCAGGAACGCGTCGACCTCCTCCGACGTCGCCTTCGGCATCCGCTCCTTGACGCCGGCGACGAAGTCCGTCCCGACCTGATTGTGCTGCAGGAACTCGGCCGGATTCTCCATGATCCCGCGCTCCGGCGTACCCACCGGCGGCAGCGGCTCGGGCGTCACCGGCGGGTGCTCGACGTCGCCGTGCTGCTCGATGGTGTCCTGCTGGTCCGTCTGGTGCGTGCCGTCCGTGTGCTGCGACGACTCGGCATGGTCCGTGGCACCCGGCGACGCGCCCGGGCGCTGCTCCTCGCCCGGCTTGCGCACCGGGGCACCCGACTGCCCGTCGGGACGCGGGCCGGCCTGGCGGTTGCTGTCGCCGGTGGGCGGGCCGGAGGGGTGCAGGGGCGCCCGGTCCGGGGTGAGCGGGACGGCGAACAGGCCGCCCTCGCCCGGGTACAGCGGCTTGTCGCTGGTACGGCCCATCTGCCCGTCGACGTACACGACCTTGCCGTCGTGGTTCATCGCGTTCCAGGCGTGCAGGCGTCCGTCGCCGTCACGGCTGATGATCACCGCCTGCGAGCCGGGGCCGCTGTCGATCAGGGTCTGCGCGAGCTTCTCGTGCCCGGCCGGCCCCTTGCCCAGGCTCTCGAACTTCCCGCCGAGGGACTGCTCGATCCGGTCCCGGCTGCCCTTCTCGCCGACGGAGTTGTCCTCGACGCGCGGGGCGGCCACCGTCGGGCGGCCGTCGTAGGTGTCGACCACCGAGAGCGCCGCGTCCGCGCAGTTGTTGGCCCGGCCCGGCTTTCCCGGACCGTCGCCGTTCAGCTTCTTGACCCAGTCGCCCGCCATCGGGTCCGGGTGCCGCTGCGGGGAGCCGTCCGCGTTGTGCGGCACGGCGTCCTGAAGCTGCTTCAGGTCGTGCTCGGACGGCCGCTTCAGCCCGCCCTCCACATCGAACGGCCGCCCGTCCGTGGCCGGGTGACGCGGACCGTCGCCCTCGTGCTCCGTCAACGAGCGTTCGTGGGACGGCTGTTCGTGGCTCGACTGCTCGTGGGACGGCTGCTCGTGGGACGGCTGCTCGTGGCTCGGCTGCTCGTGGCTCGGCTGCTCGTGCGAGGTGGTGCCGAGACCGGCCGGGTTCGCGGGGGCGATGTCCTGGGCGTGCTCGTTCACCTGCTGGTGGTGCGGGGCGTTCTCGTGCCCCGCTCCGGGCGGCGGGTTGCCGCCCGGGTGCTGGGCCGGCGCGTGCGGCGCCGGGGCTGCGGGCTGGGGGGCCGGCAGGTTTCCGAGCCGGAGGTCGTGCACGGCCGTGCCACCGACCGCGTTCGCCCCGTTCGGGGTGGTCAGGCGCACCGACGGCGCTCCCAGCATCTCGGCCGTGCCGGGAATCCGGGAGCCGCCACCGGCGGTGGTGGGGTGCTCGTGCACATGGGCCTCGCCGGTGACCAGGATGTACTTCCCCGGCTGCCCGACCCGGTCGGAGGTGATCGCGTCGTGCATGTACGAGTTCAGCATCCGGGCCCGCTGCTCCAGCGGGGCGTTGCCGAAGCCGTCCGGCTTGCGCGCCGGGTAGCCGTCCACGGCCCGGACCCGCACGCCTTCTTCCTGCGCCTTCACCACCGTCTCGTAGAGACCGGCGTGCTCCGGGGAGTTGAGGTTCTTGTCGTAGGACCGGAGCATCCGCTCCAGGTTCGGCGGCATGGTGCCGCCGTGCTCCAGATAGGTGTCCAGGTCGCGCTGAAGGGAGTCGTCGCGAAGCGACTCGATGTAGATGGTGTCGACGCCGGCCTCCTTCAGACCGGCCATGTTCTCCTTGAGGAACTTCCAGCTGGGCGAGTTGCCGTGCGCCTCGCCGAGCACGATCCCGGGGTGCGCCGGGTTGGCACCGTCCCCGTGGAACAGTCGCTGGACGCCGTCCAGGGCCGACGCCTGCCCGTCCAGCCGCTGCTGCACCTGCGCCCCGTCGACCGGGTGCCAGGTGGTCTCCGAGTCCTGCCGGGCCAGCCGTTCCAGCACGTTGTGACGTTCACGCTGGGCCTGGAAGTTCGGATCGGTCCGGTAGTCGAGCTTGCCGCCGTGCTCCAGCAGCTTGTTGCCCGGATAGACGTAGGCCTCGGTCTCGCCGGTCGCCACCAGCTTGGCGCGCAGCCCGTCGTTCAGCGCGGACGCCGCGTCGGAGTGCAGTGCCTTCAGCGTCAACGGGTCGAGGTGCGACTTGAAGCTCTGCGAGTACGGGCTGACCTTGACGTCGGGCGTCCCGCCTTCCGTGAAGGAACCCGAGTGGTGTCGGCCCAGATTGCTCTGCGGCAACGAGTTCGCGGACAGCGCCAGATCACCGCTCAGGGTGAACTTGAACCTGTTGTCCTTCGCGTGCTGCGCGAGTGCCGACGGGTCGGCGGAGGGCGGGTAGATCAGCGCGGGGCCGGACGGGTCCTGGTGGAGCTTCGCCTTCTCGTCGATGGTCGGACGTTGGTCGAGCGGAGGAAGCTCGGGCTCGGGACGGACCGTCATACCCGGTGCGGAGTCCGGCCGTTGGGCGTCCGGCTTCGGTCCTGCCTGGTGGCCGGGGGCGCCGGCGGGCGGGCCGGACGGGTGCAGGGGCGCGCGGTCCGGGGTGAGCGGAAGGGCGAACAGGCCGCCCTCGCCCGCGTACAGCGGCGTGTGACTGGTACGGCCCATCTGGCCGTCCATGTACACGACCTTGCCGTTGTGGTTCATCGCGTTCCAGGCGTGCGGACGCCCGTCGGCGTCCCGGCTGATGATCACCGCCTGCGAGCCGTGACCGTTCTCCAGCAGCGTCTTCGCCAGCTTGTCGTGCCCGGCCTGGTCCTTGCCCTGAGCCTCGAACTTCCCGCCGAGCGCGTGCTCGATCCGGTCCCGGCTGTCCTTCTCGCCGATCGAGTTGTCCTCGGTCCGCGGCGCGGCCACCGTGGGACGGCCGTCGTAGGTGTCGACCACCGAAAGCGCCGCGTCCGCACAGTTGTTGGCCCGACCCGGCGTGCCCAGGCCGTCGCCGTTCAGCTTCTTCACCCAGTCACCCTCGAACGGGTCCGGGTGCCGCTGCGGCGAACCGTCCGCGTTGTGCGGAACCGCGTCCCGAAGCTGCTGCGCCTCGTGCTCCTCCGGACGCTTCAGCCCACCCTCGACATCGTACGGCCGCCCGTCCGTGGCCGGGTGACGCGGACCGCCACCCTCGTGGGCGCCCAACGGCTGCTCGTGGGACGGCTGTTCATGGTTCGGCTGCTCGTGGTTCGGCTGCTCGTGCGTCGGCTGCTGCTCGTGGTTCGGCTGCTGCTCGTGCGGCCGGCCGGTGCCGTCGTGCTGCTGCTGGGACGCCGGGCTGTCGCCCAGGTGCTCGGAACTCCCGTGCGGCGCCTGCGCGTCGGGGTGCACCGGGCCGAGTCCGCCCGGTGTCGGCGGTGCCGCCGGGTGCTGCGCCGCCGGGTTGCCGGACGGCGAGTGGTTGTCGGGGACGGGCAGGTAGTGGAGCCGGACCTGATTCGGGTCCGTGGCGCTGGTCGCGGTCGGCGGCTTGACACCGGGCGCTCCGGAGCCGTCGGTGAGGCGCACCGACGGAATCCCCAGCAGGTCCGCCGTGCCGGGGACCCGTCCGTGGCCCAGGTCGGCCTTGGAGTGGGCGTGGTCCTCGCCGAGCACGACCAGGTACTTGCCGTTGCGGTTGGGGGCGTCCGCCGTGATCGCGTCGTGCGCGTACGAGTTCATCAGGCGGGCCCGCTCGTTGTGGCCGCCGTCCTCCGCGATGGTCCGCGCCGGATAGCCGTCCACCATCTGGACCCTGACGTTGTTCTGCTTCGCGGCTTCCAGCGTGTCGGTCAGCTTGGCGTTCCAGCGCCTGTCGTAGTCGGTGGCCATCTTCCGCAGGTCGGCGGACATCGGCTCGTTGCTGTTCGGATCCAGGTACTTGTCCAGATGGTGCTGGGCGGCGTCGTCGCGCAGGGCCTCCAGGTAGACGGTGTCGACCCCACTGGCCTTCAACTGCGCCATGTTGTCCTTGAGGAACGGCCAACTCGGGGACGATCCGTGGACCTCACCGAGCACCATTCCGTCGAATCCGGGGTGGCCCTGGTGCCC
Organism: Kitasatospora sp. NPDC059795; assembly: GCF_042732175.1. Taxonomy (NCBI): domain Bacteria; kingdom Bacillati; phylum Actinomycetota; class Actinomycetes; order Kitasatosporales; family Streptomycetaceae; genus Kitasatospora; species Kitasatospora sp. NPDC059795. Next base: position 530,327 of record NZ_JBHWID010000003.1, read on the forward strand.
GTTGAGCAGGCGGTCCACTCCCTCCGTCGCGGAGGCCTGGTTGTTCCCGAGCTGTTGCTCCACCCGGTCCTCGCGGATCCAGGTGCCCTTCTCCGAGTTGAGGTCCGCGAGGTCCTTCAACAGCTGCCGGCGATCCGCCTGCTGCTGCTCGGTCTTCTGCGACCGGTAGTCCAGCCCCATGGCCTTTTCGTAGAGGTCGGCGCCCATGAGTGCCGAGTTCTTGTCGCCGGTGGCGGCCTCGCGCAGGTTGTCCATGAAGTCGCGGTTGACCCCGGTTTCGAGGTCGACCATGGACTTCGGGTCGAGATAGGCCTTGTAGGTGTGGTCCTTGATCTTGGCGTTCGGCTTCCCGCTCGCCGTCGAGCTCTCGGTCCGGTAGCTGCCGTCGCCCTGGTCCGTCAACCGCCCGCTGACGTTCTTCAGTTCCGGCGAGAGCTCGGACTTGAACTTGTTCGCCACGGCCTTTCCGGCGTGGGTCACCATGTTGCTGCTCGGCGGGTAGACCAGGGACGGCCCTTCCGGGGTCTTGTGGAGTCGGTCCCGGCCCTCGGGCGTGAGCCCCTCGGGCGTGATCAGGGGCTTCTTCGGACCAAACAGCCCGGCCGGTTCGGCATCCGGCCGCAGCACGCCCGCCGGCGCGCTGTCGGGACGCAGCGATCCGGCGTCCGACGGCGTCTCGTGCGGCGTCGGCGTGCCCGGCCGCGAGCCGGGCGGAGTGTCGAACGGCGTCTCGAACGGGTTGTGGGCCGGCGTATCGGTGTGCACCGGACCGCCGTTGCTCGGCGGCACATGCGCGGACGGCGTGGCGCCATGGTTCGGCGCAACGTGCGGGGGCGGCGGCGGAGGCGGCGGCACAGCACCCGCACTCGGCGGCACATGCGCAGGCGGCGTGGCGCCATGGTTCGGCGCAACGTGCGGGGGCGGCGGCGGAGGCGGCGGCACAGCACCCGCACTCGGCGGCACATGCGCAGGCGGCGTGG
>NZ_JBHWID010000003.1:531406-536899 GCF_042732175.1 Kitasatospora sp. NPDC059795
CGCCGTGGTTCGGCGCAACGTGCGGGGGCGGCGGCGGAGGCGGCGGCACAGCACCCGCACTCGGCGGCACATGCGCAGGCGGCGTGGCACCGTGGTTCGGCGCGACGTGCGGGGGCGGCGGCGGAGGCGGCGGCACAGCACCCGCACTCGGCGGCACATACGCGGACGAGGACTCCGACGACGGAGAACTGGTCGGCGGCACGTGCTCGTTGCCCGTGGTCGGCGCGGGCTTGGCCGCGTGCGCCTCCAGGAACGCCTTCGCGAAGTTGTTCCTGGACTTGTTGTCACCGGCGTAGCGCCCGGAGTCGAGCTCCTGCTCGATCCTGCTGAACAGCTTCTTCTCGTTGGGCGAACCGTGCTTCGAGACCTCCTTGGCCGCCTTCCAGTAGTCCTCCGGCGGCACCCGGAACTTCTTGAAGCTCGGGTCGGCATCCTTCAGCGCAGCCTTCGCGACGTCGGCAGCCTTGCCGGACAGGCCGCCCTGCCCGTCCGCCGGCACGTACTCCTTGCGGAGGTTGCCGCCCTCACCGACGAACTTCGACTCGTTGGTGAAGATGTTGTGGTACTCGATCAGCGCGGGGTTCGTGGTCGACTTGTCGATGCCGAAGCCGTCCAGGACCTGCTTGTGGTGGCCCAGCTCGTGCTGGATCACATGCTCCTGGGTGAAACCGCCCACCGCGGTCGACTGGTTGACGACCAGGATGCCGGGACGACCGTCCTTCGGACCGATGTAGGCGCCCTCGCCCATGCGGCGGACGAAGTCGGTGGCGGAGCTGTGGTCGCCCGTCCGGCCGCCGTCGATGTCCCCGAGGGTGAGGTCGAGGGTCGACTTCGGGAGCCCGTCCTTGCCGACGACCCCGCTCGCGAAGTCCTTGAACGGCGTGGAGACGGTGGCGCCCTCCGGGACGAACACCATGACCGGCAGCTGGTCCTTCGGGATTCCCAGCGTGTCGCCGTACTCCGTCATCCGCTCCGGAGTCGGGACGTGCGCCTCGGTGACCGGCGGCGCATCGTCAAGGGCACCGGGCGAGTCGTCCGGTCGGTGCTCCTCCGACGGCGAGTTGTTCTCGTGCTCGGGCTGCGCCTCGGGGTGCGGCTCGGGCCGCTGCTGGGCCTCCGGCGTGGGCGAATCCTCGTGCTTCGGGGCCGTCTCCGGCTTCGGCGCGGTCTCGTGCTTCGGCGTGGTCTCGGGACGGGCGCCGGCCTGGTGGTTGCCGGTGTTCCCGCCCTGGTTCGCGCCGTGGTTCGCACCATGGTTGGTCGGGTGGAGCGCGCTGCCGTTCGGCCCGAGCGGGACGGCGAACAGGCCGCCCTCGCCCGCGTACAGCGGCTTGTCGCTGGTCCGGCCCATCTGCGGGTCGGCGTAGACGATCTTGCCGTCGTGGTTGACCACGTTCCAGGCGTGCGAGCGGCCCTCGCCGTCGGTGCTGATGATCAGCGCCTGCGAGCCCGGACCGCTCTCCAGCAGCGTCTTCTGGAGCTTCTCGTGGCCTCCCGAGCCCGCGCCCTGGTGCTCGAACCTGCCGCCCAGCGACTGCTCGATCCGGTCGCGGCCGCCCTTCTCGCCGGCGCCGTTGTTCTCCACGCGCGGCGCGGCCGCCGTGGGGTGGCCGTTGTAGGTGTCCATGAAGGACAGCGCCGCGTCGGCACAGTTGTTGTTGCGGCCGGGCGCGTGCGGGCCGTCGCCGTTGAGCTGCTTGACCCAGTCGCCCTGCTGGGGGTCCGGGTGGATCTTCGGCTTGCCGTCCTCGTCGCGCGGGACGGCGTCCTCGATCCGCTTCTGGTCGTGCTCGGAGGGTGCCTTCAGCCCGCCGGGCTCGTCGATCGGACGCTTGTCCGTCGAGCGCGGACGCGGCTCGCCCTCGTGCGGCTGCGACTCGTGCGGCCGGTTGCTGCCGTCGTGCGACTGCTGCTGCTCGTGCGGCGCAGGCGGGTGCTCGGCGCCGTGTGGTGCCGCACCGGCGTGCTCGGTCGGCTTCGGGGCAGGGGTGTGCTGCTGCTCCGGCGCGGCGTGCGTCTCCGGCCGGGCACCACGACCACCGCCGGGGCGCAACGAGCCGCCACCCTGCTGGCTTCCGCCGCCGCCGTGGACGGCACCGCTCTGGCTTCCAGGCCTGGGAGCACCGGACATTGACGGTGCGTCAGGTCGGGACCCGCCGCCGATGTGGCTGCCGCCGCCGACCGGGCCGGGGGTGAACCCGGCGCCGCCCATCGGCGGGACGGCACCCTGGTTCGGGCTCTGGGTGGCGGAGTTGGGCATGTTGTCGCCGAGGCCCTCGGGCATGCCCTGGCCGGGGACGGTCGCCCCGTCCGGACGCGGCAGGGTCGCGCCGCGGGCACCGTCGAGGTGCGTGCCGCCACTGCTGCTGCCACCGCCGTGGCCGGACGAGGACGCCGCACTTGCGAGGTGCGCCGCGCCGCCCAGCACGCCGGACATGTTGGGAACCGGCCCGCCGGCAGCCGGACGCGAGGCGCTGTCGTCGCCGGAGGGCTGGACGGAGTCCCGGTCGTTCGCCGAACTCTCGTGCCCGGATGTGGAGTTGTCACGGGCAGGCGTGCTGGCCGCCTCGTTGTGAACGGGGCGCGCCGGCTCCTGGCCCGACAACGGCTCACGCTCGGGCCGGACCGCCGGGGTCTCCTCACGCGCCGGCCGCGACGGGGTCTGCTCAACGAGCGGCTCCCGCGTCTGCGGAATCGCCTCAGCCCGCTCATGACCCTTGCTGCCGCCCGACGTTTGCTCGTGCGCCGGCGCCTGCTCGTGACCCTTGCCGCCACCGGTCGCCTGCTCGTACGACGGCGGAGCCTGCTCGTGGCCCCTGCCACCGCCCGTCGCCTGCTCGTACGACGGCGGGGTCTCCTCACGCGCCGGCCGCGACGGGGTCTGCTCGACAAGCGGCTCCCGCGTCTGCGGAATCGCCTCGGCCCGCTCATGACCCTTGCTGCCGCCCGACGTCTGCTCGTGCGCCGGCGCCTGCTCGTGACCCTTGCCGCCACCGGTCGCCTGCTCGTACGACGGCGGAGCCTCCTCGCGCGCCGGCCGCGACGGGGTCTGCTCGACAAGCGGCTCCCGCGTCTGCGGAATCGCCTCGGCCCGCTCATGACCCTTGGCACCACTCGACGTCTGCTCGTGCGCCGGCGCCTGCTCGTGACCCCTGCCACCGCCGGTCGCCTGCTCGTACGACGGCGGAGCCTGCTCGTGGCCCTTCCCGCCGCCCGTCGCCTGCTCGTACGACGGCGGAGCGTCTCCGCTGCTGCGGCCGGAGCCGAACGGGGACAGTCCGCCGACCTTGGAGTCGCCCGAACCCGAGCGCCCGGCACCCGAGTTGGAGTCGCCCGACGAGTCCCAGCCGTCCGAACGCGACTTGCTGCCGCCCGAGTTGGACCCGCTGGAGTCCCAGCCGTCCGAACGCGACTTGCCGCCACCCGAGTTGGAGCTTCCGGAATCGCCGGAGGGCCCCTGGTAGGAGCTGCCGCTGTCGCCGGAGGAGGTGTCGGGCTTGGTGAACTTCGGCGGGCCGTCCTGGCGTCCGCCCTGGCCGGCGCCGACCGGGTCGGGGATGTGCGGGGCGTCGCCGGGCTTGGGGGCGGGCGCGTGCTTGCCGGCGGCCCCCTGTGCCATGTGGCTCATGCCTGCGCCCGCGCCGCCGGAGAGGCCGGAGCCGAGCAGGGAGGAGGTGTCCACCTTGCCGGTGGTGATGTACTGGGTGGCGGCGTCCGCGCCGACGCCGGTGGCCGCACCGATGGCCATCTTGCCGCCTGCGGAGTTCGCGAGGTTGCCCAGTCCCATCTTGCCGGCCGCGCCGCCCAGGCCCGCGCCGATCAGGTGGCCGGCGGCGCCGCCGATCGCGCCACCCTTGGCGTTGTCGCCGACTTCCTTCCAGTCGATGCTCTTGCGGTGGCCCTCGGCGAGCTCGATGCCCTGGGCCATCAGGTTGATCGCGGCCATCTGGGCGGCCTGCTTGGCCGCCATCTTGATCATGTCCTTGAGCAGGGTCTTGAGGGTCGTCTGGACGAACGCACGCGCCGCCGCGATGAACCCGGGCACCTGCACCATCGACGCGCCCGCGGTGACCACCGCTTCGGCCTCCGCCGTCGCCAACTCGAAGGCTAGGATGCCGAGTTGAGCCACGATCTGGATCTTCGCGGTCTCGGCCGAGTTGGCCACCTGCTCCAGCATGTCACCCATGCCGCTGAGCGCGTTGATGGTCGCGGTCAGTCGGCCCGGGTCGTCCTCGGTGCCCTTGCCGACGGTGTACCCGTCCCAGTACTTGCCCAACGACTCGGCGGCGGTGCCCTGCTGGCCCTCCAGCGCGCGCTTGATCGCCGCGTCCGCGCCCTGGGTGGCGTCCTTCAGGCTCTCCGACGCCTTGCGGCACTGGTCGGCCATGTCGCGGAGCTGGTCCTCGTCGGCTTCCGGCCAGCGGCAGCCGGCGAGCAGCAGGAGCACCCACTGGAGGGGCTCCGGGAGTTCGACAGCCATGGGTCAGTGCCTTCCGTTCGAGCTGGTCATGCCGGGCGTCATCATTGGGCGGACGTGCGACGGCACGGTCGGTGCGGTACCGGGCGAGGGCGGCATCGGGACGTCACTGTCGCCCATGCCGGTGAAGGAGCCGGTCGCGCCTTCCTCGGCGGCCTCGTAGCTCTCCCCCATGCGCTTCAGGCCGTCGGCGATGTCGCGGACTTCCTTCACCAGGCTCTGGAGCGTCTTCACGGTGTTGTGGCTGTACAGCAGGTAGCCCTTCTCACCCTCGGCGAACTGCTTGCCGGACTCGTCGTTGCCCCACGGGTTCTGACTCTCCATCGACGGCAGGTACGAGGACAGCGACGAGGCCAGCGACGAGATCTGCTCCGACGCGGCCAGCACCGGCGAGACGGCCGCCTTGTACTGGTCGGGGCTCACCTCGAACCCCTGCCCGGCCTTCCCCGAGTCCGAGTTGGCGGCCGCCTTGGTTCCGTTGGCGGCGCCCGCCCGCTGCCCGGCCTCGGTCGACTGCCGCGGCACCCCCTCCGTGAGCGGCGTACCCCCAACCTTCAACTGCGCCGTCTCGGCCCCGTCCGCCGGCGACAACGGCACCCCCGCCGTAGCCGGCACGCCCGCCGCGAGCGGCGTACCCCCAACCTTCAACGCCGCCGTCTCAGCCCCATCGGCCGACGACAACGGCACCCCGGGCGTAGCCGGCACGCCCGCCGCGAGCGGCGTACCCCCAACCTTCAACGCCGCCGTCTCAGCCCCATCCGCCGGCGACAACGGCACCCCCGCCGTAGCCGGGACCCCCTCCGCCAGCGGCATCCCGCGCGACTTCAACTGCCCTGTCTCCATCGACATCGCGGGCACCGTGTCTCCCAACGGCACCCCCTCCGACGACTTCAACCGCCCCGTCTCCATCGACATCGCAGGCACCGTGTCTCCCAACGGCACCCCCTCCGACGACTTCAACCGCCCCGTCTCCATCGACATCGCAGGCACCGTGTCTCCCAACGGCACCCCCTCCG
>NZ_JBHWID010000003.1:536994-555135 GCF_042732175.1 Kitasatospora sp. NPDC059795
GCAGGCACCGTGTCTCCCAACGGCACCCCCTCCGACGACTTCAACCGCCCCGTCTCCATCGACATCGCAGGCACCGTGTCTCCCAACGGCACCCCCTCGAACGCCTTCAGCCGCGCCGTCTCCATGGGCTCGCCGGCCACCGACCCGATCCGGTACGCGGGCATCTCGTCCGGCGCGAACCGCCCGACCTGCACGGCCTCGGTGAACGGCCCGCCGCCCTGGATCCGCTGCGCCGGGATCACGTCCGGCTCAGCCCAACCCACCTGCGCGGCCTCCGAGAACGGCCCGCCGCCCTGAATACGCTGCGCGGGCATCACATCAGGCTCAACCCAACCCACCCGCGCCGCCTCGGTGAACATCGGGGCCTCCACGCCGATCCGCTCACCTTGGGGGATGCGCATGGTGTGCGCGGGTTCGACGTCGGGGTCGATCGCGAACCAGGGCACGTCGTTGCTCATGGGTGTTCCTTAGTGAGTACGGGTCGGCGCGGAGCGGGAGGGGGACGGATCAGTCCGCGGCGGGGGCGGCGAGGCGGGTGAGCGCGGCGCGCAGGAAGGGGCTGGGCACCTGGTACCCGCCCTCCTCCCGGATCGGGCTCGGCTTGGCCGCGGTCGCGGTCGCGGTCGCGGCCCCCGCAGGCGCCGCCGCCGTCGCGGAGGCCGCCGCAGCGACGGTCGCCTCCGCGGGCTCGCCGTGACCGCGCCGGGCCGCGACGCTGCGGGCGCGCTCCAGGTAGTCGCCGTCCGCACTCGCCTTGGACTCCCCGGACGACGATCCCGACGAGCCCGTCGAGCCCGACGACTCCGCCGCGACGCTCTCCTGACGCGGCGTCACCGCCTCCCCGGTCGCGGCCGCGGCAGTCGCCTCGGTCGACTCCCCGGGCGCGGGCGTTCCGAGCAGGACGCCGGCGAGCTGGTTGAGCACCGCCTGCTCGCTCGCGGGAGCTCCGGCCGCAGCCTCCGCCGCCACCGTCTCGGCCTCCGCGGCGGGGGCCGTGACGACGCCCTCGGCGCGGGCGTCGTCGAGCCAACGGCGGTGTGCGCGCTGCCACTTGCGGTCACGGTCGACCTCGCCGGCCTGGCCGAGGATGCCGCTGTCGTGCAGCAGTGCCGTCTCCTCCTCGCCGTCCGGGCCGAAGCGGGTGGGGCCGAGGAACCGGTTCGCGCCCTTCTTCTCGCCCTTGCCGCCGCCGCGACCGCCGCCCATGCCGCCGCCACCGCCGTGGGCGGCACCCGCACCGGCCGCGCCGCGGGCCCCCGCCCCGGCGCCGCGTGCTCCGGCACCGGCCGCGCCGCCGCCGCGCATGCCGCCGCCGCCCGCACCGCCCGCGCCGGCCAACGCGCCGCCGGCCCGGCCCATCGCGCCCATCGCGTTGCCGAAGGAGCTTCCACTCATCCCGCCGGCCCCGCCGAACGCCCCGCCGCCCGCGCCTCCGCCGAGGCCGCCGCCCGCGCCGCCGAACGCCGACAGGCCGCCGGCGCCACCACCGGCGCCGCCGAGGCCGGAGCCGAGGCCCAGGCCGGTCCCGGAGGAGCCGAGGTCGGAGAGGCCGGCCAGGTTGAGCGAGCTCTTCGGGCTGACCGGGAGCGGCGTGAAGACCGGCGGGTGGCTGCCCGCGCCGTTGCCGCCGTTCAGATCCGGCACCGTCGGCGGCTTGAGCGGCTTCAGAATGCTGGGCGTCTTCGGGCCGTGGCCGCCCGCCCCACCGCCCGACCCGGAACCCGAACCCGAACCCGAGCCGGACCCGGAGCCGGAGCCCGATCCGGAACCCGAACCGCCCCCTGCACCGTCACCGCCGCCGGCCCCGCCCGCACCGCCGAAGCCGTCGCCCGCGCCGTTCAGGTCGGTGCCCGGGCCGGGGCCGCCCGCACCGCCGCCGCCGCCCGCGCCGCCGTTCAGGGTGCAGGTCTTGCCGATGCCGTTCATGTCGGCGATCTGGTTGGCGTTGTTGCGCAGGATGCCGTCGACCTGCGAGCTGACGCCGTTGACGTACTGGTGGTACAGGCCGGCGGCCTGCTTGATGCCCGCCGAGTTGGCGATGTCGTCCTTCTTGCCGGCCGGGTTCTGCGCCATGTACGTCTTGGCGTAGTCGAGTTCCCGGATGATCTCGTTCTTGGTGTCGACCACCGCCTGGTGCGCGCCGTGCAGGCCGTTCGCGATGTCGGTGCCGGCCTTGACGGTGGTGGCCGCGTGCGAGGCGTCGCCGCCCGCGAACTTCTGCAGGTACTGCTGGAAGCTGTCGGCGGCCTCGCCGGACATGCAGGACATGGCGCGCTGGGCGGCCTGGGCGATGCCGCGGATGTGGGTGTCGGCGACCTGGTTCCACTTGTCCCAGGCGACGGCGAGGTCGCCGATCAGGTCCTCGTTGCCGTCGGGGAACGAGATGTCCTTGCCGTCCTCGTTCTTCTGCACGGTCTTGAGCACGTCGACGAGGTCGGCAGGCAGCTCGATCATGGCGGGAAGCTCTCTCGGATGGTGGGTGCGTCGGCGGCTGACACCGGATCAGCCGCCGTGGTGCGGGCGGAGGTGCGGTGCTGCGTCAGATCAGGTTGCGGCCGGGGCCGCCGCCACCGGGACCGTGCGGCTCCGGCGGGGGCTTGGGCTTGTTGTAGTCCAGCGACGGCCCGTCCTGGGTGTGGTAACCCCCGGCACCCGGAGCGGGCGCAGGAGCGGGCGCGGGCTCGGGAGCCGGCGCAGCAACGGGCGCAGGAGCGGGAGCGGGACCGGACGCGGGCACCGACGGCACCGGCGGCACCGGCGGCGCGAGCGGAGCGCCGTCCCCGCTGACGATCCGGCTGAGCTCGGAGGCGTGTTCCTCGTCGTTGGCCTGGTGCCGGGCGGCCATGGTCTTCAGGTTCGCGCCCATGGTGGTGGCGTTGGCGAGCAGCAGTTTGATGCCGGCCAGGACGTCCTTCTGGTGCTTGCTGAAGCCGCCGACCTTCGAGCTGCCCCCGGTCAGCGACTTGCCCAGCAGGTCGGTCCCGTACACGGTGTCCTCGACCATGTTGATGTGGGCTTCCAACTGGGCGTAGGGGCCCTGGAGTTCCTCCAGCAGTGCCGCGATCTGCTTTGCTGCCGCCTGGACTTCGTCCAGGTCGATGTTCACGCCGTCGCCGGCCATCCGTCCCGCCCTCTCCCGATGTCTGCCGCGCCGATGCCGGCCGCGTCGGTGCGGGCCGAGGAAAAGGGGCGTCGCAGGGGAGGGCCCGGGGCGACCGGGTGAGCGAGGGGCCGTACGCGGTGCCGCGGGCGGCCCCGCGTGACCCGCGGCTGCCGCACTCGCCCATTTTTGCGACTGTGGTTTGCCTTCGGCTTGCGCCTCACTAACGCCTCGGCATCGCTCGCCCGCAAAGGCCCTGACCTGCCGCGGAACTGACCGTCTGCGACCCCGCGCGGCAAAGGTCCTGGCCCGCCGCGGAACTGCCGTCAGTGCGCTCCGAGTTCGTCGGCCCGTCGCCGGTGGACGGTGGCGGCGTGGGCGAGTCCGGCGGCGTCCTCGGCGGCGGCGAGGGCGCCGAGGACTTCGGCGGTGGCCTCGTCGTGGCCGATCTGTTCGGCTTCGACGAGCGCCTCCTGGAACCGGCTGCGCGCCTCGGCGTGCCGGCCGAGCACGGAGAGCGCCTCGCCGCAGCTGGTGTGCAGCAGGACGCGGCGCGAGGACGGCGTCTGGTCGGCGGTCAACTCCAGCCCGTGCAGGGCTCGTTCGATGGCCTGTTCGGGCCGGTCGGTGTCCAGCAGGTGGCGGGCGAGGTGCTGGAGGGCGAGGGTGACGGTGTGGGTGTGGCCGATGGCGAGGGCGATCTCCAGGGCCTGGGTGAGGTTGGTGCCGGCGGCGGTGTGGTCGCCGAGTTCGGCCTGTACGGCGGCGAGGTTGACCAGGGCGACGGCCCGGCCGACCTGGTTGCCGGCCCGGGCGGCGAGTTCGGCGGCCGGGGTCAGGCAGGTGACGGCCTCGGGCAGGCGGCGGTTGGAGACCAGCACCCAGCCGAGCATGGCCCGCACCTGGCTCTGGCCGTCCAGGTCGCCGCACTCCAGGGCGGCGTCCAGGGCGTGTTCGAGTTGGGAGACCCAGCCGTCGCGCAGGCGGCGCAGGATCAGCGGCCACTGGGTGAGGACGAGTCGCCAGACGCGTTCCGGGGAGGCCCCGGCGATGACCTGGGCGAGGGTCTCGCGGTGTGCGCCGAGCCAGTGGATGGCGTCCTCGGTGCCGGCGAACTCGGCGATGGCGCGCGGCCGGTGGCTGCCCTCGGGCGGTTCGCAGCAGGGCTTGCTGCCGGGTTCGGCGGTCTGCGCGGCGGCGAGGCCGGTGTACAGGTACTGGTCGGCGAGGCGTTCGCGGGCGAGGCGCTGTTCGGCGGGGTCGGTGCGGCTGCCGAGTTCGCGGGCGTACAGCCAGACCAGGTCGTGCAGGGTGTAGCGGTCGCCGTCGGTCTCGGTGACCAGGTGGGTGGCGGCGAGTTGTTCCAGGGCCTGGGCGGCGGCGTCCGGTTCCAGGTCGGCGAGTGCGGCGGCGGTGTAGGCGTCGATCACGGGGCCGGGGTGGAAGCCGAGGGTGCGGAACAACCTGGCGGGGGTGGGCGGGAGTTGCTCGTAGGAGATGCGCAGCGCGCTGGCCACGCTGATCTCCTCGGCGGCGAGGTGGCCGAGCCGGCGCTGTTCGTGGCGGAGCTGTTCGGTGATCGCGCCGAGGCCGCGGCGCGGGTCGGCGGCGATCTTGGCGGCGGCGATCCGCAGCGCGAGCGGCAGGCCGTCGCAGAGTTGGGCGAGTTCGCGGGCGGCTTCGGGTTCGGCGGCGATCCGGGCCTGGCCGAGCACCCGGGCGAGCAGGGCGGTGGACTCGTCGGGGCCGAGGACGTTGAGCGGCAGTGGGCGGGCGAGTTCGGCGGCGACCAGGCCGAGCATCCGGCTGCGGCTGGTGACCACGGCGACGCAGTCGGCGCCGGCCGGCAGCAGCGGCCGGACCTGGGCGGTGTCGCGGGCGTTGTCGACGACGACGAGCAGTCGGCGGCCGGTGGTGATGCGCCGGTAGAGGGCGCTGCGGGCGGCGGTGCCGGCGGGCAGGTCCTCGCGGGCGACGCCGAGCGCGGCGAGGAATTCGGCGACCACCTCGTCGAGGTCGCGGTCGGGTCGGTCGCTGAAGCCGCCGAGGTCGGCGAAGAGCAGGCCGTCGGGGAAGCGTCCGGCGTTGCGGTGCGCCCAGTGCAGGGCGAGGGAGGTCTTGCCGACGCCGGCCGGTCCGGTGATCAGGGCGATCGCGCCGTCCGGTCCGCCGCGCACCGCGTCGGCGAGGGTGGCGAGTTCGGTGTCGCGGCCGTGGAAGCCGCGCGGGGCGCGCGGCAGCAGGTCGACGGCGGGGAAGTTCTCGATGGCGGGCGGGCCGGCGGGCGCCGGGACCAGGTGCCGGACGGGCTCGGGGGCGGCGGGGGCCGTCGGGATCTCGCCGCGCAGGATGCGTTCGTAGGCGGCGTTCAGGGCCCGGCCGGGGTCGACGCCGAGGCGGTCGGCGAGGGATTCGCGGGTGCGGTGGTACCAGTCGAGGGCGTCGCACTGCCGGCCGGCCCGGAACAGGGCCAGCATCAGCGCGGAGACCAACGATTCGCGCAGCGGGTGGGCGACCGTTTCGGCGCGCAGCAGTTCGGCGGCGCGGGCGGGGTCGCCGAGTTTCTGGTAGTGCTCGGCGAGGGCTTCGACGGCGGCGAGCCGGTTCTCCTCCAGGGTCTGCCGCCAGGCCTCCAGCGGGGGGCTGGCGACGGTGCCGGTGAGCGCGGGGCCGCGCCACAGGGCGAGCGCGTGTTCCAGCGCGTCGGTGGCGTCCACGGCGTGCGGTTCGACCCGGGCGGCGGCGACCAGGGTGTCGAACTGCTCGACGTCCAGGCGTCCTTCGGGCAGGTGCAGGGTGTAGGCGTCGCCCGCGGTGGCGAGTTGGACGCCCCGCCCGGCGGCGCCCTGCTCGGTGAGCAGGGCGCGCAGCCGGGAGATGTGGCTCTGCACCACGGTGCGGGCGTTGGCGGGCGGTTCGGCGACCCAGAGCGCCTCGATGAGCTGGGCGACCGACACGGCCCGATTGCGGCGCAGCAGCAGCAGGGCGAGCACGCTGCGCCGTTTCTCGGGTCCGAGTCCCATGTCGCCGCCCTCGGCGTCCTCCGCCGAGACGGCCCCGAGCAGCCGGAACTTCACCGCAGTACCCCCACCGTGTTGCTGTGTTTCGGTGTTGGAGGCTACCGAATCGTTTATCCGGTACCGACAGCCAGCCCCGGTCTCACGGGAGGTCAGAGCGTGACCGCCCCGCCCGGGGTGACGATGCGTACGCCGGTCTCGTCGAGTTCGATGGCCAGCGGGGTCCCGTCGACGGCGGCCTCGTTGAGCAGGGTGGCGGAGCCGAGGTGCCACAGCCGCAGGGTGCCGGCGGCGTCGCCCGCGGCGAGCAGCGCCTCGCCGTCGAACTCGCGGCCCACGACGGCCCGGACGGCCGCGCCGCCGCCGGCCAGTTCGGCGGTGCGGCTGCCGTTCTGGACGTCCCAGACCAGCACGGTGCCGTCGGCGGAGCCGGCGATCAGCACGGGGCGGCCGCCGATCTCGGCGAAGGACAGCACCTCGGCGGGCCGGGCGAGGCCTTCGCAGACCGGTCCGGCGGCGCCGCTGCCGGCGTGCCACATCCGCACCTTGAGGTCCTCGCCGGCGGTGGCGAGGATCGGCTGTCCGCCGGTGACGAGGGCGGCGAGCGCGGTGATCGGGCCGTGGCCGGTGGCGAAGCGGCGGCTGTTGTCGCCGGTGGCGGCGGCGCGCACGGCGATCATGCCGTCGCGGCCGGCGGAGGCCAGCAGCGGCTGGTCGCCGGTGGTGAAGGCGAGTCCGGTGACGGGGCCGGCGTGCGGGACGGGCAGCGGGTGGGCGGTGCCGTCGGCGAGGCGGTGGCTGCGGACGGCGCCGGCGGTGGTGCCGCAGACCAGCAGCGGCCCGTCGGGGCCGCCGTCGGTCAGGTCGAGGCTGTGCACGGGGCCGCCGTCGGCGGGCAGTTCGAGCAGCTGGCTGCCGGTGGGGGCGTCCCAGGCGACGAGGACGCCGTCGCCGAACCCGGCGACCAGGACGGGCCGGCCGTGCGGGGCGCCGAGGGCGAGCGCGGTCAGCGGGGTGCCGGGGCGGCCGGGCGGGGTGCCGTAGCTGCGGGCGGCGCCGGTGGCGGCGTCCCAGGCGGTGATCCGGCCGGTCTCGTCGCCGGTGTACAGGACGCCGTCCCCGGCGGCCAGCGCGGTCAGCCAGCCGCCGGCGGGCCAGCCGTGCAGGGCGCGGCCGTCGTACACGTCCCAGGTGCGGACGGTGCCGTCGAGGGCGCAGGAGGCGAGCACGGGGCGCTCGTCGACGGTGGTGAAGGCGAGGCCGGTGACGGTGCCGGTGTGGCCGCTGAGTTCGGCGACGGACTGGCCGGTGGCGAGGTCCCAGATCCGGACCTGGCGGTCGTGGCCGGCGGTGGCCAGCACGGCCTGGTCCTCGATGGTGAGGACGGCCATGGTGCGGACCTCGCCGCGGTGGCCGACCAGCAGGTGCAGCTGTTCGCCGGTGGCGGCGTCCCAGACCCGCACGGTGCCGTCGGCGGCGGCCGCGGCCAGCAGGTCGAGGCCGGCGCAGTGCGCGGCGCGCAGCACGGTCGCGCCGTGGCCGCCGGTGGGCAGGTTGCCGAGGACCCGGCCGTCGTCGGCGCGGACGGCCCGCAGGTCGCCGCCCTGGCCGGCCGAGAACGCCACCGGGATGTCCCGGCAGATCAGCGCGGCGACCGCCTGGGCGCCCTCGCCGCCGGTGGAGCCGTGCACGACCTGGCCGGTGGTGGCGTCCCAGACCTGCACGGAGCCGTCGGTGCCGCCGACGGCGAACAGCGAGCGCCCGTCGGCCTCGCCGAGGGCGACGGCGGACGGGGCGAGGCCGGCGTCGGCGTCGGAGCCGCCGAGCGAGGCGGCGTCGTCGAGCGCGGTCAGGCCGAACGAGCCGTCCTCCTCGACCAGCGCGTACGCGGCGCGGCCGGCGACGGTGCCGACGGCGGCGGCGCTGCGGGCGGCCTGCGCGGCCGGGTGGCCGAGGGCGACGGCGCCGGGCAGGGCGGCGGCCTCGCCGGGCTCGCCGAACACCTGGGCCAGCAGGGTCGCGAACGGGGCGACGGCGGCGGGCACCGGCACGGTGCTGCCGTCCGTCCACTGCCGGTCCTCGCGGCCGTTCAGGCCGGTGACGGTGAGCCGACGGCCGACGGCCGGGGCGGCGGCGTCGGCGACCGGCGCGGGGGCCTCGCCGAGCTCCCGCAGCACGCGGACGATCAGCGCGGCGTCGACCCGGCCGGTGCGCTGCTGCCCGGCGCGGGTGGCGCGGAACCCGTCGGCGGTGATCAGCAGCTCGCCGAGCGCGCTGTCCTCCAACCGGAGGCTGCTTTCTGACATGTCGTCACTCCTGGTTCAGCTGCGGGCAGTTGGTGGTGTTCACTGCCCCGTGGGTCAACAGAGGTCTTCCGGTACGAGCGTCGCGTACACGGCGTCGTGCAGCCGCTGGGTGCGGGAACTGCGGAACAGCGCGGGGCGGTATCCGGCCCGACGGAAGCCGATCGCGGCGCCCGTCAGCTGGCTGGGCATGTTGTCGGCGGCGGCGTAGGCGTCGATCCGGCGCAGGCCGATCCGTTCGAACCCGAACCGACAGACCAGGCGCATCGCGCTCTTCGCGGTGCGCAGCCGGCGGTGTTCGGGAAGCAGCCAGACCGCGATCTCCGCGCTGTCCTGTTCCGGGTCGAGGTTCACCAACTCGCCCCAGCCGACGGCCTCTCCCGCCGCCTCCAGGGCGAAGTAGGCGGCCCGGCCGGTCTGCCAGAGCATCGGGGGGATCTCGGTGAGCCAGCGTTCGGCGGCGGCCTCGTCCCGGTGCGGGATGACGGCCTGGAGGAATTCGCGCACCAGCGGGTCGTGGGTGCCGCGCAGCACCAGGGGCGCGTCCGCGGGCCGCGGCCTGCGCAGCAGCAGTCCGTCGTCCGCCAGCGGGTCGTCCCGCACCTCGGCGAGCGCTCGCATGGGTCACCCCCGTCGCCTTCCGGGCCGCCCGGCGTCCCGCCCCGGCCACCCTCCCCCGTCCTTCGACTACCCGTCAAGTCAACCACATTCGGCGGCCGTTCCCGCACGTCAGCGGGACGTTAGTGGAACGTGAGCGCCGCCGCGCAGACTCGTTGGCGGGGTTCGTCACTCCATGTCCCGCCGCCCACCCGGCCCACCTCTCTCCCGGGCCGGGCGCCCCCGCTACGGGCGGCGGGACGCCCCCTCGCCCGCCGGGCCCGCGCCCTCGCGCAGCGGGGCGGCGCCCTCGGGCAGCGGGGCGGCGCGCAGTTCCCGCACCACGGCCCGGACGGCGGCGGTGCGGACCAGTTCGGGGGTGGTGACGTAGCCGACCTGCCGGTACGGGCGCTCCGGGCCGAGATCGGTGACGGCGAGGCCGTCGGGCAGCCGGTCCAGGGTGAGCATCGGCATGATCGCCATGCCGAGTCCCTGCGCGGCCAGCGAGAGCACCACGGTGTCGTCCGAGACGTTGATGGTCGCGGACGGGATCCAGTCCTGCCGCCGCCACCAATCCGCCGTGTAGGAGCCGCAGTTGTCGTCCCAGTCGACCAGCGGCAGGCTGCGCGGGTCCGGGTGGCCCTGCTGGTGGGCGAGCGCGTAGCCCTCCCGGTACAGCGGCGCGGAGACCAGCCCGGGCGGGATCGCCGCGCCCAGGGTGGCCAGCGCGAGGTCGGCGCGGCCGTCCGCGACCTCGCCGGCGGTGCCCCGCCCGAGGTCCCGGACCACCCGCACCTGCGGCTCCAACTCCGGGTAGTTCACGGCCAGTCGGGCCAGCACCGCGGGCAGCACCCGGCCCGCCGCACTGCGGAACGCGACGATCCGCACCGGCCCGCGCGGCCCGCCCGGCTCCCCCTGCCGGGCCTCCCCGGGCAGCGCGGCCAGCAGCCGCAGGATCCGCCGGGCGTGCCCCACCACCCGCTCCCCGGCCGCCGTCGGCGCCGCGCCCCGCCGCCCGCGCTCGAACAGCACCGCCCCCAGCTTGCGTTCGCACCCGCGCACCGCGTGCGACACCGCCGACTGCGTCAGCCCGAGCCGGACCGCCGCCGCCGTGAACCCGCCGCTGTCGGCCACCGCCACCAGCACCCGCAACTCCTGCGGGAGAAGATCGTCCGCCACCTCCGCAGCCTACGGCCTGCCCGGCCGCCCCTGCTCAGCTCCTACCGGACGCACACCACCCTCCCTGGGGCCTGCCCGGCCGCCCCTGCTCAGGTCCTACCGGGCGCACGCCGCCGGACCGCCCAGCCACCCGGCCCTGAGGCCTGCCCGACCCTGCCGAGCGCACCCGGGCCCTGCCGGGGCGCACGCCGCCGAACAGCCCCGCCACCCGGCCCCGGCGGGCCAGGGGAGCCGCGCGCCGATCAGACAAGGCGGACCGAACAGCCCCTCGTCCCCCTTCCGGGCCCCGCCGGCCGCACGCCGCCCGGCCGACCCTTTCGGGCACACGCCGTCGGACGCCCCGCCACCGGGCCCCAAGGCCTGTCCGACCGATCCTGTCGGGCACGCGGGCCCTACCACCGGGCGCACACCGTCGGAGCACCCCGGCACCCCGCCCCGAGGCCTGCCCGGCCAACCCTGCCGAGCACACCCGGGCCCTGCCAGGCGCACGCCGCCCAACAGCCCCGCCACCCGGCCTTGGTCGCCCGGGAGGCGCCCCTGCGGACGCGCCGCCGAAACACCCAAGTACCCCGGTACGAGGACGTTCCGGCAGCACGCCCGGCCGGGCGCGAACTGGGGACGCCTCTTGGCCCGCCAGGGCCGGGGGGAGCCGCGCGCCGATCAGACAAGGCGGACCGGACAGCCCCTCGCCCCCCCCTTCCGGGCCCCGCCGGCCGCACGCCGCCCGACCGCCCAGCCCGGGGCCCCGAGGCCTGCCCGGCCGACCCCGCCGGGCCACGCCGCCCGACCGCCCAGCCCGGGGCCCTGAGCCCTGAGCCCTGGGGCCGTCCGACGGGATCCGGGCGAGCACGCCCGGATCATCGCGCCAGCGGCGAACGGGCCTCCAGCAGCCGCGTGGTGACGCCGCCCGGCGCTCCGGGCTCGAACGGGACGGCGGCCCGCACCACCACCTCGTAGCGCTCCGGCTCCGCCCAAACCTGCTGCCAGGTCAGCGACCCGCACAGCGTGTTCCGCTCGCCCAGCGGCTCGACCTTCGGGACGCCCGCCTCCAGGCGGACCGGGTGTCCGAGCGCGTCGACGCCCTGCGCCTCCGTGTCGCCGGGCCGGTTCAGCAGCGGCCCGCCGCCGACGACGACGCCGTCCTTCACATACAGCGTCTCCAGGTACTCCGGCGGGACGCCGACCCCGTCCACCGACCGGTCCGCGCGGTACGCGACGTCGACGGCCGGGCCCGTCCCGTCGCCCGCCCTCCGGACCGAACTCACCGACAGCGTGATGCCGTTGACCGTGGTCGAGGCCTGCTTGTCCGGCAGCGGCCGCCCGCACGTGTAGGCGCCGGCCGGGACGCCGATGACCGTCGGCTCGCCGCCCTCCCCGGGCCCGGCCGCCCCGACGGCCGCCGGCCCGGTCGGCAGGACGGCGGCGGTGGCCGCCACCCCGGCGGCCACCGCCAGGACGGCCCCGGCGGCCAGCCCGGAGCGCGTCCTGCGCCGTCGGACCGCCTGCGCGATCCCTTCGACGTCGAGCTGCGCCGGTCCGGCCAGATCCGCCAACTCCGGCAGTGCGTCGCGGAGTTCTTCCTTGTTCATGGTGTTGCCCCTTCCTCGATCCCTGCCCGGACGTCCGCCAGCGCGACGCCCAGCCGGGCCAACGCGTCGCTGAGGTGCCGTTTGACCGTTCCTTCGCGGCGACCGAGCCGCTCCGCCACCGCCGCCACCGGCAGGTCCTCGTAGTACCGGAGCACCACGCAGGCCCGCTGGGTCGGCGACAACGCGCCGAGCGCGTCCAGCAGTTGGTGCCGGTCCGCGAGCCGGTCGCTGTCGTCCGGGCCGACCGGGCTCTCGGCCAACCGCGGCACCAGCTCGCGGTAGCGCGCCCGCCGCCGGTACAGGTCCAGGTAGCGGTTGAGCATGGTGCGGCGGACGTATCCCTCGATCTCCCCGAGTCGCCAGGCGCGGCGCGGGCGGGTGAAGACCCGCACCAGCGCCTCCTGGACCAGGTCGGCCGCCTCGGCGCGGTCCCCGGTCAGCAGGAACCCGTAGCGCTGCAGTTCCGCTCCCCGGGACGCCACCAACTCGGCGAGCTGATCCGCCCATTCGGCCACATTCCCCCCTCTCCTCGTCTCTCACCCGTCCACACGAACAGCGGCCCGGTTTCGTTGGGGGGCACTCAGGCATGAACGCCGCTCATGGATCGCGGGCTGCCATCAACGCGCGCCCCTGCCACGGCCGTTCCGCCCGCCCTAGCGTTTCCCCTCGTCAACCCCCTTCTTCCACCGGAGTGTTCACCGTGTCCCGCACCGCCACCCGCCACGCCCGGGCCGTCCACCTGCTCGCCCGTCCGACCGGGCTGCCCACCGCCGATCAGTTCGCGTTCGTGGACGACGAGCTGCCGCCACTCGCCGAGGGCAGCGCGCTGGTGGAGAACGCCTACCTGTCCGTGGACCCGTACATGCTCGGCATGATGGAGGACGCCGAGGGCGGCAACGAGCTGAACGCCCCGCTGGAGGGCCGGACGGTGGGCCGCGTGGTGGAGTCCCGCAGCGCCGCGCTGCCGGTCGGCACGGCGGTGGTCCACCGCCAGGGCTGGCGCACCCACGCCGTGGTGCGGCGCGAGGACGTCCGCGTGCTGCCCGACCTGCCCGGCGTCGGCCTCAGCGCGTACCTGGGCGTGCTCGGCGGCACCGGCCTGTCCGCGTACGTCGGCCTGACCCGGATCGCGAAGCTCGCCCCCGGCGAGGACCTGTTCGTCTCGGCGGCGGCCGGCGGCGTCGGCACCGCCGCCGGACAGTTGGCCCGACTGCTCGGCGCCCGCCGGGTGATCGGCTCGGCCGGCTCCCCCGCGAAGACCGCCTTCCTCACCGAACAGCTCGGCTTCGACGCCGCGTTCGACTACCACGACGGCCCGGTCGCCGACCTGCTGACCGCCGCCGCCCCCGACGGCATCGACGTCTACCTGGACAACGTCGGCGGCGACCACCTGGCCGCCGCGATCGGCTCGATGCGCGACTTCGGCCGGATCGCCTGGTGCGGCGCGATCGGCCAGTACCTCACGGAGCCGCCCGCCGCCCCGCAGAACCTGTTCGAACTGGTCGGCCGCAGCATCCGGTTGGAGGGCTTCCTGGTCCGTCACCACATGGACGCCCAGGAGGAGCTGTACGACCTGCTCGGCCCGCACCTGCGCTCCGGCCGGGTGATCTCGCCCGAGACCGTGCTGGACGGTTTCGACCGCACCGTCGACGCCTTCCTCGGCGTGCTCACCGGCGCCAACACCGGCAAGATGCTGGTCCGCCTGTGACCCCTACTCGGCTCCGGCCAGCCGCAGTTGCTCGTCCTCGACGATCCGGACGGCGAGCGCGCGGTCGGAAACGTCCACCGCCTCGGGGGCCGACTCCGCCAGGTCGCTGCGGCGCGCGTAACGGTCGAACAGCTCGGCCTTGCCGCGCAGCAGCTCCACCAGGCGGCGGTCCAGACTGTCGGTGGCCAGCAGCCGGTGCACCCGGACCCGCCGGATCTGACCCATCCGCTGGGCCCGGGCCACCGCCTGGTCCTCCAGCGTCGGCTTCACCTGCGGCTCGCACAGCACCACCACGTTCGCGGCCTGCAGGTTGAGGCCCAGCCCGCCGGCCTGGATCTGGCACAGCAGCACCGCATGGCCGTCCACCGCGCTGAACGCGTCCACCAGCTCCTGCCGCGCCTCCGCCGGCAGCGCCCCCGAGACCGTGCCCCGCACCGCCTCGCCCAGCGCCTCCCGGACGGTGGCCAGCACCTCCCGGAAGTACGAGAACACCACCACCTTGTGCCCGCTCTCGGCCGCCTCCGCGACCAGCTCGCGCAGCCGCCGCAGCTTCGCCGAGTGCGCGGGCTCGGCGTACGCGGCGCGCCGCATCGCCATGAAGTTGCCCTCCGCGACGGCCGCGGCGTACGCGGCCCGGTCCGGCCCCGACAGCTCGCCCCACTCGTCCACCCGCACCACGTCCGGCAGTTCGGTCAGCACGTCCTGCTGGTTGCGCCGCAGGTACGCCGGCGCGACCGCCCGGCGGAACGCGACCGACCCGGCCACGCCCAGACCGGCGGGCAGCTCGCTCAGCAGATCCGGCTGAAGATGGCCGATCAGGGTGCGGAACTCCTCCACCCGGTTCTCCATCGGCGTGCCCGTCAGGAACAGCACCCGCTCCGTCCTCCCCGCCCACTCCGCCACCAGCCGGGTGCGCTGCGCGGCCGGGTTCTTCACGAAGTGCGCCTCGTCCACCACCAGCGCGGCCACCGGGTCCTCGGCCAGCGTCCGCAACGACTCGTACGTCGCGACCAGCACCCCGCCGCCCGCCAGCCACCGCGCCCGCGCCGCCTCCCGCTCCTGGCCGTGGTACCGGTACGCCGCCAGCGTCGTCCGACTCCCCGTCTCCCGCTGCCAGTTGACCAGCACCGACGCCGGACACACCACCAGGAAGTGCCGCTCCCCCGCCGCCGCCAGATGCGCCAGCACGGCCAGCGCCTGCACGGTCTTCCCGAGCCCCATCTCGTCGCCGATCATCACCCGCTTCCGGGCCAGCGCGAACCGCGCCCCGAACGCCTGGTAGCCGCGCAACGAGACGGTGCACCCGCGGTCGTCCAACCGCTCGGCCCGCACCGACTCGGCCAGCTCGTCCGGCAGATGGCCCTCCGCCGCGCCCGGCCCGCCCCGGTCCACGCCCGTGAGCAGGCCCTCCTCCGCGAGCAGCGCCAACTCCGCGTAGAACTCCGCCGCCCGGTGCTCGAACTCGACCCGGACCTCCACCTCCCCCGCGCCCGGCCGCAACAGGTCCGCCCCCGCCTGCGCCAGCCGCAACGGCACCCCGTCGGCCTCCGCCGCCGCCACCTGCTTCTCCAGCACCTCCACCGCCCGGCGCGCCGCCTCCCGCCGCTCGGCCCCCGCCACCAGCCCCCGCACCCACCCCGTCGCCGGCCGGGCCGCCGCCATCGGCGCCGCCAGCGCCGCCTCCAACTCTCCTGCCTCGCCCGCCGCCCGCCGCGCCCCCGGCCCGGCCGTCACCAGCCGGTGCAACGCGATCAGCAACTCCGTGCTGTCCCGGTCCGGCCGCGCGGGATCGATCCGCACCGCCGTACTCCGCTCCACCGCCTCGGCGATCTGCCGCGCCGCACCCACCAGTTGCTGCGCCGTCGGCCCCCCGATCCCCGGAATCCGCACCAACTCCTGCGCACTCGCCCCACACACCTGCGCGACCGTCCGGTACCCCGCCCCCGCGAGCACCCCGGTCTGCAACCGCCCCTCCGTCACCTCCTTCAACCGCTCGACCGGTATCCCCTCCAACTCCCCCCGCACCAGCCCCCGGAAGATCCGCCCGTGCGCCTCCACCACCTCCCCCACGGCCCCCGCCCACGCCGTCACCACCCCACCCGCAGCCTCCCCCAACCGCCGCGCCCGCCCCACAGCCTCCCGCCCCCGCCGCCCACCAGCCACCACCAACGCCTCCTCACCCAACCAACCCACCAACCCACCAACCCGGGCAATTCTGGCACCCGCCACCCTCACTCCCACTCGGAGCTGGGCAAGGCCCGCACCGTCATCAAGGTGCAGGGAAACTCTCCGCGCGGCTGGATCAACTCGCCGCGTTCCCGAGCCGCGCCATACCCGACCAGGCCTGGATCAACAGAACCGCCGACGACGCGGCCGCCCAGCAGCAGTGCCCGGCGGAGCGTCCGTACGAGAGCGGTCATCGAGATCGAATATCGCCGGACCGGTCCGTGCGTAGACCATGGCCAGGAGAACCGGGACAGAGTGGACCTCGCCCTGGTCAGCTGTGCTGACCTGCGCTGATACTGCTCCCTGTCCGACCTCTCGTTCACGATCGACGAGGTCCGGCTGACCCGCCGTGGTCGTGGACACCTGTGTTCGACTTCCTGTGGTCGATGAAGGGCTTACTCGAACCCCTGGAGCGGGGCGAGCACTCGACCTTCGGCTTCACCGAGAACGCCGGGCTGATCGAGTTCACCCCGGACCGCGGAAGCGTACAGGTCTCGTGCACGTACGCGACAGCCGAGGCGGGGCTGCAAGCTCGCCGACCTCAAGAACGCCCTGCGGGGCTTCCAACAGGCTGTGCTGACCGAGATCAGTGGAAAGTACCCGCGACTCGCCGGCAACCTGGTGCTCGCAGAACTCCCACTCTGATCGCAAGAGCCTGTCACCCTGCGGACGGACCCGAGGTTACGGACCAAACGTTGGACGCGACTACCTGCCTTGGTCGCTTCGACAGGTTCCGACGGCCGCTCTCCGATCAGCCAGGCCGAACACTCTGGCTGGCCGTGACTACGATGGCTCGACACCCGGCCGGCAGACCCCACTCGACAACGTGGAGTCTCGCCTGTTCGATCGCTCCGCTCGTCACCCCCAAGGCAGCAAGTGGGGTTGCTCCATAGCGATCCAGCCATGCAAGGCGGCGGCGCTGTTCCACGGGGGCCAGAGCTTCCCAGCAATCGAGGGCGACCCCTGGCGTCGGCATGCCCAGCACCTTCATGCGGGTAGCAACGTGCTGGACATACGGGAGCTCGGAGGGGGATCGCGCCAGCTCCACCAGACACCAGGCAGTCGCGTAAGAAATTGAGCCGTGGGCTCCCATGAGTCGACGGGTCCGCCAGTGCTGGAACGGCGCCAGCAGGAAACGAAGGCCGAGCCATACCGCTCTGCGCGTCGCAGTCATCAGCTGGCATGTTCTTCGCTCGCGGAGCTGGATTGTTCAAGCTGCAGTTCCCGCTTGCGCTGCTCCTCCTTCAGCCGCTCGACAAAACGAGCAAACATTCGAAGTCGCTCGCCCTCGGACGGCGGGTTGCTCGGATCACTTCCAGCATATTCGTCGAGCATGAATTGAGAAGCATTGTAATGCTTCTCAATCTCATCGGCAGTCGACTGGAGATTGTAGCCGCGCTCCCGAAACTTGAAGTATCCGGTTACGCCTGCCGAGATTCCCACAAATCCACTGAGGAAGACCGTGCCGAATCTCAGTACCGCTCCGTTCCCGTCGTTCATTGCCGCGAGTGACGACGTCACAATCGAACCAGTAATGATGATCACCTGGAAGAAGTTGTGGACTCGACGATTCCGGCCGGCTCCTTTTCGATACTGCTCGACAATATCCAGTGAAGCTTCTCGATAGATCCGCAGGCCGGATGGGGAATCCAACGGGATCTGGGCTGCGGCGGTCTGACGATCCTGCAATGCATTTCGCAGCGCGCCCGACTTGACGGTGATCGCATTGCGATTGACCCAGAAAAGTCGACACATCCCGACCCACAGGCAGACGACGATGATCAGTCCCGCATACCTGGTGAAGAGCGGCTGCGAGTTCCAGAGACCGATGATTACTGTGTAGCCCAGCAGGAAGGCCAACGCACTCGCACCGAGCGCACTGAGCAGGAAGATGCGCTGCAGCGTGCGAGCCCCCCGGAGGTCGACCTCGATCTGGTCGAACTCCTTCACCTTCTTCCGGTATTCCTCCTGAAGCCGCCGCTCCTCCACTGGCGGCAAATACTCGGGAGGGTTTCCGTCGACGAAAACACCTGAACTCACCACCACAGCCCCTCCTGCCACCAAACCGAACCTCTCGGAGGGTAGAGCACGAGCTATCGGCAAGCAACGGCCGATTCACACACGGGCGACTTGCACGCAGAATGTCTCGAAAAATACTGCGACGACCGCCGACGCATTCGATTTGTCGAATCATTTTTCACGGCGATACACATCTCAATGGATCGCCTCGGATTGCGATGGGCCAGGCTGGCCAGGTCAGATCCAGGTGTAGTTCTCGTCCGTGATCGGCTCCAGCGCGAACCTGCGCCCCGGGGCGGTGGGCTGTCGCTACTGAACTTGATTGGGTGATGTCGGACCGTTCGCCTGATGGTGGGCGGTCCGTTCCGGTAGCCCTGAACTGTGAGATACGCGCAGGGCGGCG
>NZ_JBHWID010000004.1:0-202244 GCF_042732175.1 Kitasatospora sp. NPDC059795
GGGGTACCTCCCGGCCCGCTAGGGCGTGGAGGTACCCCCACGCGCCCCTGTATGCGCTCCCACCGCTTTCGGGACCGGATTTCGTACCCCGCCTGCCGAATGGCTACATTGCGGGCGTACAGGCGTCGTGTCGGAAAGGTCGGACTGATGGTGGATCAGTTGCTCCGTGAGGAGGTCGTTTCGGCGCGGCGGATCGTGGTGAAGGTCGGTTCGTCGTCGTTGACGACCGCCGCCGGCGGGCTGGACGCGGACCGGGTGGACGCGCTGGTGGATGCGCTGGCGAAGGTGCGGAGGGGGAAGGACGCGCCGGAGATCGTGCTGGTCTCGTCCGGTGCGATCGCCGCCGGTCTCGCGCCGCTCGGGCTGGAGAAGCGCCCCAAGGACCTGGCCCGGCAGCAGGCGGCGGCGAGTGTCGGGCAGGGCCTGCTGGTGGCCCGTTACACGGCGTCGTTCGCGCGGTACGGGGTGCGGGTCGGGCAGGTGCTGCTGACCGCCGAGGACGCCAGCCGGCGGGCGCACTACCGCAATGCGTTCCGGACGCTGGAGCAGCTGCTGACGATGGGCGCGATGCCGATCGTCAACGAGAACGACACGGTGGCCACCGCCGAGATCCGGTTCGGCGACAACGACCGGCTGGCGGCGCTGGTGGCGCACCTGGTGCGCGCCGATCTGCTGGTGCTGCTGTCCGACGTGGACGGCCTGTACGACGGCGCCCCGTCGAAGCCCGGCAGCAGCCGGCTGGACGTGGTGCGCGGCCCGGCGGACCTGGCCGGGGTCGAGGTCGGCAGCGCCGGCAAGGCGGGCGTCGGCACCGGCGGCATGGTGACCAAGGTGGAGGCGGCCCGGATCGCCACCGGCGCGGGCATCCCGGTGGTGCTGACGGCGGCCAGCCACGCGGCCGACGCGCTGGCGGGCCGGCCCACCGGCACGCTGTTCCTGCGGACCGGCACCCGCTCCGCGGACCGGCTGCTCTGGCTGGAGCACGCATCCTCGCCGCGCGGCGCGCTGACCCTGGACGACGGGGCGGTCACGGCCGTGGTGCACGGCGGGAAGTCGCTGCTCCCGGCCGGAGTGACCGGGGTGGAGGGGGAGTTCGTCGCGGGTGATCCGGTCGACCTTCTTGGCGAAAACGGTCACATCGTCGCCCGCGGACTGGTCAACTTTGATGCGAGGGAGTTGCCCCGTCTGCTCGGCCGGTCCACGCGCGATCTGGCCCAGGAGCTCGGTGCGGCGTACGAACGGGAGGTCGTCCACCGCGACGACCTGGTCGTGCTGCGCGGCTGAGCGCGGGCGGCGGGGCCGGTACGGGGGGTGGGAGCAGCGGGCCGGGGGGCCCGCGCGACACGCTGAATGGGAGGCCGCCGGTGGTTCGCAGGCGGGAGGAAGCGCTGCCGGGGCAGAGGCCCGAGCGGCGGCTCACCAGCATCGAGGGCGGCCGGGGCGTCGAGGAGCGGGAGGACGTGCGGGAGCCGGAGCAGGGCCGGTTGTGGCACGTGGTGCTGAGTGTGGCCGGGGCGGCGACGCCGCTGCCGGAGCTGCGGGCGTCGCTGGAGACGCTGGCGCACGACCATTCCTTCTTCCTCACGGCCCGTTACGCCGCCGACCACGCCGAGCTCCGGTACTGGGAAGAGGCGCGGGACCTGCACGACGCGGCGGCGATCGCGCTGCGGCTGTGGGGCGAGCACAAGGTCAGCGCGAAGCTCCCGGCGTGGGAGATCGTCGGGCTGGAAGTGGTCGACCGTCCGACGTACCACAAGCGGGTGGCGGAGGGTTTCGGCGGTCCGCCGCCGCAGTTGGGCGGGGTGTTCCCGTACTGACCGGGTCGGGGCGCGGCCTCGTGGGCCTCCGGGGCGTCTCAGCGGGCGAAATGTGCGCCGGGGCGGTGCGGCTGTCTCGCTAGGCTGGGGCCATGAGCGACCTCACCGCCACCGTCGACAGCCCCGTCCTCGCCGCCGCGCGCCGTGCCCGGGAGGCGGCCGCCGCCCTGGCGCCAGTGCCGCGATCGGTGAAGGACGCCGCGCTGCTGGCGATCGCGGACGCGCTGGTCGCCCGGGCCGCGGAGATCACCGCCGCCAACGCCGAGGACGTCGCCCGGGCCCGCGAGGCCGGCACCGCGGAGTCGGTGATCGACCGGCTGACGCTGACCGAGGAGCGGATCGCCACCATCGCCGCCGACGTGCGCAGCGTGGTCGGCCTGCCCGACCCGGTGGGCGAGGTGGTGCGCGGCTACACCCTGCCGAACGGGCTGGACGTCCGCCAGGTGCGGGTGCCGCTCGGCGTGGTCGGCATCATCTACGAGGCCCGGCCGAACGTCACGGTGGACGCCGCGGCGCTCTGCCTGAAGTCCGGCAACGCGGTGCTGCTGCGCGGCTCCGGCTCCGCGTACCGCTCCAACACGGCGCTGGTGGAGGTGCTGCGCACGGCGGTCGCCGGGGCGGGCCTGCCGGCCGACGTGATCCAGCTGGTGCCGGGGGAGAGCCGGGAGTCGGTGCAGCAGCTGATGCGCGCCCGCGGCCTGGTCGACGTGCTGATCCCGCGCGGCGGCGCCTCGCTGATCCGCACCGTGGTGGAGGGCTCCACCGTCCCCGTGATCGAGACCGGCACCGGCAACTGCCACGTGTACGTGGACGCGCAGACCGACCTGGCGATGGCCGTCGGCGTGCTGCTGAACTCCAAGGCGCAGCGAGTCAGCGTCTGCAACGCCGCCGAGACCCTGCTGGTGCACCAGGACGTCGCGGACGCCTTCCTGCCGCTCGCGCTGGCCGCCCTGGCCGGGGCGGGCGTCACCGTGCACGGCGACGACGCGGTGCTGAAGGCCGCCGAGGGCACCGGCGTGACGGCCGTCCCGGCGACCGAGGAGGACTGGGGCACCGAGTACCTGTCGCTGGACCTGGCGGCCGCCGTGGTGCCCTCGCTGGAGGCCGCCGTGGACCACATCCGCCGGTACTCCTCGGGCCACACCGAGGCGATCGTCACCACCTCGCAGGCCGCCGCCCGGCGCTTCACCCAGCTCGTCGACTCCACCACGGTGGCCGTCAACGCTTCGACACGGTTCACCGACGGGGGCGAATTCGGTTTCGGCGCGGAGATCGGCATCTCCACCCAGAAGCTGCACGCCCGCGGCCCGATGGGTCTGCCGGAGCTGACCAGCACCAAGTACATCGTGACCGGCGACGGCCACGTGCGCGGCGAGGCCGAGCAGACCGTCGGCGGCGCCGGCGGGCACGGCGGCCGGTAGCCGAAAGCGTCACAGACCCGATCGGCCCGACCCACAGACAAACGCCCCGGCCGGTAATACATTGAGTTCCGTGGCTGAGGATGTGGGGGGCTCGCCGTACTCCGACGGCGCCGACCACGGTGGTGCGGACGACGAGTTCGCCACCGTGGTCTTCGACGAGAGCTTCGTCCGCTCCGCCGCCGTGCACGAGCCGAGCGCCCGGGAGCGGCAACTCGCCGCCGCCGAGACCAGGTTCGAGCCGGAACAGGCCGGTGCGGCCCGGAGCTACGAGTTCACCTCCGGGAGCGAGGTGCTGCCGTTGGAGCTGCGCCCGCCGCCCGGCGGACTGGACGAGGACCGCTTCTACCCCGACCCGTGGTCGGGCGGCGACCGGCAGCACCGGCGCACCCGCCGCTCGCGCCTGCGGCCCTTCGACCCGCTGCGCGGCGGCACCGTCGCCCAGCAGCGCTGGCACCGGCCGGTGGCCTGGGTGCTGGCCGTGGTGATGGGCATCGGCGTGGTCGCGCTGGCCGTCGCCGCCGTGTACCGGGGCGTCGGCAGTGCCCCCGAGTCACCGGCCCGGCCGTCCAGCGGGACCAGCAGCCCCGGCGCGACGCCCTCCGTGCAGCCGCCCGTGACGGCGGCCGTCCCGGCGGGCTGACCGGGCTGGTCGTCGCCCGGCCGCCGTGGCGGTCTCGTTATCCGCGTGCGTCTCGTCGCGGGCGGTGCGCGAGCCTACCCTGGTGTCATGGGTGACCGGCGCGAGCCTCCCGAGGGCACGCCCGACGGTGGTTCCGACGATGACGAGTTCCGGTCCGTCGTCTTCGACGAATCGTTCGTGAAAGCTGCCCGGATCCAGGAGCTCTCCGCGCAGGAACGGCTGGCCGGCGCGTTCGGCCGGGCCACCCGGACACGCGGCTGGGGCTGGTTCGGGTCGCTGCCCCGGCAGGCCGTGATCCTGCTGCTCCTGGTGGTGATGGCATTTGCCGCGGCCGTCTACTTCGGGGTCAGCTCCCCGCACGGCCAGATCGTCCCGCCCAGCGGGACCCAGCTGACCGCCGCCGTCACCCCGCTCAGCCCGTCCGGCACGGTCGGGGCCGTTTCCGACCC
The DNA here is from genome assembly GCF_042732175.1 of Kitasatospora sp. NPDC059795. NCBI lineage: Bacteria > Bacillati > Actinomycetota > Actinomycetes > Kitasatosporales > Streptomycetaceae > Kitasatospora > Kitasatospora sp. NPDC059795. The sequence continues at coordinate 4,328 of NZ_JBHWID010000004.1, forward strand.
CGCCCACCCGTTCGCCGCGCTGCCACCCGGCTACGCGGACGGCCGGGCGGGCCTCGGCATGCCCCCCGCCTCGTCCACCTCGCACTTCGCCGGGACGGACGTCCAGCGCGCCCTGAACGCCACCCAGCAGTACCTGGTGGTCTCCGAGCTGACCCCCGCCACCCTGACCGCCAACGAGACCGGCCAGGTCCGGGGCCTGATCACCTCCGGCGAACTCGCCCAGTACGACGACAGCATCAACGCCCCGCGCGACGATCAGCACCACGCCGCCACCGGCTGGATGGTGCGCTTCGACCCCGGACAGGTCGCGCTGGCCAGCAACACCGTGATGGTCACCGGCAACGTCCAGGTCGGCGAACTCGACCCCGCCACGCTGGAGATCACCGCCGACCACACCCTGATCTACGCGCTGCGCCCGGCCGGCACCACCAACGACACCTCCGTCACGCTGTACGCGGTGCGCCGCGAGGTGCGGATCGACGTCGACCGGGCCGACCTGGACGCCGGTCGGGTCCGGGTCGTCGACTCCACCGTCCAGGCCGGGCCCACCGGGTGCGGCACCGTGCAGAGCGACTACCTGCAGCCGATGCTGGCCACGGCGGCGGGCGTGCACCCGAGCACCCCGCCCGCCGTGAACCCGACCGACCACAGCCGGCCGGCCTGGCAGAGCTGCGGGGTGCTCGGGCCGATCACCGGCTGAGCGCCCCGCGCCGCCGGATCAGTCCTGCTGCTCGCTCTTGTCGGAGCTGCTGCCGTTGGTGCGGCCGGCACCGGCGCCGGTGAAGGTGTCGCGGAGCTTGCCGCCGACCGTGCCGACACCGTTGGTGAACTCGCGCAGCAGGCCCATCAGCGGGTCCTTGCTCTCCTTCACCGACTGCGAGTACGAGTCGGCGGCGGCCTTCCACTGCGCGCCGATCGAGGTGTCCGGGTCGTCGCCGCGGCGCGGGTACGCGCCCGCCATGATCGAGCGGTACTCCTCGCTCTCCGCCCACTTCTTCAGCGCCGCCACCCGCACCACCGCGAACGGGTGGGTCTGCGGCAGCACCTGCAGCAGCTTCAGCACGCTGTCGCGCAGGTCGCCCGCCTTGTCGTACTCGGCGGCCTGCTCCAGGAACGCGTCCACGTTCATCTCGGCCATGTTCGCGCCGCCGGCCAGCTTCATCAGGCCGCGCATCGACGCCTGCAGGTCCTGACCGGCCAGCAGGCCGGCCCGGTCGCTGGAGAGCTCGGCCTTGCGGAACCACTCCTTGAGCGCCGTGATGACCGCCATGATCGCCAGGTTGCCCAGCGGCAGCCAGCCGATCCGGGTCGCCAGGTTGGTGAGGATCAGCAGCATCGTCTGGTAGACCGCGTGCCCCGACATCGCGTGACCGACCTCGTGGCCGATCACCGCGCGCAGCTCCTCCTCGTCCATCAGGTCGACCAGGCCGGTGGTCACCACGATGACCGGGGTGTCCATGCCGATGCAGTACGCGTTGACCTTCGGGTCCTGGGTCACGTACAGGTCCGGGACCTTCTCCAGGTCCAGCACGTACGCCGCGTCCCGGACCATGTCGTACAGCTCCGGGAACTGGCGCTCCGAGGTCTTGACCGCTGTGGCCAGGAACAGCAGTCGCACGCTGCGCTCGGACACCAGGCCGGCCAGCTTCTTCAGGATGTCGTCGAAACCGCTCAGCTTGCGGAGCGCCACCAGACCCGAACGGTCCGCCGGGTGCTCCCAGGCGCGGGTGGAGATCTCCGGGAACCGCTGACGGCGGCGGCTCGGTGCGGTGCCCTTGGTCATGTCGGTCATTGCGTACCCTCCTGGATCGACGCCGGCGCCGGCTCCCGTGGCCGGCCCCCGCTGCTTTTCTGATGAACGTCGTTGTGCCCGCACTCGTCCCCGGGCGTCACGGTACGCCGTCGGTCATGGTGGGTCGGGGGCCGGGGTTCCGGGCTGGTGCCTTGTGGGGCGGGGTGCTTCGCGGGTGCTGTGCGGGGCGGGGTGCTGTGTGGGGCGGGGTGTGGGGCGGGCGTGGCGGTAAACGGGTCTACCCTGGCTGTGCCGTACCGAAAAGGAGCCCGTGATGTCCCCTGCCGACCTGGTCCAGCTCGCCGGACCGATCTCCAGCGAGAACGGCCCCGGCCTGTTCCTGAGGATCATCCTGATCGCCTCCTTCGTCGGAGTCGGCCTGCTGGTGTGGGCGATCGCGCGGGCCGGCCGCGACGGCGCCAAGCGCGACGCCGAGCGCGAGCAGGTGCGTGCCGAGGCCGCCGACCGGAGCTGAACTCCCGTACCGGTGCTGCCTGTGGGCGCGGGACCGAGGGCCGGGCGGTGGCCGGGAACGGCTCACGGGTGGTCAGACGCGGTGGGCCGCCATGCGGTTGCGTGTCAGGCCCCCGTACGATGAGCCCGCGGGCCGCACGGTCCGTGACCGCCTGGTCCTCACCGAGCCGAGAAGGTCCCGCCGATCATGAGCACTGCTGCCCTGCCCGCCCTCGCCGTCCTCGCCGAAGAGGGCGGTAACCACGACAGCCTCAACCCCTTCCTGACGGGCGGCGCGGCTCTGTTCATCCTGCTGCTGCTGCTGTTCCTCACCACGCGCTTCAACCGCGACCGCTGACCCCGGCCGCACCGCCGCCCCCGCGCGGCGGCGGACACGGAGTGCCCGGGGCCCGCGAACGGTCGGAATCCCCGGGACACCCGGGTCGCGTAATGTGTAGCGCCATGAGAGAGCAGGTCGACACCTCCGGGACGGACACCGCGCCGGGCGCCCCTGCGCCGTTCAGTACGCCGCGTGAGCGACGCCGGCTGGGAGTGATGGGCGGCACCTTCGACCCCATCCACCACGGGCACCTGGTCGCCGCGAGCGAGGTGGCCAGCGCCTTCCACCTGGACGAGGTGATCTTCGTCCCCACCGGGCAGCCCTGGCAGAAGTCCGACCGGCACGTCTCGCCGGCCGAGGACCGCTACCTGATGACGGTGATCGCCACCGCAGAGAACCCCCAGTTCTCCGTCAGTCGGATCGACATCGACCGCAACGGTCCCACGTACACCGTCGACACCCTCCGCGAGCTGCAGGCCCTGCACCCCGACGCCGAACTCTTCTTCATCACCGGTGCCGACGCCCTGGCCCAGATCATCTCCTGGCGCTCCCCCGAGGAACTCTTCGACCTCGCGCACTTCATCGGCTGCACCAGGCCGGGCCATACTCTCTCCGACACCGGTCTGCCGGTCGGCGGCGTCTCCCTCGTCGAGGTGCCCGCCCTCGCCATCTCCTCCACCGACTGCCGGATGCGGGTCGCCAAGGACGAACCCATCTGGTACCTGGTGCCGGACGGCGTGGTCCGTTACATCCACAAGCGGGCGCTGTACGCGTCGGCCCGGCCCTGATCCCCCGGAGGGAAGGCATGACCGGAACGTCCGACGACGAACAGTGGTACGGCCGCCAGCCCCAACCGCCCTACCAGCAGCAGCCCGGGCACTATCCGCAGCAGGGGTACGAACAGCAGGCCTACGAGCAGCAGCCGTACGAACAACAGCCTTACCAGCAGCAGGGGTTCGAGCAGCAGGGGTTCGAGCAGCCCGGGTACGACTCGTCCGGATACGACTCGGCGGCGTACGACTCGGCGGGGTACGACTCGGCGGGGTACGGGCAGTCCGGCTACGGGCAGCAGGCGTACGGGCAGCAGCAACAGCCGTACGGGCAGGCCGATCCCTACGGCCAGTACGACCAGCAGGGCGCGCAGCAGTCCGGGCAGCAGTCCGGGCAGCACGGGGCGTACCCGCAGGAGTCGTACGGCGGTGACCAATCGGGTTACCGGCAGCAGCAGTTCGGCGGCCAGCAGGGTCAGCCGGGTCAGCAGTGGGCCGAGCAGCCGTCGGCCGGTGACTCCTACGGGCAGCAGGTCGGTGACTCCTACTACGGGCAGCAGCCCGCGCAGGGGTACTTCCAGCAGCCGCCGCAGGTGCCGGGTCAGGTGCCGGGCGGTCAGACGCCGGGCGGGCAGGTGCTCGACGGCCGGGTGACCGAGCGACAGGGTGCCGAGGGGCGGGTGCCTTCGCAGGCCGGGGTGGCCGGGCGGGCCGTGCCGTCGGTGAGCCCGGTCGCGGCACCGGCCGGTGCGGGGATGCCGGCCCGGGCACGGGCGGCTGCGGCGGCGTCAGGGCCGGCGGGGGACGCGGAGCCGTCCGAACTGGTCGGCGGACGGGCTGCCTCGGCGGCCGCGGCTCGGGCCAAGTCCGCAGCGGACGACTCGTACACCACGGGTGAGTTCAACTTCGTCGACGAGGAGACGGAGGACTCCGAGGACGCCATCGACTGGCTGAAGTTCGCCGAGTCCCGCAGCGAGGTCCGCGCCGAGCGGCGGCGACGGCTGCGCAACCGGGTGATCGCGCTGGTGGTGGCACTGGCGGTGCTGGCGGCCGGCGCGCTGGGCTACCTGTGGTGGTCCGGCAAGTTCGACGACTCCAACGACGCGACCAAGGCGGCCGGCGGCCGGTACGTCAACGTCGTCCACCTGATCGATCCGCAGCAGAAGGTCACCACCGCACTGCTGGTCGACGACCAGGGCGGGCAGAAGGCGACCGTGCTGCTGCTCCCCGACACCCTCCAGCTGCCCAGCAACGGCGACACCTCCACCACCACGATGGGTCAGTCCCTGAGCGCGGTCGGCGCGTCCGCCACCCGCGACGGCCTGTCCGCTGTGCTCGGCGCGAAGGTGGCCGGCACCTGGCGACTGGACACCCCCTACCTGCAGTTGCTGGTTTCCCAGCTCGGCGGCATCAAGGTGGACACCAACGCCGAGATCCGCGAGAACAACAAGCCCGACGGCAAGGTGGCCGCCCCGGCCGGCAAGGACATCACGCTGAGCGGCCGCGCCGCCGTCGACTACGCCACCCTGCAGGCTCCCGGCGAGTCCCGAGACGCCCAGCTCGCCCGCTTCGGGCAAGTGATGGCGGCAGTGATCAACGCGATGCCCGTCACCATGGCGGACGCCACCGACGACGTGCACCGGATGATGTCCGTCGCCGACCCGTCGCTGCCGGAGAACGCGCTCGCCGGCGTCCTGGTCAACCTCTCCAAGCAGGCGAAGGCCGGGCACCTGACCACCACGCTGCTCACCGCCAAGCCGGACGGCACCCTGGACGACGCCACCGCCGGCAAGCAGGTGAAGGACCTCCTCGGCGGCACTCTCGGCAAGGCCAAGGGCACCGGCGGCAGCACCCGCGTCACGGTGGTCAACGCCGCCGGCAACGACACCTCGGCGGCCGCCGCGCAGGTGGTCGTCCTCAACTCGGGCATGGACGCACTGCCGTCCAGCGCGAAGGCGCCCGCGCAGGCGACCTCCGAGATCCGGTACACCGACGATGCCAAGAAGCCCGCGGCCCTCAGCCTGGCCACCAGCCTGGGGCTGCCGGACACCGTGGTGAAGAAGGTCACCGACGCGCAGAACGCGGACCTGGTGCTGATGGTCGGCAAGGACTACCAGCCGCCGCAGAAGTCCACGCAGTAGCGGTTCGGCGGCGTCCCAGCGGCGTCGCAGGGTGTGCTGTCCGGCGGCCGGGGCCCCGGGGCGGAAATCGCTCCGGGGCTCCGGCGCGTTCGTGAGATCCTGGGGAGGTACCCCCACAGCCGATCTGGAAGAGCATCGTGACCGTCACCGACCGAAGCCAGGAACTGATCACCGTCGCCGCACAGGCGGCGGCCGACAAGCTGGCGCACGACATCATCGCCTTCGACGTCAGCGAGGTGCTGTCGATCACCGACGCCTTCCTGATCGCCTCCGCCGCCAACGACCGCCAGGTTCGTGCGATCGCCGAGGAGATCGAAGACCAGCTGCGCGACAAGCTCGACATCAAGCCGGTGCGCCGCGAGGGCGAGCGAGAGGGCCGTTGGATCCTGCTCGACTACCTGGACATCGTCGTGCACGTCCAGCACTCCGAGGAGCGCTCCTTCTACTCGCTCGACCGCCTGTGGAAGGACTGCCCCGAGCTGCCGCTCCCCAAGGACGCGCTGGCGAGCCGCAACCGGCCCGAGAACGCCGTCACCGACGCCGCCGGCAATGCCGTCTCCGGGGGCGACCTCTGAGCCGCTCGGCGGCGGGGCCGCGCATCGTCCTCTGGCGGCACGGTCAGACGTCCTGGAACCTCGAATCGCGGTTCCAGGGCACCACTGACGTCGACCTCACCGACCAAGGTGTGTTCCAGGCGCAGCGGGCCGCTCGGCTGCTCGCTGCGCTCCGCCCCGACCTGCTGATCTCCTCCGACCTGACGCGGGCCCGGCGCACCGCCGCCGAGCTGGCCGCGCTCACCGACCTGGAGGTGCACCACTACGAGGGTCTCCGCGAGACCTTCGCGGGGGAGTGGCAGGGGCTCACCAACTCCGAGATCCGGGAGCGGTATCCGGAGGAGTACGAGGCGTGGTCGCGCGGCGAGCCGGTCCGGCGCGGCGGCGGCGAACTCTCCACCGAGGTGGCCGACCGGGCCGTCCCGGTGGTGCTGGACGCCGTCGACAAGCTACCCCAGGGCGGCACCCTGGTGGTGGTCAGTCACGGCGGCACCATCCGCACCATGATCGGCCGACTGCTGGGCATTGATCCGCAGTTGTGGGAGCGCTTCGGCGGTCTCTCGAACTGCTGCTGGTCGGTGCTCGGCCAGGACGCGCGCGGTTGGCGGCTCCAGGAGCACAACGCGGGCACGCTCCCGCAGCCGGTCATCGGCGACGAGACCTGAGGCCCACCCGGACCGGATTTCACAGTTCCGGCTCTGACCAGCTAGAGTCTTCCTCGTTCGCAGTGAGGAACGCAGACGGGAAACCGGGGGCGGGAGTCGCGGAACTGCGGGGCTATAGCTCAGTTGGTAGAGCGATTGCATGGCATGCAATAGGTCAGGAGTTCGATTCTCCTTAGCTCCACTCCGCACCGATGGTCCGTGAGTGGTCATCAGTGTTGCGGGGCTATAGCTCAGTTGGTAGAGCGATTGCATGGCATGCAATAGGTCAGGAGTTCGATTCTCCTTAGCTCCACAGCAGTTCCGCGAGGCCGCTATCCGAGACGGGTAGCGGCCTTCGGCGTTTCCGGGACTGCCTTCGGCGGCGCCTTTGAGGCAGGCTCCGGGGTCGACTCCGGAGCACCCGGAACGGATTAGGGCCTGGACCGTCAACCGTGTACAGTTGTCGATGTCGCCAAGGGAAACCGCAAGGGAAGCCGAGGATGACAGCAGTAACAGCACGGGGCTATAGCTCAGTTGGTAGAGCGATTGCATGGCATGCAATAGGTCAGGAGTTCGATTCTCCTTAGCTCCACAGTAGTCCGAAGGCCGTCCCGCGAGGGGCGGCCTTCGGTCGTTCACGTGGCTCCTCTGCCGTCCGGGGCGTGAGGCCGCTACCGTCGTGCCATGGCCGATCTGGTGCGAAAACGGAACGACGAGCTCGCCCGGATACTCCACCAGCTCGGATGGAGCCCGGAGCGGCTGGCCCGTGAGGTGAACGCGGTGCTGCCGCCCGGCATGGCGATCAGCTCCACCGCGCCCTACAAGTGGCGCGACCGGGGCATGGTGCCGCGCTCGCCGCACGACCAGACTGTCTGCGAGGTCCTCGCCCGTAGCGTCGGCATCGCCGTCACGTACGAGCAGCTGTGGGGGCAGATGGGCTCCAATCGGGGCGCCAAGATGCTCTCGCCCCGGTTGCTGACCGACCCGTGGACCGCCGACACCGCGCAGACCGCGCTCCGCGAGGCCGGCGCGGACGGCGCGCCGGTGCGGCTCACCGACCTGTTCCGCGGCGACGAACTGGAGCAGGCGGCCCGGCACTGGGCCTCCCCGCCGCCGTCCGTCACCGGCGGCGAGGGCGCGCTGCGGATCGCCCCCGAGCAACTGGCCGACCTGCGGTTGTCCTACGAGTCCAAGCAGCGCCTGGAGCGTGCCTACGGCGGCGGACTGATTCTCGACCTCGCCAAGGCCGAACTCGCCATGGTGGGGAAGCTGCTGGAACTCGGCAGCTACGACGAGCCGCTCGGCCGTGAGCTGTACGGAGCCGCCAGCCGACTGGCCCGGCTGGTCGGCTGGGCGAACTACGACATGGGCAACGACGCCGCCGCACAGCGGGCCTTCGTCGCGGCCCTGCGCGCGGCCCACGTCTCCGGCGACTCCCGGCTCGGCGTCGGCGTGGTCGGCTGCCTCGCCGTCCAGGCGACCTACAACTCCGGTGGGCGGGGTCTGGATCCGGTGGCGATGCTGTCCACCGCGCTGCGCGCGGCCGACGACGTGCTGACACCGCGTGAGCGGGCCCTGCAACTCGGCCGGATCGCCCGGGCGCACGGCCGCAAGGGCGAGCAGATCAGCGCCGAGGCCGTCGCCGAACGGGCCTTCCGAGTACTGGAGGGGTTGGACGGGCACGACCAGGAACGCGCCGACCTGGAGGGCATGGTCGGCGAGGGCTTCCTGCTGCTCGGCGACCACGAGCAGGCCCGCGGTCTGCTGCAGGCCGCGATCGACACGCTCACGGCGGAACGTGCCCGGGTCAAGGCGCTGTTGATGGTCCGCCTCGCCGACTCCTACCGCCGCACCGGCGAACGCAAGGAGGCCGAGCAGACCGCCGACCGGGCCCGCCGACTCGCCGCTGGTATGCAGTCCGCCCGCGTGGCGCGAGCCCTGCGCGAGTTCGACACCGCGATGCGCGCCGAGACGTAGCGACAGCCCAGGTGGACGACTCGGCGGGGCGAACGGGGCAGACGGAGTGGGAACGGAGGCATGGCCGGTCGGGGGAGTGGTCGGTGCGGTGGCCGTGGGGGCGGCAGCCGGCGTGGCCGTGAACGTCACCGTGAACGCAGACGGGGACGTGGACACGTATCGGGACGAGGGTGCGGACGCGGTTGTGAAGGTGGACGTGGTCGAGGGATTGACGCGGTGACGCGAAACGGTGTTGAGGGGGTGCGGTACCCTGAGCCCATGCGAACCGTGCGCCTGCTTCTTAGCCGGCCGCGCTGACAAGGACCGGCCCAAGGGTCGGAGTCGGCGTGGCGTCCCCTCCTGCGGAGGGGCTTTCTGCTTTCTACGGCCTGTTCGCTGACTGATGACGATGGAGCCTGAAGGACCATGAGCGAGACGACCCCCGCTTCCGGCGCGGCCGAAGCCGCCACCGAGCCTTTCCGCTACGGCGCCGCGCTGGCCGCCGAGATCGAGTCCCGCTGGCAGGACCTGTGGGAGAAGGAGGGGACGTTCAACGCCCCCAATCCGGCCGGCCCGCTGGCCGACGGGACGTCCGTCGCCACGAAGCCGCACAGCTTCATCATGGACATGTTCCCGTACCCGTCGGGCTCCGGCCTGCACGTGGGCCACCCGCTGGGCTACATCGCCACCGACGTGTACGCCCGCTACCAGCGGATGACCGGCCACAACGTGCTGCACACCCTGGGCTACGACGCCTTCGGTCTGCCCGCCGAGCAGTACGCCGTCCAGCACGGCGTGCACCCGCGGGTGTCCACCGAGGACAACATCGCCAACATGCGCCGCCAGCTGCGCCGGCTGGGTCTGGGCCACGACTCGCGCCGCTCGATCGCCACGATCGACCCCGAGTACTACCGCTGGACCCAGTGGATCTTCCTGCAGATCTTCAACTCCTGGTACGACGAGGATGCCGCCAAGGCCCGCCCGATCGCCGAACTGGTCGCCCAGTTCGAGTCCGGCGAGCGCGAGGTACCGGGCGGCCGCGTCTGGGCCGAGCTGACCGGTGTCGAGCGCGACGAGGTGCTGGGCGAGTTCCGGCTGGCGTACTCCAAGGAGGTGCCGGTCAACTGGTGCCCCGGCCTGGGCACCGTGCTGGCCAATGAGGAGGTCACCGCGGACGGCCGCTCCGAGCGCGGCAACTTCCCGGTCTTCAAGTCCAACCTGCGCCAGTGGATGATGCGCATCACCGCCTACGCGGACCGCCTGATCTCCGACCTGGACCTGCTGGACTGGCCCGAGGCGATCAAGCTGCAGCAGCGCAACTGGATCGGCCGCTCCGAAGGCGCCCGGGTCGACTTTGCCGTCGGCGACGACACCGTCACCGTCTTCACCACCCGCCCCGACACCCTGTTCGGTGCCACCTACATGGTGCTGGCTCCCGAGCACGCCCTGGTCGACACCGTCGTCCCGGCCGAGTGGCCGGCCGGCACCCGTGACGAGTGGACCGGCGGTGCCGCGACCCCGGCCGAGGCCGTCGCCACCTACCGGGCGGCCGCCGCCGCCAAGTCCGACGTCGAGCGCCAGGCCGATGCCAAGGTGAAGACCGGCGTGTTCACCGGCGCCTACGCGACCAACCCGGTCAGCGGCGAGCAGATCCCCGTGTTCATCGCCGACTACGTGCTGATGGGCTACGGCACCGGCGCGATCATGGCCGTCCCGGCGCACGACAGCCGCGACTTCGCCTTCGCCCAGGCGTTCAACCTGCCGATGCGCTGCGTGGTCCAGCCCACCGACGGTCGCGGCGACGACCCGCACGGCTGGGACGACGCCTTCGACACCTATGACTCGGTGCTGATCAACTCCGAGCGCGACGGGGTGTCGCTGAACGGCCTGTCCGTGGTCGACGCCAAGGCCCGGATCACCGCCTGGCTGGCGGAGCAGGGCATCGGCGAAGGCACCGTGAACTTCCGGCTGCGCGACTGGCTGTTCAGCCGTCAGCGCTACTGGGGCGAGCCCTTCCCGATCGTCTACGACGAGACCGGCGCGATGCACGCGCTGCCCGAGTCGATGCTGCCGGTCGAGGTCCCCGAGGTCGACGACTACTCGCCGCACACCTACGACGCCGACGACGCCACCTCCTCGCCGAAGACCCCGCTGTCCCGCAACGAGGACTGGGTCAACGTCGAGCTGGACCTGGGCGACGGCCCGAAGACCTACCGCCGCGAGACCAACACCATGCCCAACTGGGCGGGTTCGTGCTGGTACGAGCTGCGATACATCGACCCGGTCAACTCGACTTCCGTCGTCGACCCCGCCAACGAGGCCTACTGGATGGGCCCGACCGCCGAGAAGCCCGCCGGTGGCGTCGACCTGTACGTCGGCGGTGCCGAGCACGCCGTGCTGCACCTGCTGTACGCCCGCTTCTGGCACAAAGTGCTGCACGACCTGGGCCACGTCTCCTCGGTCGAGCCGTTCCACAAGCTGTTCAACCAGGGCATGATCACCGCCGACGTCTTCCGCGACGACCGGGGATTCCCGGTGCCCGCCGCCGAGGTCGAGGAGATCGACGACGAGTTCTTCTGGAACGGCGAGAAGGTCCGGCGCGAGGCCGGGAAGATGGGCAAGTCGCTGAAGAACGCGATCGCCCCCGACGAGTTCGCCGACGAGTACGGTGCCGACACCCTGCGCCTGTACGAGATGTCGATGGGCCCGCTGGACGTCTCCCGCCCCTGGGACGCCCGCGCCGTGATCGGCTCGTACCGCTTCCTGCAGCGGCTGTGGCGCAACATCGTCTCGGAGGTCACCGGCGAGCTGGTGGTCACCGAGGAGACGCCGGACGAGGCGACGCTGCGCGCGCTGCACAAGGCGATCGACGGCATCCGCGGCGACATGGCCGGCATGCGGTTCAACACCGCCGTGGCCAAGGCCATCGAGCTGAACAACTTCCTGGTGAAGCGCGGCTCCACCCCGCGCCCGGTCGCCGAGCAGATCGTCCTGCTGATCGCCCCGCTGGCGCCGCACATCGCCGAGGAGCTGTGGCGCCGCCTGGGCCACGAGCAGTCGCTGGCCTTCGCCGACTACCCGGTCGCCGACCCGGCGTACGTGGTCGACGAGACCGTGACCTGCGTCGTGCAGATCAAGGGCAAGGTCAAGGCCCGCCTGGAGGTCTCGCCGTCCATCTCGGACGCCGAGCTGGAGGCGCTGGCCCTGGCCGACCCCACCGTGGTCGCGGCCATCGGTGACGCAGAGGTGCGCAAGGTCATCGCCCGCGCCCCGAAGCTGGTGAACATCGTCACCGGCTGACGACACCTCCGCTGAGGCATCGCCAGATCGGCAGGGCCGGTTGCCCCGAACTTGGGGCGGCCGGCCCTTCGCCGTTCCTGGACCTGGAACGTCCGAGCCCTGGGCGGGCGGGAGCGGGAAGGCGAGCGGGAAGGCGAGAACAAGGGCAAGGAGTAGGGCGCCTCCGGCTTGTCGGACGAGCGGGGAACGGTGGAGAAGTTCGAACAAGGTGGCTCCGTTCTTCGTAGGGGTATTGAGCGCCGGCTGTGTGCTGGCGGTCTCGGGGTGATCGCTTGGGGGAAATCCCTGAGCTGTCCCTGATCTCCGTCCTCCCGGTGGTTGAAGGCCTGCTGTCCGCTGCCGGGCCGAGCTACGGTGGAGACCGGTGGACAGGACGGGCCGCACTCGGCGGACCGCCGCCGGTCACGGGCGGAAGGTGGGCTCCCGATGGAAGCGCTCGGTATCGTCGTAGCGCTGGTCGCGCTGCTCGGAGTGACGCTGCTGGTGATGGCGGTGGTGGGGACGGTCAAGGCGGCGAAGGCCGTGGCTGCCAAGGTCGAGCGGCACAGCTCCAACGCCCAGCGGGCGGTGGAGAACGCCACCCTCAGGGCGAAGACCATCACCAAGCCCGGCGACCAGGGCAGGATCGCCGGCCTCCGGCTTTCGCTTCGCACCGCGCTGGACTCGACCCGCCAGGTCCTGCAGGGCGGCCTCCCGCAGGACGGTCAGCTCGGTGACGCGCTCCAGCTCCTCGCTCGGCTCGACTCGCACGCCGCCGAACTCGACGCCGAGCTGCGCCTGTTGGAGCGCGAGCCGATGAGCAGCCGAGTCACCGCCAAGCTCCCCGAACTGCGCGAGCGCACCGAGCGGATCACACACTCTGCGGATTCGCTTCGCTGGGCCGCCCAGGACCGGATGCGCCGCTTCGCCGACGACGAGCTCGCCCGCCTCAGCAAGGAGTGCCAGGACGAGGCCGGAGCTCTGCGGCACTGGACTCCTGCCGAGCCCGCCGCCGACGGCACCGAGTTTGCCGCCGGCTCTGCCCCCACTGCCGACGCCCGGAGTGCCGCCGCCTCCGCCGATGGCCCCGCCGACCGTCGGAAGGGAATCGGCGCCGGCCGCCAGACCAGTGCCGAGGAACTGCTCGGACTGGCTGCCGAACCGCTCTCCCGACTCGCCGACCGCCTGCGCAAGCCGAACCCGGCCGGACCCAACCACCGCTGACCCCGCGTCACGAGGTGGTTACCGTCCGCGACGCAAGGGTTACCCGCTGCTGCGGAGGTCAAACCACCACAGGGCGGGCACTGTCATCCTGGCTCGGCGGAGGGTAACCTCCGCCTCATGCTCGGCCACCTTGCGATCGTCACGGATTCCACTGCGTATCTGCCCCAAGAAGCGGTGGACCGGCACCGCATCCAGGTGGTACCGCTCAGTGTCGCGGTCGGTGACGAAGTCTTCGCAGAAGGCGTCGAGATCTCTCCCAAGGACGTCGCCGAGGCCCTGAGGGCGAAGAGCCGGGTGACCACTTCCCGGCCGAGCCCGGAAACGTTCGCCGCCGCCTACCGGGCCGCTGCTGCGGCCGGCGCGCGTGGAATCGTCTCCGTCCACCTGTCCGCCGAACTCTCCGGCACTGTGGAAGCGGCCCAGCTGGCGGCCGCGGCGGCGCCGATCCCGGTCAGGGTGGTCGACAGCCGGCTGGTCGGCATGGCGCTCGGAAGTTGCGTGCTGGCCGCCGCCGAACGCGCCGACAACCTCGACGCGGCCAGGTCGGGGGCGTCGGCCGGTGACGTCGACATCGAAGCAGTCGGTGGCGCAGAAGCGGACCTCGACCAGGTCGTCTCCGCTGCCGAGCGACGGGCCGAAGTCACCAACGGCTTCTTCTACGTCGACACCTTGGAGCACCTGCGGCGCGGAGGCCGGATCGGAACCGCCCGGGCTCTCGTCGGCTCCGCGCTGGCTGTGAAGCCCCTGCTTCACCTGGCAGGTGGTCGAATCGAGCCACTGGAGAAGGTCCGCACCGCCTCCCGTGCCATCGCGCGGCTCGAGGAGATCGCCGTCGAGCGCGCCGGGGCGCAGAGGGTGGACATCACGGTCCACCACCTTGCCGCTGAGCAGCGGGCGGAGGCGCTGGCAGAGCGGCTGCGGGAGCGGGTGCCGACGATGAACGAGCTCTACGTCAGCGAAGTCGGAGCCGTCATCGGGGCGCACGTCGGGCCCGGGCTGCTGGCCGTCGTGGTCGCGCCCGTCGTCGCCTCCCCGCGCTGAGCAGGACCAAACTCACTCGTCCGAGCGACGAGAGTTATCCACAGCCCCAAGTTATCCACAGGGGTGGGCCGATTTCCTGAGCGCACCTCAGGACGGCCCTACTGTCCTCGCCATGAGGACCATCACCACACCCCAGGCCCGCCGCCGGCAGACACTCGCCACCGCCCGGGCCCGCCTCGGCCTGATCTTCCCGCCCGGCCCCGTCCAGCCCGACGATCTCCACAGTTCCAAGCCGATTCCCGATCAGACCACCGAATCGGCGGCCAGGGCCCCGGAGCTCAAGAGGACGGTGGAGAAGGGAAGTGGCGAGTTGTCACCGGCTCTGGGCCGAGCGGAGACCACTGCCGTTTCCGAATCGGAACGGGTGGCGGCACGTACGGCACTCGCCCCCGATCCGCCGTACGCGCTGTCGTCGCCACGCATCCTGGCGATGTACGGAGCGCCCGCGCGTTCGGCGGGTGCGGGCGCCCCGAACCGTGCCGATACGGCTTTCGGCCGGCCGGCGGCTCAGCCCGGCGCGATCCCGGAGAGGGACCCGCCTGCCTTCGAGCCCGACACCGATCCGCAGACGGCATCCGTTCCCGACACCCCGCTGGGCTCCTGGGCCGACCCTCAGTCGGATCCGGATCCGCCGCCCCAGCCCGATGCCCTGTTACCTCCGGAACCTGCGGCCGTGCCGCACCGCACCCACCGGCCACGACTACCGCTGCGTTTCCGCCTCCCTACAGCCTTCGCCTTCGACCGCCGTGCCGTTCTCGGCCTCACCGTCCTGCTCGTACTTGCCATCGGCTACGCCGCACAGCATTTCTGGCTGGGGCGGCCGCACCCCGTCGCCGTTCCCGCCATCTCCATCACCGAGTCCACCGCCGACCCCGCAACGGAAGGAGCACCCACACACCACCCGGCTGAGCTGTCGCTGGTCATCGACATCGCCGGCAAGGTCCAGAATCCCGGCCTACGAACCCTCCCCGCAGGTTCACGGGTCGCCGATGCGCTGACCGCCGCAGGCGGCCCGCTCCCCGGGACGGACACCAGCACCCTCAACCTCGCCCGCCCACTCACGGATGGAGAACAGATCCTCGTAGGCATCGAGAACGCCAACAGCGGTGCGCCTGCCGTTCCCGCCGGACCAGTCAGCCTCAACCACTCCAGCGCCGAACAACTCGACTCGCTGCCGGGCGTGGGGCCGGCCCTGGCCCAGCGCATCCTCCAGTACCGCCTGATGCACGGCCCCTTCCAGTCCCTCGACCAACTCCGCCACGTCCCCGGAATCGGCCCCCGAAAGTACGAGGACCTCAAACCGCTCCTGACGTTGTGATTCCCACCGTCCCTCTCCCGCCAGGAGGTTGCCCCCGCCGTGCTCTAGCTCCTCACCTCGCTGAGCGGAGCCCTACGCTCCCACCCGCCAAGGAGGCGTGACCGCTCACACGACGCTCTGTCCGGGCCTGACCCGCCGCCACCCACGACTCGCCTGCCGGATACGGAGCTGCCCATCGCCCGAGAGCCTCCAAAACGACAAGTCGACCAACGAGCACTGAGAGGAGGTGCCCCATGCTGGCCCTGCCCTCCGCCGTCCCCGACCGAGCCGACTACCGGCTCCTCCTCCCGGCCGTCACCGCCTGGCTGGTCACCGCCGCCGTCCTCGACCTGGACGGGAGACACCAATCGGCGCTGCTCGCCAGCGCCTTGGTAGGTGGCGTGATCGCCATGGGACTCCTTACATCGAAGGGACATCACCGTTCGGTTCACCGGCTCGCAGCCGCTGTCCTGCTCACCGCAGTAGCGGCGGCGACCACCACCGTCCTCCATACCGCCGACCTGCATCGCGGCCCGCTGCCCGCACTCGCCCGCCCAGCGGGGACACCGGCTTCAGGGGAGCCGGTGTCCCCGGGTGGCCAACCGGAGCCCCAGGAGGTGGCCGGTCAGTCGGCTCAACCTCACTCCGGAGAGGGCAGAACGACCAAACCGGAGGTCACCGTTGAGGCGACCATCACCGGTGACCCCAAACTGCACGGGTCCCACACTCGCGGCAGCGCCCTCTCCCAACCGACCCTCACCGTCTCCGCCCTCGTCACCCGTGTCCTCTCGACCACCGGTACCGAGCAGTCGGGCACGATCCCCATCGAGACCAGAACACCCGTCACGTTGCTCGTCCGAACCCAGGACGCGGCGCAGTGGCAACAGTTGATTCCTTCCACTCGCGTGGAGGTCCGGGCAGAAGTGCTGCCGGAGCGGCAGACGAGCCCCTCCACGGGCGAGGGCCCGATCGTCCGACCCCGGACCGATTCGGCGGCGTTGCTCGCCCCGCAAGGGCGGCCAAGGATCCTTGCGCCGCCCAGCCTTTCGCAACGCCTTGCCGCCCAGCTCCGCAAGGGGCTCCGGGACGCCTGCGATCACCTGTCGCCAGACGTTCGGGGGTTGCTCCCGGGTCTGGTGGTGGGCGACGTGACAAGGCTTCCGGACGACCTGGCGGACGCCTTCCGAGCCACCGACCTCGGGCACCTGGTGGCGGTGAGCGGCGCCAACCTGGCGATCATCCTGGCGGTCCTGGTCGGAGGTGCCCCGACCGACCCGGACACGCCCGGACGGGGAGGAATGGCCGGGTTGCTCGGACTCTCCTTCCGGACCACAGCAGCGCTCGGAACGGGCCTGACGCTGGCGTTCGTGACCATCTGTCGACCCGACCCGAGCGTGCTCAGAGCAGCCGCCACCGGCCTGATCGGGCTGCTGGCCCTCGCCACCGGCAGACCGAGACGGGGCCTGCCCACACTGGCCGGCGCCGTGCTGATCCTGCTCCTGGTGGATCCCTACCTGGCCCGCTCCTTCGGGTTTCTGCTCTCCGCGCTCGCCACGGCAGGCCTGCTGATCCTCGGCCCGAGGTGGACGGCCGCGCTGCGCGCGCGTCGATGGCCGCACCACCTCGCATCGGCGGTCGGCGCCACCGCGGCTGCGCAGGCCTTCTGCTCGCCCGTTACCGTCCTGCTGGCACCGCGAGTCAGCCTGGTCGGCATTCCGTGCAACCTCCTGGCAGAGATCGCGGTCGCACCCGCCACCCTGCTCGGGTTCGGCGCGCTCGCGGTCGCGCCGCTCTCGAAAAGGGCGGCCGAGTTCCTGGCGGACCTTGCCGCGCTGCCCGTTGGATGGCTGGCCGCTGTGGCACGGCGGGGTGCCGAGCTACCCGGTGCTGAACTCGCCTGGCCCGGAGGGCTGTTCGGATCGGTGCTACTGGTGGTGGTCATCATTGCCCTGGCCTGGGGGCTGCCGCCGTTGCTGGGCGGGCGGCGATCCGGGCGCCGGTGGCCCAGGGCATGGTTCGTGCTCGTGGTCGTCGTTCTGCTGCCGGTGGTCCTGCTGCGTCCGCCCGTTGTCACTCGGTTGGCGACCGGTTGGCCGGCCGAGGGATGGCGGCTGGCGATGTGCGACATCGGGCAGGGCGACATGACGGTTCTGCCGGTCGAGCCTGGCAGCGCGGTGGTGGTGGACACCGGGCCCGACCCGAAGTCGGCCGACGCGTGTCTGCGGGAACTCGGGGTGACCAGGGTGCCGGTCCTGATCCTCACGCACTTCCACGCCGACCACGTCGAGGGCATCCCCGGGGTGCTGCGCGGCCGGTCGGTCGGCGCGATCGAGGTGACCACCTCGGACGAGCCGGAAGGCGAGCGGAGCAGGGTGGCGCGCTGGGCGGCCGACGACCGGGTGCCGGTGCTGCGGGCCCGGCGGGGCGAGCGTCGAACGGCCGGCGCTCACCTCGCCTGGCAAGTGCTGTGGCCGGCCTCGCCACTGGCCCCGGACGCGACCGGTCCCAACAACTCCAGCATCGCGATCCTCGCCACCCTCGGCCCACCCGCCGCCCCGATCCGAGTGGCTCTGCTGGGGGACCTGGAACCACCGGCCCAGGCGGCCCTGCTCACCCTCGGCCTGCCGCCGCCGGTTCGCCCGGACGAACGGGTTCCACCATCATCGGCAGGGACGGCGTCCACACCGCTGCACGGCACGAGGCGTACGTCCGACGGCCGGGCGGGGGCGCTGAACGCGGCCGGCCCGGCCGGCCCCGACGGAGGTCCCGGCCCATCCGGTCTGGGGCGGGTGGACGTCCTGAAGGTGGCCCATCACGGATCGGCGAACCAGGACTGGGCGTTGATGGCCGCGCTCCGTCCGAGGCTGGCCCTGATCTCCTGCGGTACCGGCAACCCGTACGGGCACCCGGCCCCGCGGACGGTGGCCGGGCTCAGGGGGCTGGGTGCAACGGTGGTCCGCACCGACCGGGTGGGGGACATCGCGGTGCTGGGGGACGAGCTGAGCCTGGCCGTGGCGTCCCATCTGCGCTCCACCCACGGCTGAGACCGAAGCGCCTCGGGGCTTCCGGTGCATCGGCAGCGTGAAATCGGCGGCCTGGGGTGGGTGCGGACAGAGCGCCCGTCCGAGCGGGTGGGGCCACCCCGCTCGGGCGGGAACCAGGGTGGGCCCGGAGAGCGGGGGTCAGTCCTGCTCGCGCCACCCGTCCTGCTCGGCGACGAGCCGGTCGAGTTCGGTCAGCAGTTGCGGCGTCCAGCCATCGTCCTCGGGGGCTTCGACGACCACGATCCACTGGGCGTCCTCGGCGTCGTCCTCCCCGGCGAGGGAGTCCCGGACCACCTCCACCTCGCCCAGGTTCGGCCAGCGTGCACTCAACTCCTCGGCAACCTCATCCGCCGCGTCGCGGTCAGGAAGGACGAGCAATTGACGGTCATTGTTCTTGATCACGGCAATATTCTCCCCAGCCCCGTCGGTGGTGCGGCGGCGACCCCGCTCCACATCCCACCCCGAGGTATCGACCCGGTGGAACGTGCTGGTGAAGGGGGACAGGGACGTGCCGGGGCAGGGCTGTCGGCACGGCGTGCGATCCTGGTAGGCGATGGCCAGGAAGAGTGCACCCGACGACCTGCTCGCCCCGCTGACCGTTGCGGTCGGCCAGGAGGAGCTGCTGCTGGACCGTGCGGTCGCCGAGGTGGTGGCGGCGGCGAAGAAGGCGGACCCGGAGACGGACGTGCGCGATCTCGCGCCGGGCGGGCTGCAGGCCGGGCAGCTGGCCGAACTCACCACGCCCTCGCTCTTCGCGGAGCGGAAGGTGATCGTGGTCCGGGCCGCGCAGGATCTCGCGGCCGACGCGGTCAAGGAGGTCAAGGCGTACCTGGAGGTGCCGGCCGAAGAAGTGATCATGGTGTTGGTGCATGCGGGCGGCGCCAAGGGCAAGGGTCTGCTGGACGCGGCGAAGAAGGCGGGTGCGCGCGAGGTCCTGTGCGCCAAACTCACCAAGGCGAGCGAGAAACTGGCGTTCATCCGCGGCGAGTTCCGCACCCTCGGTCGGGCCGCGAGCCCGGAGGCGTGCCAGGCGCTGCTCGACTCGCTGGGCAGCGACCTGCGCGAACTGGCGGCCGCCTGCAGCCAGTTGACGTCCGACATCGAGGGCCCGATCGACGAGACCGCGGTCGCGAAGTACTACAGCGGCCGGGCCGAGGCGACCGGCTTCGAGGTGGCCGACCTTGCCGTCACCGGTCGGGCCGCCGAAGCGCTGGAGCGGCTGCGCTGGGCGCTGGCCGTCGGCCAGCCGCCCACGGGCATCACGTACGCGCTCGCCTCCGGGGTCCGCAGCATCGGCCGACTCGCCACTGCCGGCCGCAACCTGCGCCCCGCCGACCTGGCCCGCGAACTGGGCATGCCGCCGTGGAAGGTGGACCGGGTCCGCCAGCAGATGCGCGGCTGGACGGGCGACGGCGTGGCGGCGGCTCTCACGGCCGTGGCCGAGGCCGATGCCGCCGTCAAGGGCGGCTCGGACGACCCCGCGTACGCCCTGGAACGTGCCGTGGTCGCCGTGGCCCGGGCCTCGCGGGTCAGCTCCCGCCCGTACTGAGCCGCCCTGGCGGTGCCCCGAGCGGTCCTGGGCAGCCGGCTCGGGCGGATTCCGGATTCCGGATTCAGGTCAGACGGATCCGCCGAGGGCGTGCAGGAGCTCGCGGGTGTCGGACAGGAGCGCGGTGCGGACCTGCTCCCGGTCGGGGGCGGCGCCCCTACCGTCCTGGTAGGAGGCGGACCAGCTGGTGTAGCAGGTCATGCCGCCCTTGCGGACGTACAGGACCTGGGTGAGGTAGTGCCAGCTCGGGTCACTGCCGTTGGGGTCGTCGAGGTAGCCCACGTAGGCCGCGTCGCCGAGGCCGGGCACCGGGCTGACCTGATAGTGGCGTTGCGTCAGCCCGTCGCGCTGCGCGTCGAACTCCGGGCGCGGGTCCACCTCGTGGTGGAGCTGCACCTGCAGGTAGAGCGTGTAGTAGTCCTGATCGCCGCCGACCTTCTTGCGGTACTGGCTGCAGTACATTTCCTCCAGCGCCCGGTGACGTGTCGTGTAGTGGTAGGGGGTGCCCGACGGGGCCGGGTACAGCCGGCCGAAGGTGGTCAGGCGGGCGGTGGCGCACAGGTCGTCGACCACCCGGAAGCCGGCCGTGCTCCGGGCGCCCGACGTCGAGTCGCCGTTGATCAGGGAGGGGACGGTCAGGACGGCTGCCGCCCACACCGCCGAGGCCGCGAGAGCACCGCCGATGCCCCACCACACTCCGCGCCCGGGGCGAATCCGGCCCGGACCCGACTGATCCGCACCCGTACCGGAGGGATTGCCGTCGCCGCCGGAAGGCCCGTCGGGACCGATGGTGGTGACCGTGCCCGTCCTGGTGCCCGTGGTCGGGGAGATGCGGGAGCTGCGCGAGAAACTGCTGGTGGAGCGCTGGCCCTGGAGCTGATGCGGCGGCGGAGTCGACATCGTTCCCCCGAGTAGTTGGTCACGCACGGGCAGTGTCAGGCACCCCCGCACCCTACCTTGCCGCATCGTGCGCGCCGATCTCCTTTTCCGGCACGGTGGTTGACCACCCGGTGCGGTGCCGCGGCAGGGCCGGAAAACGCGAACTGCCCGCCCGGTGGGGACCGGGCGGGCAGTCGGGAGAAGTGCCCCGAGCGGGGACTTCCCATGGTTCATCGGGTACCGCACCCGCGTGGCGAACGCAGGCCGCGTGCGGTACGGGTGGTGCAGCTCGTCGGAAATCCGGTTAGAGGGCCGGATTCCCGGGAGCGGACGGGCGGCGGTGGCGGGTAGAGGGCCGCTGAGTCACGCCGTCCGGAGTGGTGCCGGAGCACCGTTTCGTACGGCCGGGCCGTACGGGAAGGACCAGGATCAGGCAGCGACGTTGACGCGCTTGGTGATCGCCGACTTCTTGTTGGCGGCCTGGTTCTTGTGGATGATGCCCTTGCTGGCGGCCTTGTCGAGGGCCTTGGAGGCGGCGCGAGCCAGCTCGGCGGCCTTCTCGGTCTCGCCGGCGGCAGCGGCCTCGCGGGCCTTGCGCAGAGCGGTCTTCAGCGAGGACTTGACGGCCTTGTTGCGCAGGCGCGCCTTCTCGTTGGTCTTGTTGCGCTTGATCTGGGACTTGATGTTCGCCACGAAAGAGCCTCAGTCTGTGTGAATCGGCAGTTCAACGGGTTGCACCACCCGCCGCCCGGACCTGCTGAGAGGGCATGCCGAGGGCGGAGTGCAGCCGCCCACGCTACCAGGGCCGCCCCGCACCGCCCAAACCGGACCGGTGCGTCCGGTGCGGGGCCGAACACGATCGCTGTCCCGTCAGGCGCTGATCAGCGGCTCGCCGTAGTGCTCGACCGTCGGGAACGGGTCGTAGTAGTGGTGCAGCAGCTCGCGCCAACGCCCGTACTCGGGGGAGCGACGGAAGCCCTCGGTGTGGTCCTCCAGGGTCTCCCACCCGACCTGCAGCAGGAAGCGCGAGGTGCGGCCGTCGTCCAGACAGCGGCGCAGTTCGAGGGATCGGAATCCGCGCTGGGCGGCGATCAACGGGCGGGCCTCGGCGAACGCGGCGAGGAAGTCGTCCTCCTGTCCCGGGAGGACGTCGAGCAGGGCACTTTCCAGGATCATGCGGCGATCGTGCCCGATGCGAGCCCGGGTGGAAAGACCGGTCGGCCTCGGCATGGGAGGATGGGCGGAACCATATTGATCGGATCAGAAATCGGACCAAGGTGCCCGCGACCCCCAGCAACGTGCCAGAGCCCAGCCGTACTGACCCGGCGGTGATTCGCAATTTCTGCATCATCGCCCACATCGACCACGGCAAGTCGACGCTCGCCGACCGGATGCTGCAGATCACCGGCGTGGTGGACCCCCGTCAGATGCGCGCCCAGTACCTCGACCGGATGGACATCGAGCGCGAGCGCGGCATCACCATCAAGTCGCAGGCCGTCCGCCTCCCGTGGGCGCCGCGGACCGGTGAGGACGCGGGCAAGACGCACATCCTCAACATGATCGACACCCCCGGCCACGTGGACTTCACGTACGAGGTGTCCCGCTCCCTCGCGGCCTGCGAGGGAACCGTCCTGGTGGTCGACGCCGCCCAGGGCATCGAGGCGCAGACCCTCGCCAACCTGTACCTGGCGCTGGAGAACGACCTCACCATCATCCCGGTGCTCAACAAGATCGACCTGCCGGCGGCCCAGCCCGAGAAGTACGCGGCGGAGATTGCGCACATCATCGGCTGCGACCCGAACGACGTCCTGAAGGTCTCCGCGAAGACCGGCCTCGGCGTCGAGGACCTGCTCGACCACGTGGTCGAGAAGATCCCGGCCCCGGTCGGCGTCAAGAACGCCCCGGCCCGCGCGATGATCTTCGACTCGGTGTACGACGCCTACCGCGGCGTGGTCACCTACGTGCGAGTGGTCGACGGCCAGCTCACCAAGCGTGAGCGGATCGCCATGATGTCCACCGGCGCCACCCACGAACTGCTGGAGATCGGCGTCATCTCGCCCGAGCCGAAGGTCGCCGACGGCCTCGGTGTCGGCGAGGTGGGCTACATCATCACCGGTGTGAAGGACGTCCGGCAGTCCAAGGTCGGTGACACCATCACCTCGCAGAACAAGGGTGCCACCGAGGCGCTCGGCGGCTACAAGGACCCGCGCCCGATGGTGTTCTCCGGCCTGTATCCGCTGGACGGCTCGGACTACCCGCTGCTCCGCGACGCCCTCGACAAGCTGCGCCTGAACGACGCCGCGCTGGTCTACGAGCCGGAGACCTCGGTCGCCCTCGGCTTCGGCTACCGATGCGGCTTCCTCGGCCTGCTGCACCTGGAGATCATCCGGGAGCGCCTGGAGCGCGAGTTCAACCTCGACCTGATCTCCACCGCCCCGAACGTGATCTACCGGGTGATCATGGAGGACGGCACCGAGCACACCGTCACCAACCCGAGCGAGTTCCCGACCGGCAAGATCGCCGAGGTGTACGAGCCGGTCGTGCGCGGCACCATCCTGGCGCCCAACGAGTTCGTCGGCGCGATCATGGAGCTCTGCCAGTCCCGCCGCGGCAACCTGCAGGGCATGGACTACCTCTCCGAGGACCGGGTGGAGCTGCGCTACACCCTGCCGCTGGCCGAGATCGTCTTCGACTTCTTCGACCAGCTGAAGTCCAAGACCCGCGGCTACGCCTCGTTGGACTACGAGCCCATCGGCGAGCAGTCCGCCAGCCTGGTCAAGGTCGACATCCTGCTGCACGGCGACGCGGTGGACGCGTTCTCCGCGATCGTGCACAAGGACAAGGCCTACAGCTACGGCGTGATGATGGCCGGCAAGCTGCAGAAGTTGATCCCGCGCCAGCAGTTCGAGGTACCGATCCAGGCCGCGATCGGCTCCCGGGTGATCGCCCGTGAGACGGTCCGCGCGATCCGCAAGGACGTTCTCGCCAAGTGCTACGGCGGCGACATCTCGCGTAAGCGCAAGCTGCTGGAGAAGCAGAAGGAAGGCAAGAAGCGGATGAAGATGGTCGGCCGCGTGGAGGTCCCGCAGGAGGCCTTCATCGCCGCACTGTCGACGGACGCGGAGGCCCCGAAGGAGAAGAAGTAGCTCCTACGGTCGGCCGAGCAACGGGCCGGGCCCCCTTCGTGGGGGCTCGGCCCGTTGCTGTTCCCCGGTGGCGGGTCAGCGCAGCGACAGCGGCAGGGCGTTGACGATCACCGACTTGACCAGCCGCCCGACCGGCCCGGTCACCACCCGGGGCCGCATCGAGTCGTCGCCGTGGATCAGCTGCACCAGTGCCTCGCCGCGGCCCAGGCTCAGGCACTGGGTGAGGTAGCGGAACGAGAACGGCTTGTCGGTGCGTCCGCTGAGCAGTTTGCCGAGGTAGCGGCCCTGCGGCTGGGCGGTGGCGCAGGCCATCCGCAGGTGGCCGACGCCGGGCACGTCGACGGAGGCGGCGTCCCCGGCCACGTACACCTCGGGGTGCGACACCGAACGAAGGTGGTCGTCCACCACGGCCTGGCCGCGTTCGGTGACGGTCAGGCCGGAGTCGGCGGCCAACGGGTGCGGTTCCAGCGAGCCGGCCCACACCACCACGTCCGCGGGGACCGGGCCGCCCGAGGTCTCCAGCCCGGCGGCGGTGACGGCGGTGACCCGGTGCGCCTCGTCCACCCGGGCCCCGAGCCGGCCGAGCACCGCCAGGACGTGGGCCCGACCGCGCTCCGACAGCCAGCCGCCGACCGGGCCGGACGCCACCAGCCGGATCTGCCAGGCCGGGTGGGACTCGGCGAGTTCGGTGGCCAGCTCGATGCCGGTCGCGCCGCCGCCGACCACCGCGATCGTTCCGGGCGCCGGCGCGTCCGTGATCCGGCGGTGCAGTTCCTCCGCGCGGTCCGCCGAGTACGCGTGCTCGGCGGCACCCGGCACGTCGCTCCATGCGACCCGGCTGCCGAGCGCGTACACCAGGGTGTCGTAGGCGATCCGCTTGCCGTCCTCGGTGACCACCTTCCGCCCGGTCAGGTCGAGTTCGACGACCCGGGTGGCCAGGTGGGTGACCTTGCGGCCGCGCAGCACGTGGGCGATGTCGGGCCGGGAGACCCGGCGGCCGACGGCGATCTCGTGCTGGCGCACCCGGTGCGCGAAACGCCGCTCCGGGGCGATCAGGGTGACCTGGTCCGGCCCGCGGCCGATCCCGGCGGCGGCAGACAGCCCCGCGTAGCCCGCGCCGATCACCACGATGTGCTTGCCGGTCATCTTGTCCTCCTTCACGGACCCCGCCGGATGGCGGATACGGAAGGGGGGACGGAGCAGCCCGCGCGAGTGTGACCGTGAGCTGCGTCACGCCCCCGAGAGGTGGGCGAGCTTCTCCGGGTTGACCATCACGTACGCGGAGGTGATCCGGCCGTCCGCGACGGTGAACGCCATCACGCCACCGATCACGCCCGGCTCGGCGTACCAGACCGCGCCCGGCTCGCCGTTGACCAGCATCGGCACCAGCGGGCGCTGCGCGTCCACCGAGCGCTCGGCGAGCTTGCGCACCAGCCGGCCCACGTGGAGCGCGCCGAGCAGCGGGCGGCGGCCGGCTCCGACGATGCCGCCACCGTCGGCGTGCCAGACCACCTCGGGGTCCAGCACCTCCATCAGCGTCATCAGATCGCCGCCGGTCGCCGCGTCGATGAACGCCGTCACCACCTGGCGGTGCTCGGCCGGGTCGACGGTGCTGCGGCGGCCGCCGTCCCGCACCCGGCGGCGGGCCCGTGAGGCCAGCTGCCGGGTGGCCTCGGGGGAGCGGTCCAACGCCGAGGCGATCTCCTCGAAGCCCACCGCGAACACGTCGTGCAGCACGAACGCCGCGCGCTCGGCCGGGGTCAGCTGCTCCATCACCGCCAGCATCGCCACCGACACCGCCTCACCGGCCTCGGCCAGTTCGGCGGGGGACTCCGCCGTGCTGAGCAGCGGTTCCGGCAGCCACTCGCCGAAGTACGCCTCCCGGCGGGCCCGGGCCGAACCCAACTGGTCGTAGCAGAGCCTGGTCACCACCGTGGTCAGGTAGGCGCGCGGCTCGGCGATGCCCGACCGGTCGGCCGACTGCCAGCGCAGCCAGGCCTCCTGCAGCACGTCCTCGGCGTCGGCGACCGAGCCCAGCAGGCGGTAGGCCACCGAGCCCAGGTACCGGCGCTCGGCCTGGAACGCGTCCACGGGGCCGGACGGTGCGGAGTCGACCGCGGTCGGATCGGGCATCCGCCAACGGTAGCGCGCCGAACGTCCGTGGCGGCAGGCGGTGGTGATCCGGCGTCAGGTGCAGCGGCCGCGGGGCGTCAGAAGCGGGTCGACGCGGGGTGCGAGGTGGTCTCCACGCTGTGCAGCAGATCCCGGAGCAGCGTGTTCAGCTCGGACAGCCGCTGCTCGCCCAGCCGGTCGATGATCCGCTGCTGGACGGTGGTGCCCGCCGCCACCGCCCCGTCGACCGTCTCCCGGCCGAGGTCGGTGAGGGTGATCCGCAGGCCCCGCCGGTCGTTCGGGTCGGGGGAGCGGGTGACCAGGCCGGCCCGCTCCAGCTTGTCCAGTCGGCCGGTCATTCCGCCGGTGGTGAGCATCAGGGTGGCGGTCAGCTCGCGCGGCGACAGCGAGAACGGCTCCCCGGAGCGGCGCAGGGTGGCGAGGACGTCGAACTCGCCGAGGCCGATGCCGAACGGCGCGTAGGCCTGCTCCATCAGGTCGCTGACCGCGCGGGAGACCCGGTGCACCCGGCCGAACGCGGCCATCGCCTCCGTCCGTTCGGCGAGGTCGGGGCGCTCGTGCCGCCACTGGTCGGCGATCGCGTCCACGGGGTCGTGCGCAGTGCTGCGAAGGTCCACTCGGTCCATTTCGCCAGTGTGGCACAGGGCTGCTCGGGAGTGACTGGGTGAGCGGCGAGATTTCCTCCGTTAATTGACTCGACAGCAAGTAGCTTGGCGCTAAGCTATTGCCCATGCGAACCGTAGCTCTCACCGCGCTCGCCCCGCTCGCGTGGGGCTCCACCTACGCCGTGACGACCGAACTGCTCCCCGCAGACCGGCCGTTGCTCACCGCGACTCTGCGCGCCCTGCCCGCCGGCCTGGTGCTGCTGGCCGTCACCCGACGACTGCCCAGCGGCTCCTGGTGGTGGCGTTCGGCCGTGCTGGGGGCGCTCAACATCGGCGTCTTCTTCGCTCTGCTCTTCATCGCCGCCTACCGTCTGCCCGGCGGAGTGGCCGCCGTCCTCGGCGCGATACAGCCCTTGCTGGCCGCCGGGCTGGCCGTGCCACTGCTCGGGGAGCGGTTCGGGCGACGGGCCCTGTTGGCCGGCACCGTCGGCGTGTTCGGCGTGGCCCTGGTGGTGCTGCGCGCCACCGCCCGGCTGGACGCCATCGGCGTGCTGGCCGGCCTCGCCGGGGCCGGGGCGATGGCCGCCGGCACGGTGTTGACCAAGCGCTGGGGCCGCCCGGAGGGCGTCGGCCCGCTCGCCCTGACGGGTTGGCAGCTCACGGCCGGCGGCCTGGTGCTGCTCCCGGTCGCCGCCCTGGCCGAGGGCGCCCCGCCCGCGCTCAGCGGCACCAACCTGCTCGGGTACGGCTACCTCGCGGTGGCCAACACCGCGGTGGCGTACTGGGTCTGGTTCCGTGGCATCGGCCGCCTGCCCGCCACCTCGGTCGCCTTCCTGGGCCTGCTCAGCCCGGTGTCGGCGGCGGTGATCGGCTGGGCCGCCCTCGGTCAGTCCCTCAACGCCGTGCAGCTGCTGGGCATGGCCCTGGCCCTGAGCTCCACCCTGCTCGGCCAGCGCCCGGCCGGCCGACCCGCCACCGCCGTGGTCGCCGCCTCCGGCACCAGCCCGAACGTGACGACCGCCGTAGCCGCCAGTACCCCAGCGCCGACCGTTCCCGCTGCCGCTCCCGTCCTTGCCGCGATACGCGAGGGGGAGGCCCGCAGTGCGGACCTCCCCCTGGGTGGCGGACCGGTCGGGCCGGTCGGCCGGGCAGCAGGCTGACGGCGCGTCAGTCGACCTCGGCCACCGCCTGGGCGAACTGCGCCTGGTACAGCCGGGCGTAGGCACCGTCGGCAGCGATCAGCTCGTCGTGGTTGCCCTGCTCCACGATCGAACCGTTCTCCATCACCAGGATCACGTCGGCGTCCCGGATGGTGGAGAGGCGGTGGGCGATCACGAAGGAGGTGCGGCCGGTGCGCAGCTCCGCCATCGCCCGCTGGATCAACACCTCGGTACGGGTGTCGACGGAGCTGGTCGCCTCGTCCAGCACCAGGATCGAGGGCTGGGCCAGGAAGGCCCGGGCGATGGTGATCAGCTGCTTCTCGCCCGCGCTGACGCCGGTGCCCTCGTCGTCCAGGACGGTGTCGTAGCCGTCGGGGAGGGTGCGCACGAAGCGGTCCACGTGCGCGGCCTTCGCCGCCGCGATCACCTGCTCGCGGGTGGCGGACTCGGCACCGTACGCGATGTTCTCGGCGATGGTGCCGCCGAACAGCCAGGTGTCCTGCAGCACCATGCCGATGCCGGAGCGCAGTTCCTCGCGGGACATCGCGGCGATGTCCACGCCGTCGAGGGTGATCCGGCCGCTGCTGACCTCGTAGAAGCGCATCAGGAGGTTGACCATGGTGGTCTTGCCGGCACCGGTCGGGCCGACGATGGCCACGGTGTGGCCGGGCTCGACCTTCAGCGACAGGCCGTCGATGAGCGGCTTCTCCGGGTCGTAACGGAAGGAGACGTCCTCGAAGGCGACGCGGCCGTGCAACTCGGCGGGGCGCTCCGGGTGCTGCGGTTCGGGGGACTGCTCGTCGGCGTCGAGCAGTTCGAAGACCCGCTCGGCGGAGGCGACACCGGACTGCACCAGGTTGGCCATCGAGGCGACCTGGCTGAGCGGCTGGCTGAACTGACGGGAGTACTGGATGAACGCCTGGACGTCACCGATGGACAGCGCACCGCTGGCCACCCGAAGGCCACCGACCACCGCGACCAGCACGTAGTTGATGTTGCCGACCAGCATCATCGCGGGCTGGATGATGCCCGAGATGAACTGCGCACGGAAGGAGGCTTCGTAGAGCGCCTGGTTCTCCTCCTGGAAGAGCTCCTTGGCCTCCTCCTGGCGGCCGAAGACCTTCACCAGGCTGTGCCCGGTGAACATCTCCTCGATGTGGGCGTTCAGCTTGCCAGTGGAGCCCCACTGCTTGATGAACTGCGGCTGGGCGCGCTTGCCGACCTTGGCGGCGACCACCACCGAGACCGGGACGGAGATCAGCGCGATCAGAGCCAGCAGCGGGGAGATCCAGAACATCATCGCCAGCACGCCGACGATGGTCAGCAGGGAGTTGATGACCTGGCCCATGGTCTGCTGCATCGACTGGTTGATGTTGTCGATGTCGTTGGTGACCCGGCTCAGCACCTCGCCGCGCGGCTGGCGGTCGAAGTAGCTGAGCGGCAGGCGGGCCAGCTTCGCCTCGGTCTCCTCACGGAGTCGGAACACCGTGCGGTTGATCGCCAGCGCGGACAGCCTGCCCTGGACCACGCCGAACAGCACGGCGGCCAGGTAGATGCCCAGCACCCAGAGGAGGATGGCGCCGATGGCACCGAAGTCCATGCCCTTGCCGGGGGTGAAGTCGATCGAGGCGAGTAGGTCGGCGATGTTGCCATCGCCCTTGGCGCGCAGGGTGTCGAGCACTGCTTGCTTGCTCGGGGCGCCGGCGAACCGCGGGCCGGTGGCTCCGGCGACGATCAGGTCGGTCGCCTTGCCGAGCACCCGGGGGCCGACCACGGCACAGCCGACAGAGAGCGTGCCGAAGGCGAGCACGCTCAACAGCAGGCTGCGTTCCGGCTTGAGCAGACCGAGCAGGCGCTTCGCGGAGCCGCCGAGGTCCTTGGCCTTCTCCGTTCCCTGCGCGCCCATGAACCGCGCGGGCCCGGGGCCACCGCGGCGGGCGGCCGCCTCCTGCGAGGTGGAGGTCGTCTCCTGCTCCTCGCCGCTGCCGCCGCTGCCGCCGCTGCCGTCGCTGTCGGCTCCGGCCTTGGAGAGGTCGGGTTCGGTCGCGGCACGCTCGGTCGCGGCAGGTTCGGTCGCGTCTGGCGGGACGGGCCGGGCGGTGTCGGGCTTGGTCACGTCGGGGCTGTCGGGGGTGGTCACGCCGCCGCCTCCTGCTCGGTGAGCTGGGAGAGCACGATCTCCCGGTACGTCGGGTTGTCGGCCATCAGCTCCTGGTGGGTGCCGGAGCCGACGACGGCGCCCTCGTCGAGGACGATGATCCGGTCGGCGTCGCGGATGGTGGAGACGCGCTGGGCGACGATCACCACGGTGGCGTTCCCGGTCTCCTCGGCGAGCGCTGCGCGCAGCCGGGCGTCGGTGGCGTAGTCGAGGGCCGAGAAGGAGTCGTCGAACAGGTAGATCTCGGGCCGGCGGACCAGGGCCCGGGCGATCGCGAGGCGCTGGCGCTGGCCGCCGGAGACGTTGGTGCCACCCTGAGCGATCGGGGCGTCCAGGCCCTCGGAGAGCTTCTCCACGAAGTCCTTGGCCTGGGCGATCTCCAGGGCGTGCCAGAGTTCCTCGTCGCTGGCCTCGGGCTTGCCGTAGCGCAGGTTGGAGGCGACGGTGCCGGAGAACAGGTACGGCTTCTGCGGGACGAGGCCGATGATCTCGGACAGCTTCTGCGGGTCGAGTTCGCGCACGTTCACGCCGTTGATCAGCACCTCGCCGCCGGTGGCGTCGAAGAGCCGGGGGACGAGTCCGAGCAGGGTGGTCTTGCCGGAGCCGGTGGAGCCGATGACGGCGGTGGTCTCGCCGGGCCTCGCGGTCAGGTCGATGCCGCGGAGCACCGGCACCTCGGCGCCGGGGTAGCGGAAGTCGACGCCGCGCAGTTCCAGCGTGCCGTGGGCGTGCAGTTCGGTGACGGGGGCGGTCGGCGGGACGACGCTGGAGGAGGTGTCCAGCACTTCCTGGATGCGTTCGGCGCAGACCTCGGCGCGCGGCACCATCATGAACATGAAGGTGGCCATCATGACGCTCATCAGAATCTGCATCAGGTAGGACAGGAATGCGGTGAGCGCACCGATCTGCATACCGCCGCTGTCGATGCGGTGTGCGCCGAACCAGAACACGGCGACGCTGGAGACGTTCACCACGCCCATGACGATGGGGAACATCAGCGACATCAGCCGGCCGACCCGCAGCGAGTAGTCGGCGAGTTCGCCGTTGGCACCGCTGAAGCGCTGCTTCTCGTGGTCGTCCTTGACGAAGGCGCGGATGACCCGGATACCGGTGATCTGCTCGCGCATGATCCGGTTGACCGAGTCGATGCGGGTCTGCATGCCGCGGAACTGCGGTCGCATCTTGCCGACCAGCACGGTGACGACGGCGCCCAGCGCGGGCACCACGACCACCAGCAGGCCGGAGAGCGGAACGTCCTGGTTGAGCGCCATGACGATGCCGCCGACGCACATGATCGGCGCGGCGACCATCAGCGTGAAGCTCATCATCGCCAGCATCTGGACCTGCTGGACGTCGTTGGTGGTGCGGGTGATCAGCGAGGGCGCGCCGAACTGGTTGAGCTCGCGCGCGGAGAACTCCTGCACCCGGGAGAACACCCCGGCGCGCATGTCTCGGCCGACGGCCATCGCGGTGCGGGCACCGTAGTAGACCGCGCCGATCGAGCAGACGGCCTGGGCGAGCGAGACACCGATCATCACGCCGCCGACCCGCATGATGTATCCGGTGTCGCCCTTGAGGACGCCGCTGTCGATGATGTCGGCGTTCAGCGTCGGCAGGTACAGCATGCCGATGGTGGAGATCAGCTGGAGCAGCACCAGCACTGTGATGTCGCGGGAGTAGGGGCCGAGCTGGGCCCGTAGAAGTCTGAAAAGCACCGTGCCACTCTCGTCGTCGAGGGGGACGCACGCATCCCAAATTCGGGTACTTGTGAAAAAGCTTCACCCGTGGACCGGGCCTGCACTTGGACTCTGCACTCTGACTGCACTGCCGCCCCGTGAGTGTGCCAGCGCACGTCACCCCCTTACGGAACGGCTTTCCACCCCCTAGGCTGCTGATTGCCCTCTTGTTACTCACCGGTTAAGTCGGTTGTCGGCCGCGCCCCCACGGCCGTCTCGCACCTACTCTCGGTCCACCCGCCCTCGGAGGTCCTCGTTGAGTTCCGCGCAGTCCATGATCGAGCGGCGCCCGCCCTCCGTGGCGCACCTTCTGCTCAGCAGGGTAAAGGCCACCCCGAACGGTGAGGCCTACCGGTACCCGGTCCCGGTGGACGAGCAGGCCGCGGACAGCGCGCCCGGAGCGGAGCAGTGGCGGTCCCTGACCTGGGCCCAGGCGAACGAGCGTATCCGTGCGGTCGCGGCCGGCCTGATGGCGCTGGGCATCCGGGCCGAGGACCGGGTCGCGATCGCCTCCGCCACCCGGATCGAGTGGATCCTCGCCGACCTGGGCAACATGTGCGCCGGTGCCGCGACCACCACGGTCTACCCGAGCACCAACGCGGACGAGACGGCGTTCATCCTGGCGAACTCCGGCAGCCGCGCGCTGTTCGCCGAGAACGCGGGCCAGCTGCGCAAGGCCGCCGAGCAGAAGGCCGCGCTGCCCGCGCTGGAGTACGTCATCCTGTTCGACGCGCCGGGCGACGACGCCGCGCAGGCCGAGGGCCTGACCGTGCTGACGCTGGCCGAGCTGGAGCAGCGCGGCACGGAGTACCTGGCCGAGAACCCGGACGCCGTCGACAAGGCGATCGACTCCCTCGACAAGGAACAGCTGGCCACCCTGATCTACACCTCCGGCACCACCGGCCGCCCCAAGGGCGTGCGCCTGGTGCACGACTGCTGGTCGTACGAGGGCGTGGCGCAGGAGGAGAGCGGGCTGCTGCGCTCCGACGACGTCCAGTTCATGTGGCTGCCGCTGTCGCACGTGTTCGGCAAGACGCTGATCTCCGGTCAGATCGCCACCGGCCACGTGATGGCGGTGGACGGCCGGGTGGACCGGATCATCCACAACCTGCCGGTGATCCGCCCGACCCTGATGGCGTCCGCGCCGCGGATCTTCGAGAAGGTCTACAACGGCATCGCCGGCAAGGCCCGGGCCGAGGGCGGCGCCAAGTACAAGATCTTCATGTGGGCGGCGCAGGTGGCCCGCGAGTACGCGCAGACCATCCAGGCGAACAAGGTCGCGCACGGCCACGAGAGCGCCCCGCTGGGCCTGCGGCTGCAGCACGCGTTGGCCGACAAGCTGGTGTACACGAAGATCCGGGCGGCGTTCGGCGGCCGGCTGCGCGGTGCGGTGTCCGGCAGCGCGGCGCTCGCCCCGGAGATCGGCTACTTCTTCAAGGGCGCGGGCGTCCCGGTGCTGGAGGGCTACGGCCTGACCGAGACCTCGGCCGGCTCCACCGTCAACCGGGCGGAGGATTTCCGGGTCGGCACCGTCGGCATCCCGCTGCCCGGCACCGAGGTCCGGATCGACGAGGACGGCGAGATCCTGCTGCGCGGCCCGGGCGTCATGCGCGGCTACCACGACCTGCCCGAGCAGACCGCGGAGGTGCTGGAGCCGGACGGCTGGTTCCACACCGGCGACATCGGCGAGCTCGGCCCGGGCGGCTACCTGCGGATCACCGACCGCAAGAAGGACATGTTCAAGACCTCCGGGGGCAAGTACGTCGCGCCCAGCGAGGTGGAGGGCAAGTTCAAGGCGATCTGCCCGTTCGTCAGCAACATCCTGGTGATCGGCAACGGCCGCAACTACTGCACCGCGCTGATCGGCCTGGACGAGACGGTGATCATGCCGTGGGCGGCCGGGCACGGCCTGGCCGGTAAGTCGTACGCCGAGGTGGTGGCCGACCCGGCCACCGTGGAGCTGATCGACGGCTTCGTGAAGCGCCTCAACGGCGAACTGCAGCGTTGGCAGACGATCAAGAAGTTCGCCCTGCTCCCGCGCGACCTGGACATCGAGCACGGCGAACTCACCCCCAGCCTGAAGATCAAGCGCCCGGTGGTGGAGAAGACCTACGCCGACCGGGTGACCGCGATGTACGCGGGTGCCAACGAGGCCTGAGCACCCACCGTTCCGGTACGGCCTTCGGAGTTTCGCGGGCCGTACCGGACAATGGGCGCATGCCCTCCGCACTCCCCGACGGCGAACCGGTGCCGTCCGACGGCTCGCTGCCCGCCCACGCCCTGGACAGCCTCGGCACCCGGCCGTTCGGTTTCTACCTGCACGTGCCGTACTGCGCCAGCCGCTGCGGCTACTGCGACTTCAACACCTACACCGCCACCGAGCTGCGCTCCTCGGGCACCGTTGCCTCGCAGGACACCTACGCCGACAACGTGATCGCCGAGATCCGGCTGGCCCGCCGGGTGCTGGGCGACGCCGACCTGCCGGTGCAGACGGTGTTCCTCGGCGGCGGTACCCCCACCCTGCTGCCCGCCCGTGACCTGGTGCGGATGCTGGCCGCGCTGCGCGAGGAGTTCGGCCTCGCCGACGGAGCGGAGGTCACCACCGAGGCCAACCCGGAGTCCGTGGACCCGGCGTACCTGGCCGAGCTGCGCGAGGGCGGCTACAACCGGATCTCCTTCGGCATGCAGAGCGCCCGCCCGCACGTGCTCAAGATCCTGGACCGCCACCACACCCCGGGCCGCCCGGAGGCGTGCGTCGCCGAGGCCCGCGCGGCCGGCTTCGACCACGTCAACCTGGACCTGATCTACGGGACCCCCGGTGAGACCGACCAGGACTGGCAGGCCTCGCTGGACGCCGCGATCGGCGCCCGGCCGGACCACGTCTCCGCGTACTCGCTGATCGTCGAGGACGGCACCCGGCTGGCCGCCCGGGTCCGCCGCGGCGAGCTGCCGATGATCGACGACGACGTGCACGCCGACCGCTACCTGATCGCCGAGCAGGCGCTCGCCGCCGCCGGGTACTCCTGGTACGAGGTCTCCAACTGGGCCACCACGCCCGAGGGACGCTGCCGCCACAACGAGCTGTACTGGACGGGCGCCGACTGGTGGGGCGCCGGACCGGGCGCGCACAGCCACGTCGGCGGGGTCCGCTGGTGGAACGCCAAGCACCCGGCCGCGTACGCGCAGGCGCTCGCCGAGGGACGCACGCCCGCGCTCGGCCGCGAGGTGCTGGCCGGCGAGGACCGCCGGGTCGAGCGGATCCTGCTGGAGCTGCGCCTGGTCGAGGGCTGCCCGCTCGACCTGCTCACCGACACCGGCCGCAAGGCCGCCGAGCAGGCCCTCGCCGACGGGCTGCTGGAGTCCGGCCCGTACGCCCTCGGCCGGGCCGCGCTGACCCTGCGCGGCCGGCTGCTGGCCGACGCGGTGGTCCGCGACCTGGTCGACTGAGGCGTCGGCGGGTCGGCGGGTCGGTCGGGTCGGTCGGGTCGGTCGGGTCGGCGGCCCGGTCGGGTGCACCGGGGAAACCGATTCCAAACCGCCCGATCGGGCGACTGCAGGAGTGAAACGCCTCGGTGGGCTGCGGCCAATTACTTGGTGAAGGGACCGACCGGGTTCCCCCGACCGAGGAGGGACGCATGCGTATCCGTGAGCACCCTCACCACGAGGCGCGCGCCGAGGACCGTCCGCCGGAGCTGACCACTCCGGACGGCTTCGACGCGTTCTACCGCCAACACGTCAACGCCATACTCGACTTCGTCACCCGCCGGGTCAGCGACCCGCACCTGGCGGCCGACCTCACCGCGGACATCTTCGTCGCCGCGCTGGAGGCCGCCGGAAGCTACCGGCCCGAGCGCGGGACGGCGAGCGGCTGGCTGTACGGCATCGCCCGGTACGTCCTCGCCGGGCACTGGCGGGGCGACAGCCGGGAGCGGCGGGCGATCGGCCGGCTGTCCGGCCGTCGGCTGCTCGACGAGGAGGACATCCTCGCCCTGGAGGAGCGGATCGACGCCCAGCGCGCCGTCCGCGACCTCGCGCAGCAGCACGCAGGGCTCAGCGCCCCACTGCGCGAGGTCCTCGACCTGATCGTCGTGGACGGCCTGAGCACCGCCGAGGCCGCGCAGGCGCTGTGCATCTCGCAGGCCACCGTCCGGGTCCGCCTGCACCGGGCCCGCCGCAAGCTCGGCGCCGAACGACAGCCCGCCCGCAAGGACCTGCCGAGGCCCGGCCCGCTGCTGCCCCGCCCGACCGCCCCTGCCGACCCGATGATCGAGGTGACCTCGTGACCAGTCCAGACCGCACCCCGTCCACCAGCCACTTCGAGCAGCGGCTCGGCGAGGAGCTGACCGCCCTCGCCGCCGTGCGCGGCGCCGCCACCGCGTCCACCGCCCGACCGGGCGGGCGCCGCCGCCGCCCGCTGCTGGCCGCCGTCGCGGTCGGCGCGGCGGCCGTCGTCACCGCGCTGGTGCTGCCCGCCGTCCTGAGCAGCGAGCACGGCGGCAGCGCCGCGTACGCCGTCACTCAGGAGCCCGACGGCACCATCGCGCTGAAGCTGTTCGACCCGGCGGGCCTGCCCGGCATGGTCGCCACCCTGCAGCGGTACGGGGTGAAGGCGGCCGGGATGGAGGAGGCCAGGAGCGCGGAGGAGTGCCCACTGCCGTACCCGGTGGGGACGGGGGTGCAGCCCTCCCGGGTGGTGCCGGGCGACGGGCCCTCCACGGTGCGGATCGACCCCAAGCTGGTGCCGGCCGGCTCCACCGTGCTGCTGACCAGCGGGCACACCGCGATCGGCGGGCAGGCCGTGTCGAGTTTCGGCGTCAGGGCGGTGGACACCGTGCCGTCCTGCGTGCCGCCGGGCGTCTGGGGGAAGGTCGCTCCGTCCGGGCCGTCCACCGCACCGTCGTCCACACTGGCCACCGGCTCGGGCGACGGGTCCTCCCCGAAGTCCTGACAGTCGTCAGTCGCTGCCCGGCAGGGTGACGAAGTCGATCAACTCCTCGACCCTGCCGAGCAGTTCAGGCTCCAGGTCCTTCCAGCCGTCGACCGAGGAGAGGATCCGCTTCCAGGCCGCGGGGGTGTCCACCGGCCAGCCGAGGCGGCGACAGATGCCTTCCTTCCACACCTCGCCGCGCGGCACCTCGGGCCAGGCGGCGAAGCCGAGGCCGACCGGCTTGACGGCCTGCCAGATGTCGACGTACGGATGGCCGACCACCAGCACGTGGTCGCCGGTCACCTGCGCGGCGATCCGGTGCTCCTTGGTGCCGGGCAGCAGGTGGTCGACCAGCACGCCCAGTCGGCGGCCGGGGCCGGGGGCGAACTCGGCGACGATCGCGGGCAGGTCGTCCATGCCCTCCAGGTACTCGACCACCACGCCCTCGATCCGCAGGTCGTCGCCCCAGACCCGTTCGACCAGCTCGGCGTCGTGCCGGCCCTCGACGTAGATCCGCGACTCGCGGGCCACCCGGGCGCGCGCCCCGGGCACCGCGATCGACCCGGACGCCGTCCGCCCCGGTCCGCGCTGCGGGGCCGGGGCGGACGGCCGGACCAGCGTCACCACCCGCCCCTCCAGCAGGAACCCGCGCGGCACCAGCGGAAACACCCGGTGCTTGCCGAAGCGGTCCTCCAGCGTGACGGTGAACCCCTCCGCGGTCCGCTCGCACCGCACCACCGCCCCGCAGAACCCGGTCGCCGCCTCCTCCACCACCAGATCCCGCTCCGCCGCCACCTCCGGCGCGGGCTGCTGCCGCTTCCACGGCGGGGTCAGATCCGGTCCGTACTCCCTGCTGCGCATGCCCCGCAGTCTACGAAACCGCCCCCGACGGCCCGTCAGCCGTCGGAGCCGGAAGGCCGGAGGTCGGGAGGCCGGAGGTCAGGAGGCTGGTCAGTCGTCCAGGCCCGGGGCGCCCCAGACCGGGAACCAGCGGGAGAGGTCGGACTCGATGCGCAGGTCGTTGCGGAGCAGGTTGGAGATCTCGATCTCCAGGGGGTTGTCGCGCTTCTCCTGGCCGGGCAGTTTGCACATGGGGTAGAAGGTGCCGCGCTTGTACAGGTAGACCAGGCCCAGGGAGCGGCTCTCGGGGTCGCGGAAGGCGACGATCGAGCAGAGCAACTGCGGGCCGAAGCCGTTGGCCTCCAGCTCGCTGTTGACCGCGTGCAGGTCGTTGACCAGGTCGGGGAGTTCGTCGGGGGTGTGGCGGGCGAGCAGCCAGGAGTAGCCGTAGTCGTCGCGGGAGGCTTCGACGGGGGTGCCGCCGCGTTCGGTGTCCGCGTCGAGCAGGGCCCGGACCTGGGACTGCACCTCGGCGAAAGCGCCGCCCTCGACGGCCGCGAAGCACACCGAGCCGAGGCCGGTGGGGAGGAAGCCGGTGGCGGCCTGCAGGGTGAGCGCGGCGGACGGGATGCCGAACAGCTGGTCGAGGTCCGGCTTCACGGGCTTGCTGCGGCCGAACAGGGCGTCCAGGAATCCCACGCGGAGTGCTCCTTGTCTCAGAGGTCGGTAGCGGGTCACTGCCCGAGCTGGGAGGAGATCTTCGACAGCTGCGCGAGGCGCTGCTCCAGCGACGGGTGGGTGGAGAACAGCTGCGCGGCGGTCTCCTTGGCGCTCAGTGCGGGCGCGAAGTAGAAGGCGTTGTACGGCTGGGCCTTGCGCAGGTCCTCGGTGGGGATGGCGGCGATCTGCCCGGTCACCTTGGTGAGCGCGGAGGCCAGCGCGCTGGGCCGTCCGGTCAGCTGGGCGGCGGCCCGGTCGGCGGCGAGTTCGCGGTAGCGGGACAGCAGCCGGGTGAGCAGGAAGCTGATCGCGTAGACCACCATCGAGGCCAGCGGGACGATGATCATCGCGATGGCGGCGTTGGGGTCGTTGTTGTTCCGGTTGCCGCCGCCCATCATTCCGCCGTACAGCGCGATCCGGGTCATCGCGCCGGCCAGCACGCCGAGGAAGCCGGCCACCGTCATCACCGCCACGTCCCGGTGCGCGACGTGCGACAGCTCGTGCGCGAGGACGCCCTCCAGCTCCTCCGGTTCCAGTCGGCGCAGCAGGCCGGTGGTCACGCAGACCACCGCGTTCTCCGGGTTGCGGCCGGTGGCGAAGGCGTTCGGCATGTCGTTGTGGGCGACCGCGACTCGCGGCTTGGGCATGTCGGCGAGCGCGCAGAGCCGGTCCACCGCGCCGTGCAGTTGCGGAAACTCCTCGGGGGAGACCGGGTGGGCGCCCATCGCCCGTTCGGTGATCTTGTCGGAGAACCAGAACTGCGCGACGAACAGGCCGCCGGAGATCAGCACCACCAGCGGCCAGGCGCCGCGCAGCAGCACGATCAGCAGCCCGGTGAAGCCGACGTAGAGCAGGCCGATCAAGAACATGGTGGTGACCATCCGACCGGTGAGACCGCGGTCGGGGGTGAACCGGGAGTGCTGTCGTGACGCCGACATCGCTGCTCCTCCTTCGCCTCTTCGTCTTCGATGCTGCCACCGGCCGGGCCCACAGGCACCATCCGAAACGGTGGGAATTCGGTGGGAATGCGGCCGTGTCGGCCCGCGGTCACCCGTTGGCGCGCCATCTCGGTCGAGGATCACGTGGGCGGACCGTTCCTGCCGTCAGGCCCGGGCCGTACACTGGCAAGTACGGTTCTGGCACTCTGCCCAGTTGAGTGCCAGAGTGGATCGACCACCGGTTCAACGGACGACGACGGAGGTGTGTGCCCATGCCGGACGACGGCAAGCCCGACGGCCGCCTGCTCGACACGCGCCCGTCCGTGCGTCCGCTGGACGAGCGCCGCCTGGCAGTGCTGCGCGCGATCGTCCAGGACTACGTGGGCACCGAGGAGCCGGTCGGCTCCAAGGCCCTCGTGGAACGGCACAACCTGGGTGTGTCGCCGGCCACCGTCCGCAACGACATGGCGGCGCTGGAGGAGGACGGGTTCATCCACCAGCCGCACACCAGTGCGGGCCGGATCCCCACCGACAAGGGCTACCGGCTGTTCGTCGACCGCCTCGCCGAGGTGAAGCCGATGACGGCCCCGGAGCGCCGGGCGATCCGGCACTTCCTGGAGGGCGCGGTCGACCTGGACGACGTGGTGGCCCGCACGGTGCGGCTGCTGGCGCAGCTGACCCGGCAGGTCGCGGTGGTCCAGTACCCGTCGCTGACCCGCTCCACGGTGCGGCACATCGAACTCGTCTCGCTCACCCCGACCAAGCTGATGCTGGTGCTGATCACCAACACCGGCCGGGTCGAGCAGCGGATGGTGGACTGTCCGGGCCCGGTCGGCGAGGCCCTGCTGGGAGACCTGCGGGCCAGGCTGAACGGCATGGCGGGCGGCTGTCGGCTGCCCGAGGTGCCGACCGTCCTGGAGGACCTGCCGGCCGGCTTCGAACCGGCCGACCGGTCCGCCGTCAGCACCGTGCTGGCCGTCCTGTTCGAAACGCTCGCCGAACAGAACGAGGAACGGATCATGCTGGCGGGCACCGCCAACCTGACCCGTTTCAACCACGATTTCCCGCTCTCCATCCGTCCGGTGCTGGAGGCACTGGAGGAGCAGGTGGTGCTGCTGCGCCTGCTGGGTGAGACCGGCGACTCCGCGATGACGGTCCGGATCGGTCACGAGAACGCCTACGAAGGCCTGAATTCCACGTCGGTGGTCTCCGTCGGTTACGGTTCGGGCGACCAGAGCGTGGCAAAGCTGGGTGTGATCGGTCCGACCCGGATGGATTACCCGGGCACAATGGGGGCGGTGCGTGCGGTGGCACGGTACGTCGGCCAGATCCTGGCCGAGTCATAGCAAAGCTGCGTGAGGCCCTCACGCAGCTCTCGCAAGCACTTCTAGAGGCGGAACAAACCGGAGCATTTGGTGGCCACGGACTACTACGCGGTACTCGGCGTCCGACGCGACGCGGGGCAGGACGAGATCAAGAAGGCGTTTCGGCGCCTCGCCCGTGAACTGCACCCGGACGTCAACCCGGACCCGAAGACGCAGGAGCGGTTCAAGGAGATCAACGCCGCCTACGAGGTGCTCTCCGATCCGCAGAAGCGTCAGGTCTACGACCTCGGCGGCGACCCGCTGTCGCCCAACGGCGGCGGCGCGGGCGGTTTCGGCGCAGGGGCGGCCGGGTTCGGCTTCTCGGACATCATGGACGCCTTCTTCGGCGCCGCGACCGGCCAGCGCGGCCCGCGTTCGCGCACCCGCCGCGGCCAGGACGCGATGATCCGACTGGAGATCACCCTGGAGGAGGCCGCGTTCGGCACCACCAAGGAACTCCAGGTCGACACCGCCGTCACCTGCACCACCTGCAGCGGCGAGGGCGCGGCGCCCGGCACCTCCGCGCAGACCTGTGACATGTGTCGCGGCAAGGGCGAGGTCTCCCAGGTCACCCGGTCCTTCCTGGGCCAGGTCATGACCTCCCGCCCCTGCCCGCAGTGCCAGGGCTTCGGCACCGTCGTCCCGACCCCGTGCCCCGAGTGCGCGGGCGACGGCCGGGTCCGGGCCCGCCGCACCCTCACCGTCAAGATCCCCGCCGGTGTCGACAACGGCACCCGGATCCAGCTGGCCGGCGAGGGCGAGGTCGGCCCCGGCGGCGGTCCCGCCGGTGACCTCTACGTCGAGATCGCCGAGACCAGCCACAACGTCTTCCAGCGCCGCGGCGACGACCTGCACTGCACGGTCACCATCCCGATGACGGCCGCCGCGCTCGGCACCCAGGTGCCGCTGCAGACCCTGGACGGCCTGGAAGAGGTCGACATCCGGCCCGGCACCCAGTCCGGCCAGTCGATCCCGCTGCACGGCCGCGGCATCACCCACCTGCGCGGCGGCGGCCGGGGCGACCTGATAGTGCATGTCGAGGTGCAGACGCCCACCAAGCTCGACCCGGAGCAGGAGGAACTGCTGCGTCGGATCGCCATGCTCCGCGGCGAGGAGCGGCCGTCCGGCCAGTTCGCACCGGGCCAGCAGGGCCTGTTCTCCCGGCTGAAGGACGCCTTCAACGGCCGGTGAGACCTGTTCCTTCCGGGCCGGGAGCGGTGCACGCCACCGCTTCCGGTCCGGGTTTTTTGTTGTCCGTTCCGTTGTCTGCTCGGTGAGAGGGTTCCTGTTCCGATGACCGCACCGGTGTTCGTCGTCGACGACCTGACGGGCGCCGCCCCCGGCGCCACCGTCCGCCTCGACGGCCCCGAAGGGCGGCACGCCGCCGCAGTCAAGCGCCTGGAGCCCGGCGAGGCCGTCACCCTCGCCGACGGACGCGGCCGCGGCGCGGACGGGACCGTCGCGGCAGTGCACGGCAAGGACGCGCTGGACGTGCTGGTGGCCGCCGTCCGCGAGGAGGCTGCGCCGGCGCCCCGGATCACCGTCGTCCAGGCGCTGCCCAAGGGCGACCGCGGCGAACTCGCCGTCGAGACGATGACGGAGGTCGGCATCGACGCGGTGGTGCCGTGGGCGGCCTCCCGGTGCATCACCCAGTGGAAGGGCGAGCGCGGCGCGAAGGCGCTCGCCAAGTGGCGGGCCACCGCGAAGGAGGCCGGCAAGCAGGCGCGACGGCTGCGCTTCCCCGAGGTGCACGACCTGATGACGACGCGGCAGCTGCTTCCGCTGGTGTCCAGGGCTTCCTTCGCCGCTGTCCTGCACGAGGAAGGTTCGCTGCCGCTGGCTACGGCGGAGCTCCCGGCCTCCGGCGAGATCGTGCTGATCGTCGGGCCGGAAGGCGGCGTCTCCCCGGAGGAGATCGCGGCGTTCGCCGAGGCGGGGGCGAAGCCTTACCGACTCGGGGCGTCCGTCCTGCGCACCTCCACGGCGGGGGTCGCGGCGGGGGCGCTGCTGCTGGGGCGCACGGGGCGCTGGGGGTAAGGATCCGAGCGGTGCCCCACGAGCCCCCGGTTTTGCGGCCTTGTGGTTATTCGCTCCCGCAGACTTTGTGCCCGTTCTAGTGTGGCCGGGTGACCGATTCGACGCGCGGGTACCTGCGCCACCCCCATCTTCATGGCGACGTTGTCGCTTTCGTTGCCGAGGACGATGTCTGGCTGGCTCCCGTCGAGGGCGGGCGGGCCTGGCGGTTGACGGCGGATCAGGTGCCGGTCGGCGCCGTGCGGTTCTCGCCGGACGGGCGGACGGTGGCCTGGACGTCGCACCGGGACGGCGCGCCGGAGGTGCATGTCGCGCCGGCGGCCGGTGGCGAGGCGCGGCGGCTGACGTACTGGGGGAGCCCGTACACGGCGCTGGTGGGGTGGAGTGCCGACGGCAGGCCGTTGGCGATCACCACGGCGGGGCAGGAGACGATCCGTCGGACGTGGGCGTTCGCGGTGCCGCTGGACGGCGGCGAGCCGGAGCGGCTGCCGTACGGGCCGATCGGGGCGCTGGCGTTCGAGCCGGTGCCGCCGGGGGCCGCCGGTGGGCGGGTGCTGCTGGGCACGCACAACCGGGAGGCTGCGCACTGGAAGCGCTACCGGGGCGGCCGGGCGGGCAAGTTGTGGATCGGTGCGGCCGAGTTCGAGCGGCTGCACGCGGAGCTGGACGGCCAGTTGGAGTGCCCGCTCTGGGTGGGTGACCGGGTGGCGTTCCTGTCCGACCACGAGGGCACCGGCCGGTTGTATTCGAGCCTGCCGGACGGCAGCGACCTGCGGGCGCACGGCCCGGCGGACTCCGGGTTCTACGCCCGGCAGGCGTCCACCGACGGCACCCGGGTGATCTGGCAGAGCGCGGGCGACCTGTGGCTGCTGGACGATCTGGACGGCGCCGAGCCGCGCCGGCTGGAGATCGACCTGGCCGGCCCGCGCAGCGGCCGCCGGCCGCACCCGACCCGGGCGGACGGGCAGGTGGAGTCCGCAGCGGTGGACCGCACCGGCCGGGCCGCGGCCGTGGTGGTGCGCGGCACCGTGCACTGGGTGACGCACCGGGAGGGTCCGTCCCGGGTGCTGGACGAGACGCCGGGCGTGCGCAGCCGGCTGGCGCGGGTCGTCCCGGGCGAGGACGGCACGCAGGGCGCGGTGTGGGTGACGGACGCCGAGGGTGACGACGCGATCGAGTACGCGCCGTCGGTGCTGGGCGCGGAGCGGCGCCGGCTGGCGGCCGGGCAACTGGGCCGGGTGCTGTCGCTGACCGTCTCGCCGGACGGCCGGCAGCTCGCGGTGGCCTCGCACGACGGCCGGCTGCTGCTGGTGGCGCTCAGCGACGGCGCCGTGCACGAGCTGGCGCGCAGCGGCGAGGGCGAGGTCAGCGGGCCGGTGTTCAGCCCGGACTCGGGCTGGCTGGCCTGGTCGCAGCCGGTGCTCGGCCCGTGGTCGCTGCGGCAGATCATGCTGGCGGACCTCACCTCGCGGACCGTCAGCGAGGCCACCCCGCAGCGTTTCCACGACTACTCGCCGGCTTTCACCTCGGACGGCAAGCACCTGGCGTTCCTGTCGGTGCGCACCTTCGACCCGGTGTACGACGAGCACGTCTTCGACCTGTCGTTCCCCGGCGGCACCCGTCCGCACCTGCTGACGCTGGCCGCCGACACCCCGTCGCCGTTCGGGCCGCAGCGGGCCGGGCGGCCGGTGGGCGGCGAGGAGGACGACGCCAAGGACGGCGACAAGGGCGAGTCCGCGGCGCCGACCACCAAGGTCGACCTGGAGGGTCTGGCGGACCGGATCGTGGCGTTCCCGGTGGCGGCTGGCCGGTTCGGGGCGCTGCGGGCCGCGAAGGACGGCGTGCTGTGGGGCCGGATCCCGTTCAGCGGTGAACTCGGCGACAGCGCCGCCTCGTTGGGCGACAGCCCGGCCGGGACGGCGCTGGAGCGCTACGACCTGAAGAAGCGCCGGGTGGAGGAACTGCTCACCGGCGTCGACACGTTCGCGGTGTCCGGC
This sequence comes from Kitasatospora sp. NPDC059795, assembly GCF_042732175.1. NCBI lineage: Bacteria > Bacillati > Actinomycetota > Actinomycetes > Kitasatosporales > Streptomycetaceae > Kitasatospora > Kitasatospora sp. NPDC059795. Next base: position 49,049 of record NZ_JBHWID010000004.1, read on the forward strand.
GACGGCGCGCGGCTGGCGGTGCTGGAGGACGGCAGCCTGCGGATCGTCCCCGCCGACCAGAAGGCCGACGACAGCGAGGACGCCGCGGTCGACCTCGACCGGATCCGGGTCACCGTCGACCCGGCCGCCGAGTGGCGGCAGATGTTCGACGAGAACGGCCGGCTGATGCGCGACAACTTCTGGCGCGCCGACCTCGGCGGCGTCGACTGGGCGGGCGCGCTGGCCCGCTACCGGCCGCTGGTGGACCGGGCCGGCTGCCACTCCGACCTGGTGGACCTGCTGTGGGAGACGGTCGCCGAGCTCGGCACCTCGCACTCCTACGTGATCCCGCCCGGCCGGGGCACCGAGGCGGCCTGCCTGCAGGGCCTGCTCGGCGCGGACCTGGTCCGCGACGGCGAGGTGTGGCGGGTGGCCCGGGTGGTGCCCGGCGAGTCCTCCGATCCGCGGGCCCGCTCCCCGCTGGCCGCGCCCGGCGCGGCGATCCGTCCCGGCGACGCGATCCTGGCGGTCAACGGCCGCCCGGTCGATCCGGTGGCCGGCCCCGGCCCGCTGCTGGCCGGCACCGCCGACCAGCCGGTCGAGCTGACCGTCAGCGGCAAGGACGGCGGCGAGCGGTACCCGGTGGTGGTGCCGCTGGACGACGAGGAGGCGCTGCGCTACCACGACTGGGTGGCGGGTCGGCGGGCCGCCGTCCACGAGCTGTCCGGCGGCCGGCTCGGCTACCTGCACGTGCCCGACATGCAGAGCGCCGGGTGGGCGCAGCTCCACCGCGACCTGCGGATCGAGATGGCCCGCGAGGGCGTCGTGGTCGACCTGCGGGAGAACCGCGGCGGCCACACCTCGCAGCTGATCGTGGAGAAGCTGGCCCGCCGGATCGTCGGCTGGAACCGCGGCCGCGACCTGGACCGGCCCGAGCCGTACCCGGCGGACGCCCCGCGCGGCCCGGTGGTGGCGGTCGCCAACGAGTTCTCCGGTTCGGACGGCGACATCGTCAACGCGGCGATCCAGGCGCTCGGCATCGGTCCGGTGGTTGGCGTCCGCACCTGGGGCGGCGTGATCGGCATCGACAACAAGTACGACCTGGTGGACGGCACGGTGGTCACCCAGCCCAAGTACTCCAGCTGGCTGGAGGGTTACGGCTGGGGCCTGGAGAACGGCGGCGTCACCCCCGACGTCGAGGTGCCGACCGCTCCGCAGGACTGGGCGGCGGGCCGCGACCCGCAGCTGGAGACCGCCGTCCGGATCGCCCTGGAGGCGCTGGCGTCCACCCCGGCCAAGGTCGCGCCGCCGATCGACTGACCGCCGGGAGGGGGCGCGGGTCCGGCGTGGCCCGCGCCCCCTCCCTGTAAGGTCGTCGTCACCAGTGACAGGTGTTCAGAAGGAGTGCGGAGATGGCCGGCGAGCCGCAGGCGGACTGTGTGTTCTGCAAGATCGTGTCGGGGGACATTCCGGCGACGGTGGTGCGCAAGAGCGAACGGACGCTGGCGTTCCGGGACATCAACCCGCAGGCGCCCACCCACCTGCTGGTGATCCCGCACGTGCACTACGCCGACGCGGCCGAACTGGCCGCCGCGGAGCCGGAGATCGCCGCGGAGCTGCTGGTCGAGGCGGGCGAGGCCGCGAAGGGCGAGGGCCTGGAGTCGTACCGGCTGATCTTCAACACCGGCGCGGACTCCGGGCAGACGGTGTTCCACGCGCACGTGCACGTGCTGGGCGGGCGCAAGCTCGCCGAGGGGCTGGTCTGAACGTTGTCGCAGCGTGAACTCGTCGTCCTCGGCACGGCCAGCCAGGTGCCGACCCGGCACCGGAACCACAACGGGTACCTGCTGCGCTGGGACGGCGAGGGGCTGCTGTTCGACCCGGGGGAGGGTACCCAGCGGCAGATGCTGCAGGCGGGCGTGACCGCCACCGGCATCACCCGGATCGCGGTGTCGCACTTCCACGGCGACCACTGCCTGGGCCTGCCGGGCGTGGTGCAGCGGATCAACCTGGACCGCGTCCCGCACCCGGTGGACGCCTACTACCCGGCGTCCGGCCAACTGTTCTTCGACCGGCTGCGGCACGCCAGCATCTACCACGCCACCGCCGACCTGCGGGAGCGGCCGATCGCCGGGCCGGGCCCGCTGGAGGCGCCGGGCGCGCCGTTCGAGCTGTCGGCAGTGCGGCTGTCGCACCCGGTGGAGTCGTTCGGCTACCGGCTGACCGAACCGGACGGCGTCCGGCTGCGCCCCGAGCGGCTGCGCGAACTCGGCCTGCGCGGGCCGCTGGTGGGGCAGCTGCAGCGCGACGGCCGGGTCGAGGTCGACGGGCGGACGGTGCTGCTGGCGGAGGTCGCCGAGCGGCGGCCCGGGCAGCGGTTCGCCTTCGTGATGGACACCCGGCTGTGCGACGGGGTGGCCGAACTCGCCGAGGGCGCCGACCTGTTGGCGATCGAGGCGACCTTCCTGGAGGCGGACGCCGCCCTCGCCGAGGAGCACGGCCACCTGACCGCCGCGCAGGCCGCCCGGGTGGCCGCCGAGGCCGGGGTGCGCCGCCTGGTGCTGACCCACTTCTCGCAGCGCTACCCGGACCTGGAGGCGCACCGCGCCGAGGCCGAGAAGCACTTCGACGGCGAGGTCGTGATCGCCGAGGACCTGGCCAGGATCCCCGTCCCGACGCGCCGTTGAGCGCCCCCGGGGCGCGCGCCGACGGAAAACCGCTCGCACATCGGGGCGACAGCCCGCACCATCGAAGCCGCCGCGCCGCTCCGACGGACAACCGTGCGGCGTACCCTGGTGGCCTGGAGAGCCCTCGCCACACGACACGACGGATTGGGATGAGGCAGGCCGTAGCGCCGACCCATGACTGACACGACGCAGACCCGAACCGACGGACAGCGGCGCCCCGACGCGGCGGCCGCCAGCACCCGGATAGTCATCCCGGAGAAGCACCCGATGGTCACCCTGCTGGGCGCGGCCGACTCGCTCCTGCGAGTGATCGAGGACGGCTTCCCGGACGCCGACATCCACGTCCGCGGAAACGAGGTGACGGCCACCGGCTCTCCGGCCGAGGTCGCGCTCGTCAAGCAGCTCTTCACCGAGATGATGCTGGTGCTGCGCACCGGCCAGCCACTGACGGAGGACGCCGTGGAGCGCTCCATCACCATGCTCAGGAGCGCCGCCCAGGACCCGGCCCACCCGGCCCCGTCCGAGGTCTTCACGGCGAACATCCTGTCCAACCGGGGCCGCACGATCCGCCCCAAGACGCTCAACCAGCAGCGCTACGTCGACGCGATCGACAAGCACACCATCGTCTTCGGCCTCGGCCCGGCCGGCACCGGCAAGACCTACCTGGCGATGGCCAAGGCCGTGCAGGCGCTGCAGGCCAAGGAGGTCAACCGGATCATCCTGACCCGGCCGGCCGTCGAGGCGGGGGAGCGGCTGGGCTTCCTGCCCGGCACCCTCTACGAGAAGATCGACCCCTACCTGCGGCCGCTGTACGACGCGCTGCACGACATGATGGACCCGGACTCGATCCCGCGGCTGATGGCCGCCGGCACGATCGAGGTGGCTCCGCTGGCGTACATGCGAGGCCGCACCCTGAACGACGCGTTCATCATCCTCGACGAGGCGCAGAACACCTCGCCCGAGCAGATGAAGATGTTCCTGACCCGCCTCGGCTTCAACTCCCGGGTGGTGGTCACCGGCGACACCAGCCAGATCGACCTGCCGGGTGGCACCCGCAGCGGTCTGAAGGTGGTCCAGGAGATCCTGGCCGACGTGCCCGACATCCACTTCTCGGTGCTGACCAGCACCGACGTGGTGCGGCACAAGCTGGTCGGCCGCATCGTGGACGCGTACGAACGCTGGGACGCCCGGCAGGAGTCCGAGGAGTCCGGCGACCGCAAACCCGTCCAACGGCGGGGCGCTCGGGCGCCCCGGCAGTCCCATCGCACCGAAAGCTGAGTACTGAGCCCTCCATGTCGATCGACATCGCCAACGAGTCCGGTTGGGACGTCGACGAGGAGTCCATCCTCGACGTCGCCCGCTACGCCCTCGACAAGATGCGGATTCACCCGCAGTCCGAGCTCTCCGTGATCCTCTACGACAGCGAGTCGATGGCGGAGCTGCACGTCCAGTGGATGGACCTGCCCGGTCCGACCGACGTGATGTCCTTCCCGATGGACGAGCTGCGTCCCGGCAAGGAGGGCGAGGACCTGCCGGAGGGCCTGCTCGGCGACATCGTGCTCTGCCCGGAGGTGGCCGAGCAGCAGGGCCTGGCCGCCCCGACCAAGCACTCCATGGACGAGGAGCTGCAGCTGCTCACCGTCCATGGGGTGCTGCACGTGCTCGGCTACGACCACGAGGAGCCCGACGAGGAGCGCGAGATGTTCGCGCTGCAGAAGCGGATCCTGGACGACTGGCGGGCCGGCCGCGGGCTGACCGGTCTGTCGCCGGCGCCGACCGTCCACTGAGGGCCGGCCGTCTGTGAGTGGTGAGAGTACGACCTTCCTGATCGGGGCGCTGCTGCTGGTGGTGCTCGGCTGGCTGGCCGCGTGCGCCGAGGCGGGGATCTCCCGGATGTCGCGGTTCCGGGCCGAGGAGGCGGTCCGGTCGGGCCGCCGCGGCTCGGACCGGCTGCTGACGCTGGCCTCCGACAACATCCGCTACCTGAACCTGGCGACGCTGATCCGGGTGGCCGCCGAGATGGCCGCCGCGGTGCTGGTCACCGTGGTGTGCGTGCGCAGTTTCCAGCAGACCTGGCTGGCCGTGCTGGTGGCGTTCGCCGTGATGGTGCTGGTGTCGTTCGTCATGGTCGGGGTCTCCCCGCGCACGATCGGCCGCCAGCACCCGCTGAGCACCGTCACCGCGGCGTCCTACGTGCTGCTGCCGCTGGCCCGGATCCTCGGGCCGATCCCGCGGCTGCTGATCCTGCTGGGCAACGCGCTGACGCCCGGCAAGGGCTACCGGGAGGGTCCGTTCGCCTCCGAGGCGGAGCTGCGGGCGCTGGTCGACCTGGCCGAGAAGGACGACCTGATCGAGGACGAGGAGCGCCGGATGGTGCACTCGGTCTTCGAGCTGGGCGACACCATCGTGCGCGAGGTGATGGTGCCGCGCACCGACCTGGTGATGATCGAGCGGCACAAGACCGTCCGGCAGGCGCTGACGCTGGCGCTGCGCTCGGGCTTCTCGCGGATCCCGGTGGTCGGCGACAACGAGGACGACGTGGTCGGCATCGTCTACCTCAAGGACCTGGTGAGGCGCACCCACATCAACCGGGACGCCGAGTCCGAGCAGGTCGACTCGGTGATGCGCCCGGCGGTGTTCGTGCCGGACTCCAAGCCGGCCGCGGACCTGCTGCGCGAGATGCAGCAGATGCGTTCGCACGTGGCGATCGTGATCGACGAGTACGGCGGCACCGCCGGCCTGGTCACCATCGAGGACATCCTGGAGGAGATCGTCGGCGAGATCACCGACGAGTACGACCGGGAGATCGCCCCGGTCGAGGACCTCGGCGACGGCACGTACCGGATCACCGCCCGGCTCACCGTGGAGGACCTCGGCGAGCTGTTCGGCATCGAGCTGGACGACGAGGACGTCGAGACCGTCGGCGGTCTGCTCGCCAAGTGCCTGGGCCGGGTGCCGATCCCCGGGTCGGCCTGCGAGGTGCCGGTGCCGGAGGGCAGCGGGCTGGCCGCGATCAGCCTCACCGCGGAGAGCTCCGCGGGCCGCCGCAACCGGATCGGCACCGTGGTGGCCGCGCCGGTGCGGGTCGAGGAGCACGCCAGGCACGCCGAGGACTCCGCCGAGGAGCACGCGGCGTAGTCCGTCGTACACGCAGCGGGCCCTGGACGGGCCGTCCCAATCGGCTTGCCGGGCAGGACGGTTCGGCCCGGGGCCCGTTTGCCTGACCCCCCGGAACGCGCCGACCATGGGAGACATGGCACATCTACTGCGCGCGGAATACGGCCCCAGCGGGCCGGCCGGCGGGGTGGCCAGGTGGCATGTGGTCCGTGACACCGACCTCTCGCACGGCATGTGCGGCGCCGAGATCGCCTCGGACGCCGAGAGCAAGCCGGAGGAGGCCTGGGGCACCGGGCTGCACTGCTGCCAGCAGTGCGGGTCGCTGTACCTGCACGAGGTTCCGTTCCTCCGGTCCGACCACGCGGGGAGGACGTGATGAGACTCCACGACGAACTGCCGGTCGACCACCGGCTGGGCCAGGTGTACCGCTACGGCGCCGGACTGGGCGGACTGTTCCTGGTGGCGTTCGGCATCCTCGGGCTCGTCGGTGGCAGCCCCGGCTTCATCGACACCTCGGGCAAGGAAGTGCTGGGCATGTCCAGCAACGGCGCGCTGAGCGTGCTGTCGCTGGTGGCCGGCGGAATCCTGATCCTGGGCGCGATCATCGGCGGCAACATCGCCTCCGACATCAACATGATCATGGGTGTGCTGTTCGTGCTGGCCGGCTTCGTCGGTCTGATGGTGCTGGACTCCAGCGCCAACCGGCTCGCCTTCCACATCGGCAACGTCGTCTTCAGCTTCGTCTTCGGCTTCGTGATCCTGACCTTCGGCATGTACGGCAGAGTCAGCAGCCACCTGCCACAGGACAACCCGTACTGGAAGAAACGCCACGAGCACCCGGCCGAGCGCCCGAACGGCCCGCCCGCGCTGGTGAACGTGCTGCGACCCGGTCCGCCGAACCCGACCGGACACTGATCGCCGCGGCGTAGGGTGGGGCTGTACCAGGCCCGACGGATCGTCAGATCCGTTGGGTCGCAGCCTGTTTGGAGGGGGAACGCGATGACGGAGCGCATGCTGGGGGCGCTGGCCAGTTCGCCGATCGGGTTCGGCGCGATGGTGCTCTCGCCCGGCGTGTACGGCGAGATCGACGATCGGCGCGGCGAGGACGCGCTGCACGCCGCGATCGACGCCGGGGCCCGCCTGATCGACACCGCGGACGGCTACGGGCGCGGACACAACGAGGAGCTGATCGGCCGCGCCCTGGCCGGCCGGCGCGACGAGGTGGTGCTCGCCACCAAGTTCGGCCTCCGCATCCCGGAGGGCGCCGAGGCGCACGGCTTCCCGGTGCACTTCGCCTTCGAAGAGATCGCGGTGAACTGCGAGCCCAAGTACGTCCGCGGCTACGCGGAGCAGTCGCTGCGCAACCTCGGCACCGACGTGATCGACCTGTACTACCCGCACTTCCCGGACCCGCAGGTGCCGTTCGAGGACACCGTCGGCGCGGTCGCCGAGCTGATCCGGGACGGGCTGGTGCGGCACCTCGGCCTGTCCAACGTGACGGCCGCGCAGCTGCGCGCCGCGCACGCGGTGCACCCGGTGGCGGCGGTGCAGGTGCAGTGGTCGATGTGGCAGCCGATCGACCCGGAGCTGCTGGCCGCCACCCGCGAGCTGGGCGTCGGCGTGGTGGCCTGGAGCCCGCTCGGCGGCGGCTTCCTGACCGGCACCGTGCAGCAGCTCGACGAGGGCGACTTCCGGCAGAACATCGCCAGGTTCTCCGCCGAGAACCTGGCCGCGAACAACGACCGGTACGCGCCGCTGCGCGCGATCGCCTCGGAACTGGGCGTCACCCCGGGCCAGTTGGCGCTGGCCTGGCTGCTGCGGCAGGACGACCACGTGGTGCCGATCCCGGGCAGCCGTACCCCCGCGCACATCGCGGAGAACCTGGCCGCGGCCGACCTGGTGCTGGACGACGCCGTGCTGGCCCGGATCGACGCGGCGCTGGCGGCGTTCGCGCCGGCCGGCGAGGGGGCGCTGCTCAAGGGCTGAGCCGGTTCCGGGACCGGCCTGTTCACGGGTTGAGCCGGTGAGTGGTCGAGGGTCGGACGCCCCGGCCGGTGCGCCGGTGCGCCACTTATGCTCGGGCCATGACCGAGATTTCCGAGCTGGACCCCGAGGACAAGAAGATCATCACGCTGGCCCGCTCGGCCCGCGCCCGCAACGGCGTGGCCGAGGGCGCCGCAGTCCGCGACGAGACCGGCCGCACCTACGTGGCCGGGACGGTCGCGCTGGAGTCGCTGCAGCTCAGCGCGGTGCAGACGGCCGTGGCGATGGCGGTGGCCAGTGGGGCGAAGAGCCTGGAGGCGGCCGCGGTGGTCTCGGCCGCGGACGAGCCGGCGGCGGCCGACCTGGCGGCCGTGCGGGACTTGGGCGGTGCCGGGACCCCGGTGCTGCTGGCCGGTCCCGACGGCACGCTGAAGGTGGTCGCCGAGGCGCGTTGAGGCTTCTGCCGAACCCCTCGACAACCCCCAGGCCGGTGCGATAATCGCACCGGCCGGGGGTGTTTTCGGTGGGGGAGGGGTCATGGGCGTCGCCGCGTTCTTCTGCGGACTGCTGCTGTGCGTCATGGGTTTCGGCCGCTGGCACGAGACCGGATCCCCGTGGTGGCTGGGCGGCACCCTGGCGCTACTGGCGTTGGTCCTGGTCGGCGGCATCATGGGCGGCGGCAAGAAGAAGGCCGGCTGAGCAGCCGCCCGACCCAATGGCCGGGAAGGCCCGGCCGATCGGGGACAATGGGTGGCATGAATGCCCCTTCCTCCCCGTACCGCTCCGGGTTCGCGTGCTTCGTCGGCCGTCCCAACGCGGGCAAGTCGACCCTGACCAACGCCCTGGTCGGGACGAAGGTCGCGATCACCTCCGACCGTCCCCAGACCACCCGGCACACCGTGCGCGGCATCGTGCACCGCCCCGACGCCCAGCTCGTGCTGGTGGACACCCCCGGGCTGCACAAGCCCCGCACGCTGCTCGGCGAGCGCCTCAACGACCTGGTCCGCAGCACCTGGGCCGAGGTCGACGTGATCGGCTTCTGCGTGCCCGCCGACCAGAAGCTCGGCCCCGGCGACAAGTTCATCGCCAAGGAGCTCGCCGAGATCAAGAAGTCCACCCCGAAGGTGGCGCTGGTCACCAAGACCGACCTGGTGGACTCCAAGCGGCTCGCCGAGCAGCTGATCGCCGTCCACCAGCTGGGCGCCGAACTCGGCATCGAGTGGGCCGAGATCATCCCGGTCTCCGCCGTGGGCGACAAGCAGGTCGACCTGGTCGCCGACCTGCTGACCAAGCTGCTGCCCGAGGGCATGCCGCTGTACCCCGACGGCGACCTCACCGACGAGCCCGAGCAGATCATGGTCGCCGAGCTGATCCGGGAAGCCGCCCTGGAGGGCGTGCGCGACGAACTCCCGCACTCGCTGGCCGTGGTGGTCGAGGAGATGATCCCGCGCGAGGGCCGGCCCGCCGACCGTCCGCTGCTGGACATCCACGCCAACGTGTATATCGAGCGGCAGAGCCAGAAGGCCATCGTGATCGGCGCCAAGGGCTCCCGGCTCAAGCACGTCGGCACCACCGCCCGCAAGCAGATCGAGGCGCTGCTCGGCACCCCGGTCTACCTGGACCTGCACGTCAAGGTCGCCAAGGACTGGCAGCGCGATCCGAAGCAGCTGCGTAAGCTCGGCTTCTGACGGGGCGTCGAACGGGCTTGAAGCGGAGGGGCCGGTCGTGAAGCTGCACACCCACGAGTGGGGCGGGGGCGACCGGACCGCTCTGCTGATCCACGGCCTGCAGTCCGACCACCGCACCTGGCGGGTGATCGGCCCCGCCCTCGCCGCCCGCGGCTACCGGGTGATCGGCGTGGACCTGCGCGGCCACGGCGCCTCGCCGCGCGGCGAGGGCGCCACCCCCGCCGACCGGTACGGGCCCGAGCAGTTCGCCGAGGACCTCGCCGACACCCTGCCCGCCGGAGCCGCGCTGGCCGTCGGGCACTCGCTGGGCGCGCTCGCGCTGTGGCGGGCCGTGGACCGACTCAAGCCGGACCGCGTCGTCTACAGCGACCCGCCGTTCGCCTTCGACCGGCCCGGGCTCGGGCCGGAGCCGTTCGTCGTCTTCCGGCGCATCGGCACCCGGGCGTTCATCACCGCCATGCACCCCGGCTGGGCCGCCGAGGACGTGGACGCCGAACTCGCCGGTCTCGCCGCCTGGGACAGCGACACCGCCGTCGGCCTGTGGGCGCACCCCGAACTGTCCGCCCTGCCGGGCGCCCCGGCCGTCCCCTCGCTGGTCCAACTCGCCGACGCCAGCGCCATGGTGACTCCCGAGGAGGCCGCCGAGCTGCGCCGCCGCGGCTACGAGGTGCGCACCGTCGCGGGCACCGGCCACTGCATTCACCGGGACGACCCGGACGGGTTCCTGGCCTCGCTGGACGGTTGGATCTGAGTCGACCGTCGGCCGTCGGCTGTGGACCGCCAGTCTGCCGGTCCGTGGGCGGGCTCGGGCGTCAGGCGCCTTCGCGGAGTACCAGGCCGATCAACTCGCGCTGGGAGTCGGTCAGTTCGGGGTCGGCGCAGTGGACGGTGCGGCCGTCGACGCTGATCTCGTAGTGGAAGCCGTCGGGCACGCCGTACGCGGGCGTGCGCAGTCCGCCGGCCATCGCCTCGCGTGCCAGCGCGTGCACGTGCGGGGCGTCCGTGCGCTGCTCGGTGTCCATCTCGGCATACCGGAGCAGGCCGGCGAACCCGCCGGTGCGGGTGACCTGGATACGCATGGATGCCAGTGTGCAGCGCGGCGAACGGGTTTGCCGAGGCTTTTCACCAACTTGCCGCACCGGCCCGCCACTCGCCCCGCGTGCGCGGCCCGTCTCACTGGGTGGGATCGTGGCGGGGCTCACTGCGACCGGTGGGCCGCCCGGGTTACAGTGGCGGCATCATGCGTATCCGGCTGCTTCTTCTTAGCTGCCGCGGCGAGGGCCTGTAGTCCAGTGAAGGCCGGCCCCCTCGCCGCGGGGAGTCGTGTTGCGCCCAGCGTGATCCGTGGCGGCGCATCCAGTCGGCCGAGTCGGGTGTCCTGATCCCCCGACCGCAGACCGCCTTCGACAAGGGAAGCCGAGAGCCCCAGCCATGACCGAACAGTCCTCCGTCGCCCGCGCGTTCGTCGACCGTCCGACCCCGATCACCGCCGCGACCGTGCAGCAGAAGACCTCGGGGATGCCGTTCCAGCGGTACGTACCCTTCGGCACCGTGGACCTGCCGGACCGCACCTGGCCGAGCAAGGTCATCACCCAGGCCCCGCGCTGGCTGTCCACCGACCTGCGCGACGGCAACCAGGCGCTGATCGACCCGATGTCGCCGGCCCGCAAGCGCAAGATGTTCGACCTGCTGGTGAAGCTGGGCTACAAGGAGATCGAGGTCGGTTTCCCCTCCTCGGGCGCCACCGACTTCAACTTCGTCCGCTCGCTGATCGAAGAGGGCGCGATCCCCGAGGACGTCACCATCTCGGTGCTGACCCAGGCCCGCGAGGACCTGATCGAGCGGACCGTCGAATCGCTGAAGGGCGCGCCCCGGGCCACCGTCCACCTGTACAACGCCACCTCCCCGATGTTCCGCCGGGTGGTGTTCAAGGCGAGCAAGGACGAGATCAAGGCCATTGCCACGGACGGCACCCGGCTGGTGATGGAGTACGCCGAGAAGATCCTGGGCGACGAGACCGTCTTCGGCTACGAGTACTCGCCGGAGATCTTCATCGACACCGAGCTGGACTACGCGCTGGAGGTCTGCGAGGCGGTGATGGACGTCTGGCAGCCCGGCGAGGGCCGCGAGATCATCCTGAACCTGCCGACCACCGTCGAGCGGTCCACCCCGAACGTCTACGCCGACAAGATCGAGTGGATGTCGCGCAACCTGTCGCGCCGCGAGTTCGTCTGCGTCTCCGCGCACCCGCACAACGACCGCGGCACCGGCGTCGCCTCCGCCGAGCTGGCCGTCATGGCCGGCGCCGACCGGGTCGAGGGCTGCCTGTTCGGCCAGGGCGAGCGCACCGGCAACCTGGACCTGGTCAACGTCGGGATGAACCTGTTCTCTCAGGGCGTCGACCCGATGATCGACTTCTCCGACATCGACGAGATCCGCCGCACCGCCGAGTACTGCAACCAGATGCCGGTGCCCGAGCGCCACCCCTACGCCGGCGACCTGGTCTTCACCTCCTTCTCCGGCTCGCACCAGGACGCCATCAAGAAGGGCTTCGACGCCCTGGAGGCCGACGCCGCCGCCGCGGGCGTCCCGGTCGGCGAGTACACCTGGGGCGTGCCCTACCTGCCGATCGACCCCAAGGACGTGGGCCGCAGCTACGAGGCGGTCATCCGGGTCAACTCGCAGTCCGGCAAGGGCGGCATCGCCTACGTGCTGAAGAACGACCACAAGCTGGACCTGCCGCGCCGGATGCAGATCGAGTTCTCGAAGATCATCCAGGCCAAGACCGACGCCGAGGGCGGCGAGGTCACCCCCGCCGACATCTGGTCGGTCTTCCAGGACGAGTACCTGCCCACCCCCGCCAACCCGTGGGGCCGGATCTCGCTGAGCGGCTCGCGCAGCCTGACCACCGAGGACGGTCGCGACGCGCTGACCACCGAGGCGGTCGTCGACGGCACCCCCGTCACCCTGACCGGCACCGGCAACGGCCCGGTCTCCGCGTTCGTCCACGCGCTGGCCTCGATCGGCGTCGACGTCCGCGTGCTGGACTACGCCGAGCACGCGCTGAGCGAGGGCGGCGACGCGCAGGCCGCCGCGTACGTCGAGTGCGCCGTGGGCGAGAAGGTGCTGTGGGGCGTGGGCATCGACGGCAACACCGTGCTGGCCTCGCTGAAGGCACTGGTCAGCGCCGTCAACCGGGCCGCGCAGCGCGACTGACCTGCGGTCGGTCCACTGTGACTGACGTACCGTTAAGTAACGTGTGGGGCCACACTCTTGAGGTGTGGCCCCGGTCACAAATTTTCCCCTCGGCACCCGTTCAGGGTGCTGACACGAGCCGGTAACCGTGGCAACATCGACGGACCGGAACCGGGGTCGGTGGGACGGCCACGGCGTCCGGTCGCGTGACCTGCCCATTGATGCGCAGGCCGCCTGCCATGTCTGGGGAGTGGCGCCGTGACAGGGTTGTGGGGTGTTCGCCCTCGCTGGCGGACGGACGTCCTCGGCGAGTTCTTCTGCCCGGGCTGCGGTGGGGACCGCAACTACCGTCGGCAGCACGGCCGGCGGTGGCTGCGGTTGCTCGGCACGCCGGTCCTGCCGCTCGGCGGCGTGGTCCGCAGCGTCCAGTGCACCTCCTGCCGCGGCCGCCACGGCACCGACGCCCTGGAACAGTTGACCTCCGTCCGGCTCGGCGCGATGCTCCGCGACGCCCAGTACACCATCGCGCTGGCCGCGCTCGCGGCCGGCGGTACCGGCAGCCGCAGCGGACGCGAAGCCGCCTGCGCCGTCATCAAGGAAGCCGGCTTCGACGACTGCGGCGAGGCCCAGGTGCTGGCCTCGCTCGCCGCGCTCTCCGGACACGGCGGCGGCGAACCCCTCGACGTGGACGTCGCGGGCGGCGGCCTGGCCGTCGAACTGCACGCCGCGCTCGAACCGCTCGCCCCGCACCTGCTCGTCCAGGGCCGCGAACGCCTGCTCACCCTCGGTGCCATGGTCGCGCTCGCCGACGGCCGCTACCTCCCGCAGGAACGGGCCGCGCTCGGCGTGGTCGGCCGCTGCCTCGACCTCACCGGCGAGCAGGTCGACCGGCTGCTGGAGGCCGCCACCCGCGCCCCGCACTGACCCGTTCCGCCTCCCCTGGCCGGGCCCGTACTCCCCCCTCCCGGGCCCGCCGTGTCCCGCACCGCACGGGTGAAGAGCACCACCGCCCCGGTGCGGGTTCACGGCTGCGCGTCGGCCACCGGCTTCGGCCACCGGCGCCGCCGCCGCCGTGCTGTCGGTGCGGTACGGGACAATGGGAACCACCATGAGTCTCTTCCGCGACGACGGCATCGTGCTGCGCACCCAGAAGCTCGGCGAGGCCGACCGGATCATCACCTTCCTGACCCGCCAGCACGGCAAGGTCCGGGCGGTGGCGCGCGGCGTACGCCGGACCAAGTCGAAGTTCGGCGCGCGCCTCGAACCCTTCTCGCACGTCGACGTCCAGTTCTTCAGCCGGGGCAGCGAACTCGTCGGCCGCACCCTGCCGTTGTGCACCCAGGTGGAGACCATCGCCCCCTACGGCGCCCGGATCGTCGACGACTACACCCGCTACACCGCGGGCACCGCGATGCTGGAGACTGCCGAACGCTTCGCCGAGAACGAGGGCCAGCCCGCCGTCCAGCAGTACCTGCTGCTGGTCGGCGGCCTGCGCACACTGGCCGACGGCACCCACCAGTCGCATCTGGTGCTGGACGCCTTCCTGCTGCGCTCGCTCGCCGTCAACGGCTACGGCGCGAGCTTCACCGACTGCGCGCGCTGCGGACTCCCCGGCCCCAATCGGTTCTTCTCCCTCCAGGCCGGCGGCGTGCTGTGCGGCGACTGTCGAGTACCCGGAAGTGCCGTACCCTCCCCTGAGACACTGGTACTGCTCGGCGCGCTGCTGTCCGGGGACTGGCAGACCGCCGACGCCTGCGAGCCGCGGTACTGGCGCGAGGGCAGCGGGCTGGTGGCCGCCTACCTGCAGTGGCACTTGGAGCGGGGCATCCGCTCCATGAGATACGTGGAGAAGTGAACATGGTCGCGCGACGGCTGTTCGGCAGCAAGCAGCGGACGTACGAAGTCCCGGCCCCGCATCCGAGCGGAGCGAAGCCGCCGAAGATCCCCGGCGAGCTCGTCCCGAACCACGTCGCGGTGGTCATGGACGGCAACGGCCGCTGGGCCAAGGAACGCGGCCTGCCCCGCACCGAGGGCCACCGGGTCGGCGAGGCCGTCGTCCTCGACGTGCTGCGCGGCTGCCTGGAGGTCGGCGTCAAGAACCTCTCGCTGTACGCCTTCTCCACCGAGAACTGGAAGCGCTCCCCGGACGAGGTGAAGTTCCTGATGAACTTCAATCGGGACGTGATCCGCCGCCGCCGCGACGAGATGGACGCCATGGGCATCCGGATCCGCTGGGTCGGCCGGATGCCGAAGATGTGGAAGAGCGTCGTCCAGGAGCTTCAGGTCGCCCAGGAGCAGACCAAGAACAACGACGCCATGACGCTGTACTTCTGCGTCAACTACGGCGGCCGGGCCGAGATCGCCGACGCCGCCCTGGCCATCGCCCGCGACGTGGCCGCCGGGAAGCTCAACCCGGAGAAGGTCAACGAGAAGCTGTTCGCGAAGTACCTCTACTACCCGGACATGCCGGACGTGGACCTCTTCCTGCGCCCCAGCGGCGAGCAGCGCACCTCCAACTTCCTGGCCTGGCAGTCCGCGTACGCCGAGCTCGTGTTCCAGGACGTGCTCTGGCCCGACTTCGACCGCCGCGACCTGTGGCGTGCCTGCGAGCAGTTCGCCCGTCGCGACCGCCGGTTCGGCGGGGCGGTGCCCAACGACACCGGCGCCGGCACCGAGGTGCCGCCGCAGCGCTGACGGCTGCTGGGTGGTCGTCCGGACGTCCGGTGGTCCGGACGACCGCTGACGTCGAGGGCCCGGATCGGACTGGGCAGTTTCTAGCAGTTGTTGCAACACGTGGTCGGTTGTCTAGGCCGCGAGGAGTTTAGCCAGACGCTCGGCTGGGGTTTCCCAGCCGAGCGTTTTACGCGGGCGGCGGTTGAGCTGGTCGGCGACGAAGGCCAGGTGCTCGGGGCTGTGAACGGACAGGTCTGTGCTCTTCGGGAAGTACTGCCGCAGCAGGCCGTTCGTGTTCTCGTTCGAGCCGCGTTGCCAAGGACTGGCGGGGTCGCAGAAGTAGACCGGTATGTCGGTGGCGAGCGTGAACTCCCCGTGCCGGGCCATCTCGCTGCCCTGATCCCAGGTCAGGGACCGTTTCAACTCGGTGGGGAGCATGCGGGCGGTGGCCACCAGGGCGTCGCGCACGGTCTCGGCAGTGTGGTCGCCCGGCAGGTGCAGCAGCATCACGAAGCGGGTGGTGCGTTCGACCAGGGTTCCGATCGCCGATATGCCGTCCTTGCCGATGATCAGGTCGCCCTCCCAGTGGCCCGGGACGGCGCGGTCCTCGGCCTCGGCGGGGCGATCGCTGATCATGACCATCGGATCGGTGAACCGGGACTTGCGGCAGTCGGCCTGTCGTTGGGGCTTGCGGCGGGCCCGGCCCGTCCGCAGAGCACCGGCCAGCTCGCGCCGCAGTTGGCCCCGCCCCTGGACGTAAAGAGCCTGGTAGACGGTTTCGTGGACCACGTGCATCTCCGGCCGGTCGGGGAACTGTGCCCGCAGAGCGTGGCATATCTGCTCCGGACTCCACCGCTCGTCCAGCATCGACTGCACAGCGTCCCGCAGCTCCGGATTCCCGCTGATCTTGCGGGCTCTGGGACGGGGCCGGCGGGCATCGGCCCTCGCCTGGGCTGCGAACGGGCGGTAGTGGCCGGTGACGGGGTGGCGATTGCGGCGGATCTCCCGGCTGATCGTGGAGGGGCTGCGGCCCAGCTCGGCGGCGATCGCCCGGACTGTCGCCTTCTCCCGGAGCCGGTCGGCCAGGTGGATGCGCTCGACCTCGGCCAGATACCGGGACGGCGAGGAGGGCGGCGCCGTCGGCCGGGCCGGCGGTGTCGCGTTGTTCCTGCCGGACGCGTTGCGCCCGTTGCGCCAGCGCCTGCCGGTCTTCGGGTTGATCCCGACGATCCGGCAGGCCTGGTCGTTGCCCGCGCCTTGTTTCACGAGCCGGAAGTATGCGGCTCGCCCCGCGGAGAGCTTCCGCCGCCCCTGAGGGCTCCGATCCTTACGGATCTCGAAGGTCATCGCATCCCCTGAACTGGGGTGTTGCAACAACCACTAGAACCCAAGCTGTTCCGATCCGGGCCCTCCGCGCGTGGCGGGCTGCCGCTACTGCGCCGCCTGCTGCTTCGCGGCGCAGTCGCCGCAGGTGCCGAAGATCTCCAGGGTGTGCGCGATGTCGCTGAACCCGTGCTCGGCGGCGACCGCGTTGGCCCAGCGTTCGACCGCCGGACCCTCGACCTCGACGGTCGCCCCGCAGTGCCGGCACACCAGGTGGTGGTGGTGCCCGCTGCTGCACCGGCGGTACACCGCCTCGCCCTCGGCGGTGCGCAGCACGTCCACCTCACCGGCCTCGGCGAGGGACTGGAGCGTCCGGTACACGGTGGTCAGGCCCACCGAGTCACCCCGGTGCTTGAGCATGTCGTGCAGTTCCTGCGCGCTGCGGAAATCCTCGATCTCGTCCAGCACCGCCGAGACGGCGGTGCGCTGCCGAGTCGATCGCGCGCGCGGCGACGGGCCTGCGGTGGTCACCGGGGTCCTCCTGCTGATCGGCTGGGTTTCGCACATCATTGTGCCAGCCCCCGACTTGACAGCGTCTCCCCCGACAGCGGCGCTCCGGTCGCCGCCGCACCCCCCGGCGCGTTCGGGCCGGTTGCCGCGTTCGGGCCGGTTGCCGCGTCCGGGCCCTGATGGGGCAGCGCGACGTCGCAGACCGCCGGGCCGTGTTCGGCGGCGGACCTGTGCTGGCGCTTGGCCAGCGGTGCGGCGATCGCGCTGAACAGGGCGAAAGCCAGGATGGCCAGGAACACGATGGTCGGGCCGGACGGCAGGTCGGCCTGGTAGGAGGTGCCGACGCCGAGCAGCGCCGTCACCACGCCGACGCCGATCGCGGCGGCCTGGGTGGCCGCGAAGGAACGGGTCAACTGCTGGGCGGCGGCCACCGGGACCACCATCAGCGCGCTCACCAGCAGCAGGCCGACCACCCGCATGGCGACGGTCACGGTGACCGCAGCCATCACCGCGAGCAGCAGGTTGAGCACCCGCACCGGCAGGCCTGTCACCCGGGCGAACTCCTCGTCCTGGCAGACCGCGAACAGCTGCCGGCGCAGGCCGACGGTCACCGCGATGACGATCGCCGCGAGCCCGCCGATCAGCGCCAGGTCGCCGGGGGAGACGGTGAGGATCGAGCCCCACAGGTAGCTCTCCAGGCTGCTGGAACCGGCCTGGCTGCTCATCGAAACCAGCAGCTTGCCGCCGGCCATGCCGCCGTAGAAGAGCATCGCCAGCGCGATGTCGCCGCGCTGGTTGCCGCGGGCGCGGACCAGCTCCATCACGATCGCGCCGAACACGCAGACCAGTACGGCCATCCAGATCGGGTCGGTCTGGAACAGGAAGCCGAGGCCGACACCCGTCAGCGCGACGTGCCCGATGCCGTCGCCCATCAGCGCCTGGCGACGCTGCACCAGGTAGATGCCGACCGAGGGAGCGGTGATGCCGACCAGTACGGCGGCGAGGAATGCCCGCTGCATGAAGTCGGGTTGGAACATCTCGATCATGTCAACAGCCCCGGGGTGGTGCGGTGGTGGTGGTCGTCGGCGTGCGGGTGGACGTGGTCGTGGCCGGGCAGCGCGTGCTGGCCGACGCCCCGCGGCGGCGGCCCGTCGTGGGCGACGCAGCCGTCGCGCAGGACGACGGCGCGGTCGATTAGCGGCTCCAGCGGCCCGAGTTCGTGCAGCACCAGGAGCACCGCGCAGCCGCGTTCGACCTCGGTGCGCAGGATGTCGGCGAGCACCTGCTGGCTGTCCACGTCGACGCCGGCCATCGGCTCGTCCATGATCAGCAGGTCGGGACGGCCGACCAGGGCGCGGGCGATCAGCACCCGCTGGTGCTGCCCGCCGGACAGGTTGGCCACCCCGTCGCCGGCCCGGTCCAGCATGCCGACGGCGGTCAGCGCCCGGTCCACCGCGTCGCGGTCCGTGCGCCGGAACGGCAGCAAGCCGTGCTGCGGCAGCCGCCCGGTGGAGACCACCTCGCGCACCGTGGCCGGCACGCCGCCGGCCGCGGTGGTGCGCTGCGGCACGTACCCGACCCGGTGCCAGGCCCGGAACTTGCGCCGCGGTCGCCCGAACAGCTCCAGGCTGCCCTGCGCCAGCGGCACCGACCCTATGACGGTCTTCACGGTGGTGGACTTGCCGGAGCCGTTGGCACCCAGCAGCGCCACCACTTCGCCCGGTCGGACGGTGAGATCGACGCCGCGCAGCACCGGCCGTCCACCGACGGTGGCGACCGCGCCCCGGAGGCTGACGACCGCCGGCCCCGCGTCCTCACCGGAGGACGGCTGCAGCCGGTCGGAGTCTGCCGTGGAGATGACAGCACTCATGGTGTTCCTCGCTCGGCTCGCGCCGCTTGGTTCGGGTGGGGTTCGGGTGTGGGCCGGTCGGCCGGCAGGTGTGTGCGGTCGGGCCGGTCGGTTCGGGCCGGTCAGCTTGCGCCGAGGGCGGCCTTCAGGTTGCCGAGGTTCTGCCGCATGACGGAGAAGTAGTCGTTCCGGTCCGGCTCCTTGACCCCTTCCAGGGGGTCGAGCACGGCGGTCTTCAGACCGAGGTCGGCGGCCACGGTGTTGGCCAGCTTGGGACTGACCAGGGCCTCGAAGAACACGGTGGTGGCGCCGTTGTCCTTGGCGGCGCGCTGGATCGCGGCCAGCCGGGACGGGGTGGGCTCGGCCTCCGGGTCGACGCCGTTGATCGCCACCTGGTTCAGGCCGTAGTGGTCGGCGAGGTAGCCGAAGGCGGCGTGGCTGGTGATGAAGGTCTTGGTCTTGACGTTCTGCAGGCCGTCCCGGAACTCCTGGTCCAGGGCGGCCAGTTGGCCGACCAGCGTGTCGGTGTTGCGCTGGTAGTCGGCGGCGTGGGCCGGATCGACCTCGGCGAGTTCCGCGCCGACGCTCTTCGCGACTGCCGCGTACCGGGTCGGGTCCAGCCAGATGTGCGGGTCGCCGGCGGCGTCGCTGTGCTCGTGGTCGTGCTCGCCGCCGTGGCCGTCGGTCTCGTCGGCGCCCTCGTCCAGGTGGTGGTCCACCAGCGGGGAGACGGCGGTGGCGTCCACCACGTGCTTGGGGTGGGTCTGCGCCACCGCCTTGTCCACGGTCGGCTGCAGGCCCTTGAGGTAGATCACCGTGTCGGCCCGCTGCACCGCGGCGACCTGCTTGGCGGTCAGCTCCAGGTCGTGCGGCTCCACACCGGCGGCGGTCAGGTCGGCGACCTTGACGTGCTCGCCGCCGATCTGCCGGGCCAGAAATTCCATCGGGTAGAACGACGCCACCACGTTCAGCTTTCCGCCGTCCTCACCGGCCGCGCTGCTGGTACCGCCGCAGGCGGAGAGCAGGAGGGCACCGACCGCCGCCGTGGCGGCGAGGGCTATCGGGGTGGACAGGCGGCGATTCTTCATGACAACCATTCTCATCTTATGTGGAAATGATTGTCAACTTGCATTCGGGGCGATCGGGGTCACACTGCTGCCCCGGCGGCCTTCCGCGAGCCGGTGCCGGCAGCCCCGTGCGCCGCTGTCCGCCGCCCGCGCGCCGGGCTCCCGGCGGGGCGGCGGCGGGTGGGCGGTGCACTATCGAGTTGAATCCCGCCCCACCATCCCCGGTACCCTGAGTTTCTTCGGGCGCGCGCAACCAGCCGTGCCCTGACCGTGCCGTCGTACTGAAGAGAGCACTGTGGCCGCCGACAAGATCGACACGATCGTCAGCCTGAGCAAGCGCCGTGGCTTCGTCTACCCCTGCAGCGAGATCTACGGCGGTACCCGCGCCGCCTGGGACTACGGTCCGCTGGGAGTCGAGCTCAAGGAGAACATCAAGCGCCAGTGGTGGCGTGCGATGGTCACCGCTCGGGAGGACGTCGTCGGTATCGACTCCTCGGTGATCCTCGCCCGCGAGGTCTGGGAGGCGTCCGGCCACGTCGCGACCTTCAACGACCCGCTGACCGAGTGCCTCTCCTGTCACAAGCGCTTCCGCGCCGACCACCTGGAAGAGGCCTACGAGGCCAAGCACAACAGGCTCCCGGCCAACGGCCTGGCCGACATCAACTGCCCGAACTGCGGCAACAAGGGCGCCTT
Organism: Kitasatospora sp. NPDC059795; assembly: GCF_042732175.1. Taxonomy (NCBI): domain Bacteria; kingdom Bacillati; phylum Actinomycetota; class Actinomycetes; order Kitasatosporales; family Streptomycetaceae; genus Kitasatospora; species Kitasatospora sp. NPDC059795. The sequence continues at coordinate 69,813 of NZ_JBHWID010000004.1, forward strand.
CACGGAGCCCAAGGAGTTCTCGGGCATGCTGAAGACGCACCTCGGTGTCACCGAGGACGCGTCCGGCCTGGCCTACCTCCGCCCGGAGACCGCGCAGGGCATCTTCACCAACTTCCGGGCCGTTCAGACCACTTCGCGCAAGAAGCCGCCGTTCGGCATCGCCCAGGTCGGCAAGAGCTTCCGCAACGAGATCACGCCCGGCAACTTCATCTTCCGGACCCGCGAGTTCGAGCAGATGGAGATGGAGTTCTTCGTCAAGCCGGGCGAGGACGAGACCTGGCACGAGTACTGGCTCGAGCAGCGCTGGAACTGGTACGTGGACCTCGGTCTGCGCACCGAGAACATGCGCTTCTTCGAGCACCCCAAGGAGAAGCTGTCCCACTACGCCAAGCGCACGGTGGACATCGAGTACCGCTTCAACTTCGGTGGCAGCGAGTTCTCCGAGCTCGAGGGCGTCGCCAACCGCACCGACTACGACCTGACGGTGCACAGCGAGGCCTCCGGCCAGGACCTGAAGTACTTCGACCAGGACGCGAACGAGCGGTACTACCCGTACGTCATCGAGCCCGCGTCCGGCCTCAACCGCGCCATGCTGGCCTTCCTGATCGACGCCTACTTCGAGGACGAGGCGCCGAACGCCAAGGGCGTCATGGAGAAGCGCGTCGGCATGCGGCTCGACCCGCGCCTCGCCCCGGTCAAGGTCGCGGTGCTCCCGCTCTCCCGCAACGCCGACCTCTCCCCGAAGGCCCGCGGCCTGGCCGCCGACCTGCGTTCCGCCTGGAACGTCGAGTTCGACGACGCCGGTGCGATCGGCAAGCGCTACCGCCGCCAGGACGAGATCGGCACGCCGTTCTGCGTCACCGTCGACTTCGACACCCTTGAGGACAACGCGGTGACCGTGCGCGAGCGTGACACCATGGCGCAGGAGCGCGTGTCGCTCGACCAGGTGAAGTCCTACCTGGGTGCCCGCCTGATCGGCTGCTGACGCCGCACCGGCCGGTGGGTTCCACCGGCTGAGCACCACTTCCGGCTCCCGGCCCGCGAGTTCGAGTTCGCGGGCCGGGAGCCTTGGTGTTTTCTGGGAGCCTCGGTGTCTCCGGGAGCCGCGGTGTTTCCGGACGTCGCGGTGGCTGAGGCGGTCGGGGTGGTCCCGCCAGTCAGCGTTCCGTGGCGGCTGGTGGCATTCCTGGGCGTTCCGTGGCACCCAGTGGCGGGCCTTGGCGTTGTGTGGCGGGTTGTGGCGGGTTGTGGCATTCAGCGACGAGACCGGGACCGCGAGCGAGGGCGCGGCGACGGTTCGGTCGGCAGCCCGCCGGTGCGCAGCGCGGTGAAAACGCTGCGGGCCCGGCTCTCCTCCAGGTCGTCGGCGGCGAACAGCAGGGTGTCGTACAGATCGGTCGCCGCCTGGATCGCGGCGCCGAACCGGCCGATGTCACTCGCGGACCGTAGCCGCACCAGTTCGCGGATCAGCTCCGCCGCGCTCTCCTCGTTCAACGCGCCGGCGATCGCGGCGACTTCGTTGATCGGCCGGCCCGCCGCCTGGCGCAGCAGGTGGCGCATGTCGTCGGTTCGCCCGGCGGCCTTCAAGTGCTGTGCCAACTCGGCGAGTTCTTCGGCCGGAGCGGAGGCGCGTTCCCACAGCAGGGTCTGACCGTCGGCGGACTGGCCGGACTGCTCCAGGGCGGCCAGCAGCGCCGGCAGTGCCGCCGAACTCGCCGACCACAGCGTGTGGAACAGGTCGGCCGCCTCGTCGAGCAGACCGTCGCGGCGCAGCACCGCGAGTGCGGCCGCCGCGTGCTCCGGGGGCCCGGCGGAGACCGAGCGTGCCAGGTAGGTGGAGGATCCTGCCGGACCGTTCTGCTGCAGCAGCGTGGCCAGCTGGGCCACGTCCTCCGCGGTGATCATCGTGGCGACCTGGCGCAGGATGGCCGCCGACTCCTGTGCCGCGCCCCGCTGGTGCAGGCCGTTGATGCGCTGCACCAGGGCCACCAGCTCCACCGTCGTCCGCGGCCGCATCGGACCGGACGACTGCGCCGCGTCCTCCACGCCGGGAGCCCCGCCCGGATGCGGTGCGGCCGGGTTCGGTACGCCCGGGTTCGGTACGGCCGGTCCGCGTCCCGACGGGACCGGGCGGAAGCGGTCGTTGCTGAGGCCGGCCTGCTGCCCGGTGGGCTGCCCGGCCGGGGCCGACAGCCTGTCGACGGGTGCGGCGGGGCCGGGCCGGTTGTTCCAGGCGCCGGCGGGGCCGTGGTGCGGGCCGGGGCGCTCCGAGTGGGAGCCCTCGCGGCGCGGGAGCCCCGGGCCGGCGGGCCGGGTGCCGCCGGCGACCTGATCGCCGGATGCGCCCGCTCTGGCCCAGGAGGTCTGTCCTGCGGATCCTTCGGGACGGTCGGCGGGGCGGGGACGGTTCGGCGAGGCACCGGCGGTCGGGTCGGTGCGCTCCGGGTCCGGTCGCCCGGCGGGCGTGTCGCGTCCGGCGGACGAGTGCGGGCGTTGGGGCGGGATCGGCGGCGCGCCCCAGCCAGCCTGGGGGTCGGTGCGCTCCCTTCCCAGGGGGCCAGCCGGGGCGCGGCCCGGGCGCAGGGGCGGCTCGGCGGCCGAGCGGCCGGGCAACAGGCGGTCCTCGGCGGCCAGCAGACGGTCGCTCAGCTCGAGGCAGCGCGCCCCGAGACCCTCGCGGAGGTTCTGGGCCTGGGCGAGCTGCCGGAGCAGCTCGGGGTCGGGCTGCCGGGACGGGCGGCCGGGCCCGGAGACGTGGTCGGGTCCGCGACCGGCCCGCAGTTCTTCACTGAGTCGGCGCTCGCGTTGGGCGGCGAATTGCCGTGCCCGGAGCAGTTCGTCCAACTCCGCTCTGAGCGTTTGGACATCGGCCGACTCCGGCCCCCGATCGCGCACGGTCATCCCCGCCTGACTTTTCCACGGGGTCCCCCGTTTGGCCCCCGACATGACGACTCGTGGCCATCCTGGTGCTGCCGCACGGCGGCCACGTTACGGGAGTAAGTCATAACGTTTTCGAGACAGAAATGCGAGTGCAGATTCGGCGGCAGGTCGACGGTTTTCGTGGACGTGGGGCCGTCGCCGCCCGACTCGCCCCACTTGTGAGGGTTCGGGGCTTGTTCCGTCCAGCCAACCAGGGTTGATGAGGTGTCAGCCCGTCAGTCGGGCCCGTGCTTCCATCAGTGCGAAGCCGAGCAGGTTCAGCCCGCGCCACTGCGACGGCGAGTTCGCCCGCTCGTCGTCGGCGGCCAGCCCGATGCCCCAGATCCGGTCGAGCGGGCTGGCCTCCACCAGGACGCGCGACCCGGTGCGGAGCAGGTAGTGCCGGAGTCGTTCGTCCTGCCCGAACTTGGCGACGCTGCCCGCGACCACCAGTTCGAAGCGGTGGGCCTCCCAGGCATCCTGGTCGAAGCCGTCGACCAGGCGGCCCAACTTCTTGGCCTCTGCGGGCGTCCGGGCCCGGAGGATACGCGGGACGCTTTCCTCGTCGCCGAACAGCCGCGCCTTGCCGGCCATCATCCAGTGCTCGGCGGTGGCGTACTCGACGCCGTCGACGGTGAACGGCGACGGCCACCACTGACTGAGGGAGCCGGACCCGATCTGCGCGTCCCGCTGCGGCCGGTGACCCCAGAAGTGCAGGTACTTGGGCCTGCTCCCGGACGCGATCGCGGCCACCAACTGCTCGCGGGTACGTGCGTCGCTCGTGAGGATGTCCGGAGTCGTCATGGGGGCATCCTCGCACCGGACCCGAAGGCCGGGCCCGCCATTTATTCGCGGGCCGCGGCCTTCTCCGGGTCGGCCCGTTGTGGGCGTGGTGCCTGCTCCGGCCCCGGCTCGCGGGGGAGCGGCCGTCATCCGACCGAACGCGGCAGCCGGATGCTCAACCAGCAGATGACCAGGGAACCGAGCGTCTGGATGCCGAGCACCAGAGCCAGCGCGTTCGCCATTCCCAGGGCGGGGACGAGCCCGATGAAGAGGGTGCCGAGCGTGGCCACCCCCAGGGCCAGGCTGGACTGTTGAGTGGTCGCCAGCACGCCGCTGCCGACCCCCGCGCGCTCGGCGGGAACCCGGGAGAGCACCACCCGGAACAGGGGCATGCCCACCAGCCCCTGCCCGATGCCGGCGAGCGCGACGCCGGGGAGCATCCGGAGCGGGGAGAAGTGCGACCAGTCGCCCAGCGCGGTGACGATCAGGGTCAGCAGGCCGGAGCCCTGGACCACCGCGCCGGCCGTGATGACCCGGCTGCCGAACCGGCCGACCAGCCGGGGCCCGGCGAGGGAGGCACCGAAGTAGCCGACCGCCATCGGCACCAGTGCCCAGCCCGCGGAGACCGGGCCGAGGTGCAGTCCGTCCTGCAGCAGCAGGGCGATCACGAACATGAAGCCGCCGAATCCGGTGAAGTAGGGGACGGCCACGCCGAGGCCGCGCCGCATCTCCGGAATCCGCAGGAGCGAGAGCGGGACGAGGGGCACTCGCCCTTCCCGTTCGGCCCGCCGTTCCACCGTCACGAACGCCGCCGCGAGGACGGGGAACACGGCCAGGGACAGCCAGGTCCAGAGCGGCCAGCCGACAGCCCGGCCCTCCATCAGCGGAACGAACAGGGCCAGCAGGGTCGCGGTGAGCAGGAGCGTGCCGGAGAGGTCCACGCCGGCGGCCCGTTCCGCCCGGCTCTCCGGGACATGACGCGCCGCCATGAGCGCGGTGAGCAGCGCGAAGGGGACGTTCAGCAGGAACACGGCGCGCCAGCCGGTGCCGAAGAGGTCCGCCGAGACCAGGAACCCGCCGAGTACCTGGCCGATCACCACCGAGATGCCGCCGACGGCTCCGTAGATGCCGAGGGCCCGGGCGCGCTGCTGACCGCTGGTGGTGGCGGTGATGGTGGCGAGGACCTGGGGGAGCAGCAGAGCGGCGGAGGCTCCCTGGGCGACCCGGGCGGCAACCAGGGTCCAGGCGGTGGGGGCGGCACCGCAGGCGAGCGAGGTGAGGGCGAAGGCGACGGCTCCGGCGATGAACAGCCGCCGTCGGCCGAAGGAGTCGCCGAGCCGCCCGCCCAGAACGAGCAGGACGGCGAAGGCAATGCCGTAGCCCGCCGCCACGAGTTCCAGGACGGCGGGGCCGGCGACCAGATCATGGTCGATGGTCGGCAGCGCGACGTTCACTATGAAGAAGTCAAGCATCGGAAGGAAGGCGCCCAGAAGGACGGTGATCAGGCCGGCGGAACCCAGTGCGGGTGCCGCGGGCCGGACCGGCGACGAGATCTGAGGTAGCACTGTCTGCTGAGTCACGGGTACTACGATGAGGCTCCTCTCAGCCTGGTACCAGGCGGTGTTTATCCAGGTATAAGGAGTACCTGGCAACAGGATCTGCGATGGTCCACCCTGGTGCTATGGCTACCTCCACGGACCTTCACACCCCCGCCGACGAACGGAGGCGCGAACTGGCCACGTTCCTGCGCAGCCGCCGGGAGCGCATCTCGCCCGAACAGGTCGGCTTGCCGGCCGTCGGCCGCCGCCGCACCCCGGGACTTCGCCGCGAGGAGGTCGCCGGTCTGGCCGCCGTAGGGGTCACCTGGTACACGTGGTTGGAGCAGGGGCGGGACATCCAGGTCTCGGCCCAGGTCCTGGACTCGGTGGCCCGGGCTCTGCTGCTCGACCGCACCGAACGGTCGCACCTGTTCACACTGGCCGGTTCCGAGGACCCGGCTCCGGTGCGGGACTGCCCCACCGTCAACTCGGCGATCGGGGCCCTGGTCGACCAACTCGACCCGTTCCCAGCCGTGGTGATCAGCAGTCGGTTCGACATCCTCGCGTACAACCGGGCATACACCTGGCTGGCCGGAGACTTGGACGTGATCCCCGAAGAGGACCGCAACATCATGTGGATGGTCTTCACCGATACTCCATTCGCAAGGAACCTGGCGGACCTGGCGGCCGCCAGAGCAGGGGTGGTGGCACGCTTCCGGACCTCGATGGGCGACCACGCGGCGGAGCCCGCGTGGAAGGCGTTGGTCGGTCGGCTGCGCAAGGCCTCCCCGGACTTCGAAGAGGCCTGGGAACGCCACGAGGTGTCGGGGATGGTCAACGGGTTCAAGCAGTTCGTGCTGCCCGACGTCGGCCTGCTGCGCTTCGAGTACACGAACCTGTGGCTCGGGCCCAGGAGCAGCACCCGACTGGTCGGGTACGTGCCCCAGGACCAGGACACTCGGGACCGCCTCCACCGACTGGCCGGCACCGGCTGACGGCCGACCCGGCGCCCGGGTGCGGACGGCGCGCCGTCCGCACCCGGACCGGGCCGACCGAGCGCCACCGAACAGCACAGGGCCGCGAGCGGAAGCTCCGCGCAGAACGCCATCAGCAGAGCCGCCACCAGCTCGGGCCCGCGTGCCGCCGTCGCCATGTCGCACCCGGCGTCGGCCACCAGCAGCACGGCCGCCGACCAGGCCGGCCACCGCGGGCTCCGGCCCTGCCGAAGCAGCACCGCACTGGCCGACAGCGCAGCCGACTCGACCACATCGAGCACAGCCCAGGCCGACCCGCCGGGCAGCGTGGCGAGCAGCGCCGCCCAGGGCAGCAGGACCATCCCGCAGCCCAGGAACAGCAACTCCACCGGCACCGGGCCGACCCGCAGGCCCGCGGTGCCGAACCGGGCCGGACGTACATCCCCGCTCACCCGGACGAGGGTCGAAGCGAACGCACTCATGCCGCCCTCCCCGACTCCGGGCGCCCGGTGCGGGCCGAGGGACCGCACACCTGCGCCCAGCGGAACTCCCCGGCCACCGAGGCGAACCAGAAACGGCCCGCCGTCCGCACCGCATCGGCCTGCACCGCGCGGCGACGCAGCCCGCCCGGCCGGAACAGCACCGGCCGTGGCGAGGCGCCCGGTGGCCATCGGCCCCATGCGCAGGAGACCGGCCCTTCCACCGACCCATCGGCCCGGCCACGCCGCGCTCCGCGCAACTGGGCATCACCGAGCGAGGACTCGACCACCACGTCGAGCAACTCGCCGTACTCGTACACCTCCATGGCCGGGCGGCGGCCGGCGCAAAGGCGCACCGACCACGGACCGACCGCGGCGATCAGGCCCAACCCGCCCACACCGTCGAGGAGTTCGGACCCGGCCGACGGGAACTCCAGGACGGCGCCAGGGGCGGCGGAGAGCGGGCTGCGGCTGCAACGCATCAGGTTCGTGTTCGTCATGCCGTCAAGAATCCTGTGGCGCAAGGATCTTGTCGGTAGCGTGCGGCTCCGTCTTTGGGGTGTAGCCAGCTACACCCCAAAGACGGAGGCCCGGGCCATGGAAGCCGAGATCGGCACGGCCCTACGCTGTGCCGCATGTTCCAGTCGAAGATCCAGTCGCGCCCCGTCCGGGCGGCCCGCCCCGCTGCGGCCCGCCCTGCGGTGCTCCGCGCCGCCCTGGAGCGCGCGCCGTGGTCCACCAGCACTCGACGGGACTCACTCTTCCTGGCCGCGGGCCTCCCGCTCGGCCTGCCCTGCCTCGTCGCTCTCTGCGTCCCGAGCAAGTCGCTGCTGCCGGGCCTGCTCCTGCTGGTGGCCCTGTTCGACCTGATGACCACCGCCCAGCGCAGCCGTGTCCGAGGCCTGCGAGGCCTGGAGATCCCCGGCCGACTGCCACCGGACGCCGGCTGGCTGTCCCGCCTCCGCGCCGGCCTGACTTGGCGCCAGGCCGTGCACCACCTGGTCACGGCCCCGATCCAGACCTGCTGCGCCGCGCTCGTCCTCGCCCTCTGGGGATCGGCGATCGTGCTGCTCGGCTTCTTCGGCTGGGTCTGGCTGCTCCCGATGGACAACCCCCTGCGTTCCGGCCACGGCTGGACGATCGACGGCGCGGTGATCACCGGCGGCGGCCTGCTCCTGCTGTTCCTCACCCCGTGGCTGACCGCCCTGCTCGCCGCGCTCGACCTCTGGACGGTCCGTGCCCTGCTCGGCCCCAACCGCGCGGAGGTGCTGGAGCGTCGCGTCGAACACCTCGCCCAGAGCCGGGTGGACGTGGTGGACGCCGCCGACGCCGAACGCCGCCGGATCGAACGGGACTTGCACGACGGCGCACAGCAACGACTCGTCTCGCTCGCGATGAACCTCGGCCTCGCCCGGCGCACCCTCAAGAACGTTCCGCCCGAGGCGATGGAGGTCATCGTCGCCGCGCACGAGGAGGCCCAGGCCGCGATCAAGGAGCTCCACGACCTGGTCCGCGGCCTGCACCCCGCCGTCCTGGAGGACCGCGGGCTCGACGCGGCGCTCTCCGGCATCGCCGCACGCAGCCCCGTCCCCGTGCACCTCGCGGTCGACCTGCCGGGCCGGATAGCCCCCACCGTGGAGGCGGTCGCGTACTTCACGGTCTCCGAGGCGCTGGCCAACGCCGCCAAGCACGCCAAGGCCTCCCGGGTCGACCTCGCCCTGCGCCGGGTCGACGACCGGCTGCTCATCACCGTCACCGACGACGGCATCGGCGGAGCGGACGCCACCCGCGGCACCGGCCTCACCGGTCTGCGCAAACGCGCCGCGTCCGTGGACGGGTCACTTGCCATCACCAGCCCCCGTGGGGGCCCCACCACTATCACCATGGAGCTGCCATGCGAGCTGTGATCGCCGAGGACTCCGTCCTGCTCAGGATCGGCATCGTCAAGGTGCTGGAGAGCGAAGGCTACGAAGTGGCCGCCGCCGTCGAGGACGCCGAGGCGTTGCTCGCCGCCGTGGAGGAACACCGCCCCCAGATCGTCGTGGCGGACGTCCGGATGCCACCTGGCTTCACCGACGAAGGGGTCCGCGCCGCCCTGATGATCCGGCAGCAGTGGCCGGACACCGCAGTCCTCCTCCTCTCCCAATTCGTCGAGGAACGCTACGCGGCCGATCTGCTGGCCAAGAACACCAGCGGCGTCGGCTACCTGCTCAAGCAGCGGGTCGCCAACGTCGACGACTTCGTCGAGGCGCTCCAACGGGTGGCCGAGGGCGGCACCGCGCTGGATCCGGAAGTGGTCGCCCAACTGCTGCTGCGCCGCGACAAGGATCCGCTGCACCGGCTGACGCCCCGCGAGCGGGACGTCCTGGCGCTGATGGCCGAAGGGCGCTCCAACACCGCGATCGCCGAGTCCCTCGTGGTCAGCGACAGCGCCGTCTCCAAGCACATCAACTCGATCCTCACCAAGCTCGACCTCCCGCCCGCCGAGGACACCCACCGGCGGGTGCTCGCCGTGCTCCGCTTCCTGGAGATCAGCCAGTGACCCGACGACCGACCACGGCACCGGAGCCCGAACGGCGGCCGACCGGCAAGGGCCGCCTCGCCCGTTGGCTGCCGACACCGGGTCCGGACGTCCCGGCCGCCGAGCCGAGCGCCGGGGAGCGCCGCATCTGGCGGATCATCGGGGTGCTGGTGCTCGCCTGCGCCCTGGTGGGCGGGGCCGCGACCACCGGCGCCGCCCTGGTCCAGCAGGACATCGTCCGCGAGCGGACGTACTTCGACGCGATCCACCGGCTCGACATCGACTCCGGGCCGGCCCAGGTGACGGTGCGGGCCGGCGGCACCGATCGGGTGGTCGTCACCGAGCGGGTCGGCTGGGCCCTGCGCAGACCGGTCGTGAGCCAGCAGCTCGGCGCCGACACGCTGTCGGTGGCCGTCGACTGCCCGGAGGCCCGGGTCCTGTTCGGCTGTGCCGTCGCCCTGGAGATACAGGTCCCGGCGGCCACCGCGATCACCTCCCGCAGCGGCTCCGGACGGACGGAGATCCTCGACATCGCCGGGGCCACTACGGCGGAGACCGGCTCCGGGCAGATCGAGCTGAACCGGGTCAGCGGCGCAATCCAGGCCAAGAGCGGCTCCGGCCAGATCATCGGCGCGGGCCTGACGTCGGCGGAGGCCAAGGTGGTCTCCTCCTCGGGCCAGATCACCCTGCAGTACGACCGGCCGCCGAACTTGGTGACGGCCCGACTGGCCTCCGGCGACCTCGTGCTGCAGGTCCCCGACGACCGCAGCCGGTACCGGATCGACCTCAGCAGCGCAGGCGCCGCCCAGGTCGTCGACCCGTCCCTGCCGGACTCGACCTCGTCACGGATGCTCGACATCGTCACCGCCTCGGGCACCGTCACCGTCAACCGGATCGGCGGCCGCCACTGACGGAGCACCGCGCGCCTGCGAAAACCGGCGGGGCGGCCCGCTCGGGCAGTGGGGGAGAATGGAGAGTCCGGAACTCCCGCCATTGGGGCCCTACCCGTTTGAGGATCTGCCGCGCATGACCATCACGCCCGACTCCGCCCAGGCAACCCCGGCCGCACCTGAAGCGCCGGAGTTCGCCCCGCTGAACATCGGGCCCATGGAGGTGTGGCCGCCCGTCGTGCTGGCCCCGATGGCCGGCATCACCAACGCGCCGTTCCGCACCCTGTGCCGGGAGCAGAGCGGCGGCCGCGGTCTGTACGTCTCCGAGATGATCACCACCCGGGCCTTGGTCGAGCGCAACGCCAAGACCATGCAGCTGATCAAGTTCGACCCGAGCGAGAAGCCCCGTTCGATCCAGCTGTACGGCGTGGACCCGGAGACCGTCGGCAAGGCGGCGCGGATGATCTCCGAGGAGGGCCTCGCCGACCACATCGACCTCAACTTCGGCTGCCCCGTCCCCAAGGTGACCCGCAAGGGCGGTGGCTCCGCGCTGCCCTACAAGCGCAACCTGCTGCGGGACATCCTGCGCCAGGCCGTGGGCAACGCGGGCGACCTCCCGGTCACCATGAAGATGCGCAAGGGCATCGACGACGACCACCTCACCTACCTCGACGCCGGCCGGATCGGCGCCGAGGAGGGCGTGGCCGCGATCGCCCTGCACGGCCGCACCGCCGCCCAGCACTACGGCGGCACCGCCGATTGGTCGGCCATCGCCCGGCTGCGCGAGTCCGTGCCGTCCGACATCCCGGTGCTCGGCAACGGCGACATCTGGTCCGCCGACGACGCGGTGCGGATGATGCGTGAGACCGGCTGCGACGGTGTGGTGGTCGGCCGCGGCTGCCTCGGCCGGCCGTGGCTGTTCAAGGACCTGGTGTCGATCTTCGAGGGCGAGGTCGACTACGCCCGCCCCACCTTCGCCTACGTCGCCCGCGCCATGGTGCGTCACGCCCAGCTGCTCGGGGAGTGGCTCGGCGACGAGGCCCGCGGCGTCATCGACTTCCGCAAGCACGTCGCCTGGTACACCAAGGGCTTCTCCGTCGGCTCCGAACTGCGGGTGAAGCTCGCCAGTTCCAGCTCGCTCGACGAACTCGCCGAAACCCTCGCACTGGTCGACCAGGAGCAGAGCTGGCCGATCGGCGCCGACGGCCCGCGCGGCCGAACCAGCGGCAACAACCGGGTCGTCCTGCCCGAAGGCTGGTTGGACGATCCGTACGAGTGTGCCCGACTCGGCGAAGACGCCGAATCGGATACTTCTGGTGGATGAGCTGTACGGAAAGGCAAAAACTGCCCCACTTGGCCACTGGCCGAACCGGCCCAGGGGAGTTGTCCAAGATGGACAGTGGGGCTCCTAGGAGGCGAAATTCTGCAACGCAGAGCGACTCGATGGTCTACGGAAAGCGACGCTCGTCGTAGTGGCCCTCAGCTTGACAGCTGAGATGCGCCCGTGACGCTGGCCACATATCGTGGCGAGTGACGACCAGTCAGCGGACTTCGCCAAGGTGTACAAGTCCGGATCGCTTCCCGAACGGGCTCCGCGGTCGACGGCTGCGGCTGGTTGCAGGAAATCAAGTCGGGGAACCGCAGTGGGCGTGAATGTCGTCACTGCGTGTCCGGTCTGCATGAGCGCCGCGTGGCGATGCCTTCACTTCTTGAAGGCTTACTAGCGTCACCCGGACGATTTCAACAACGCAGGCAAACGCCCATTCAGGCATTCGATCTGCTGGCCAATGGGCCGCTTCGGAGCTCGTGCGACCTATTCACTCCCCTAAGCGGCCTTCGAAATGGGTATGTTCTCCGGCGTCAGGGCAACCGTGGTTGAGGAGAACGACCCGTGGCGGCGAAGCAGAAGTTTGTTTACTCCTTCACCGAAGGAAACAAGGACCTCAAGGATCTTCTCGGCGGAAAGGGCGCGAACCTCGCCGAGATGACCAACCTGGGCCTCCCCGTCCCTCCGGGGTTCACCATCACCACCGACGCCTGCAAGGTGTTCCTGGAGACCGGTACCGAGCCGGCCTCGCTGAACGAGGAGATCACCGGCCACCTGGTCGCCCTTGAGGCCCGGATGGGCAAGCAGCTCGGCCAGGCGGACAACCCGCTGCTGGTCTCGGTGCGGTCCGGTGCCAAGTTCTCCATGCCCGGCATGATGGACACCGTCCTGAACATCGGTCTCTCCGACGACTCGGTGACCGGGCTCGCCGCCCAGTCCGGCAACGAGCGCTTCGCCTGGGACTCCTACCGCCGCCTGGTCCAGATGTTCGGCAAGACCGTGCTGGGCGTCGACGGCGAGCTGTTCGAGGAGGCGCTGGACGAGGCCAAGCACGCCAAGGGCACCGTCAACGACCTCGACCTCACGGCCGAGGACCTCAAGACCCTGGTGGAGACCTTCAAGGCGATCGTGCTCCGGGAGACCGGCCGCGAGTTCCCGCAGGAGCCGCGCGAGCAGCTGGACCTGGCGATCCACGCGGTCTTCCACTCCTGGAACGGCGACCGGGCCCGCCTGTACCGCCGCCAGGAGCGCATCCCGAACGACCTGGGCACCGCCGTCAACGTCTGCACCATGGTCTTCGGCAACCTCGGCGAGGACTCCGGCACCGGTGTCGCGTTCACCCGCGACCCCTCCACCGGCACCCAGGGCGTCTACGGCGACTACCTGCAGAACGCGCAGGGCGAGGATGTGGTGGCGGGCATCCGCAACACCCTCCAGCTGGCCGACCTGGAGCAGCTCGACAAGAAGTCGTACGACGAGCTGATGTCCATCATGGAGACCCTGGAGAACCACTACCGGGACCTGTGCGACATCGAGTTCACCATCGAGCGCGGCAAGCTCTGGATGCTGCAGACCCGCGTCGGCAAGCGCACCGCCGCCGCCGCGTTCCGGATCGCCGTCCAGCTGGTCGACCAGGGCCTGATCGACCTGGACGAGGCGCTGCACCGGGTCACCGGCGGCCAGCTCGCCCAGCTGATGTTCCCGCGCTTCGCCCCCACCGCCGAGACCCGGCCGGTCGCCTACGGCATCGCGGCCTCGCCCGGTGCCGCGGTCGGCAAGGTGGTCTTCGACTCCTACACCGCGGTGAAGTGGTCGCGCTCCGGCGAGAAGGTCATCCTGGTCCGTCGTGAGACCAACCCGGACGACCTGGAAGGCATGATCGCGGCCGAGGGCATCCTCACCTCGCGCGGCGGCAAGACCTCGCACGCGGCCGTGGTCGCCCGCGGCATGGGCAAGACCTGCGTCTGCGGCGCCGAGGAGCTGGAGGTGGACACCAAGAACCGCAAGTTCGTCACCTCCGACGGCCAGGTCGTCCACGAGGGCGACGTGGTCTCCATCGACGGCGCCAACGGCAAGGTGTACCTGGGCGAGGTCCCGGTGCTGCCGTCCCCGGTGGTCGAGTACTTCGAGGGCACCCTGCACGCCGGCGCCGACGTGCAGGGCGGGCTGGTCCAGGCCGTGCACCGGCTGATGTCGCACGCCGACGGCCGCCGCCGCCTCGCGGTCCGCGCCAACGCCGACAACGCCGAGGACGCGAACCGCGCCCGCCGGTACGGCGCCCAGGGCATCGGCCTGTGCCGCACCGAGCACATGTTCCTCGGCGAGGAGCGCCGCAAGGAGGTCGAGCACCTGATCCTGGCGGACAACGACAAGGACCGCGAAGCCGCGCTGTCCAGCCTGCTGCCGCTGCAGAAGGGCGACTTCCTGGAGCTCTTCCAGTCGATGGACGGGCTTCCGGTGACGGTCCGTCTGCTCGACCCGCCGCTGCACGAGTTCCTGCCCGACTTCACCGAACTGTCGGTGCGCGTCGCCCTCGCCGAGGCCCGCAAGGACCCGAACGAGAACGACCTGCGGCTGCTGCAGGCCGTCCACCGCCTGCACGAGGCCAATCCGATGCTGGGCCTGCGCGGTGTCCGCCTCGGCCTGGTCATCCCCGGCCTGTTCGGAATGCAGGTCCGGGCGATCGCCGAGGCCGCGGCCGAGCGCAAGCTGGCCGGCGCCGACCCGCGCCCCGAGGTGATGATCCCGCTGGTCGGCACCGTCCAGGAGCTGGAGCTGGTCCGCGACGAGTGCGAGCGGGTGCTGGCCGAGGTCGCCGCCTCTACCGGCGTCAACCTCGACATCAAGCTCGGCACCATGATCGAGCTGCCACGCGCCGCCATCACCGCCGGGCAGATCGCCGAGGCCGCCGACTTCTTCTCCTTCGGCACCAACGACCTGACCCAGACCGTGTGGGGCTTCTCCCGCGACGACGTCGAGGCCTCGTTCTTCACCGCCTACCTGGAGAAGGGCATCTTCGGCGTCAGCCCGTTCGAGACCATCGACCGCGACGGCGTCGGCTCGCTGGTCCGCAGCGCCGCGCAGGCCGGCCGGGCCACCCGCCCGGACCTCAAGCTGGGCGTCTGCGGCGAGCACGGCGGCGACCCGGACTCGGTCCACTTCTTCCACGAGGTGGGGCTGGACTACGTATCCTGCTCTCCCTTCCGGATTCCGGTGGCGCGCCTGGAGGCCGGCCGCGCCGCCATCGAGACGGCGGGAAGCGACTCGCGCTGACACGAAGCAGCGCGGATCACTGACCCGCACCCCTCCGTACGGAGGGGCGTACGGCGGAGCTCGGCGCAGGAGAGCCGCCGTACGGAGCAGCCGGGGCGGGAACGGACAATGGCGTCCGTTCCCGCCCCGGCGGCGTTTCCCTCGCCCGAACCGGGTGGTTTTCCGGTCCGGCCTACGCCGTTCGGGTGAGCCGGTACGGCAAGCTTGAGGCCATGAGCAGCCGCAATCGCCTGATCAGCCTCGTCGTCCTGGTGGTCGCCGGCCTCGTCGCCGCGGTGACCGCCCTGCTGAACGACGGGGCGGACACAGGCAGCCCGAGTGCCGCGAAGTCCCCGTCCGCCGCGCCCGCCGCCACGGCCACCCGCAGCGGCACCGCGAGCGCCCCCAAGCCCTCCCCGCCGACGAAGCCGTCCGCCGACCAGCCCACCTGGGTTCCCACCAACACCGCGCTGGCCGACGTCTGCCGCAGCAAGCTGCCCTCGCAGGCCCTCGACACCCTCGGTCTGATCGCCAAGGGCGGCCCCTACCCGTACCGCTCGGACGGCATCGTCTTCGAGAACCGGGAGAGCCGCCTGCCGCGCCAGAGCAACGGCTACTACCACGAGTTCACCGTGGTCACCCCGGGTTCGGACGACCGGGGTACCCGCCGGGTGGTGACCGGCAACGCCGGCGAGCAGTACTGGACGGCCGACCACTACGGCTCCTTCCAGGAGATCGATTCGCGCTGCTGAGACCGCTGCTGACGACCCATCGGTAAATTGCTTTCCATCGCGGAAAGCATGTGTCAGAGTGACAGCACTTGATCCGGCAGCGGGCCGGATCCGACGGCACGGCGCTCGGGGGTTCGATGGCCAAGGACAAGCAGTTCACACCCGGAGAGGTCGAAGGGCTCCCGCCCGGAGACGCCCTCACGCCCGCCGAGGCGCTCGCCATCGCGGGGCGGGCCGAGGCCGCCGCGCGACGGCCACATCCGCTGCCCTGGTGGTACGGGCCGGGCGTGGGTCTCTCCGTCGCCGCCTACGGGGCGGCGATCGGGCAGTCCTTCCAGAGTCAGGCGCTGTGGCTGATACTGCTGTGCCCGCTCGGGCTGGTGCTGGTGCAGGCGGCGATAGTGCGGGCGGCCACCCGTGCCCGGGGCGTCGCCGGCCTCGTCGAGCGCGGGCTTCCGCCGCGTGTCCTGCGGGCGCTCGCTGCGGTCGTCCTGGTGGCTGCGCTGTGCGGCCTCGTCGCCTGGCTGGTCACGGGGGAGCAGACCTGGGTCGGGGCTGCCGCCGGCACGGGCGGCGGGCTCACGCTGTGGGCCTGCCTCGCCCTGATCAACCGACACTTCAAGGAGCAGAGCATGAGCAGCGCACAGTGAACGGGCTCGACCCAGCCCTCCACCAGCCGACCAGGCTCACCGTCCTGGCCTTCCTCAGCGGATGCCAGGAAGCGGAGTTCTCCGTGGTTCGCGACTACTGCCAAGTCTCGGACTCGGTGCTCAGCAAGACCGCGGCGAGCCTGGAGACGTCCGGCCACCTGCGGGCCCGCAAGGGCTACGTGGGCAAGCGGCCGCGCACCTGGCTCTCCGCGACCCGGCAGGGCCGGGCCGCGCTGGCCGCCCACCTCGCCGCACTCCAGCAGTTGGCCGCCGCCGCCGAGGCGGCCGGCTCGGAGACCGACGCCGAGGGCGGCCAGGGCCAGGGCTGAGGGGGAGTGCGGGTCGGAGCCCACGGGGTGTCGGAAGGATCACATCCGGAGCGGAGGTGGAGCCAACCCTCGTGAGGTCAGCGCTCCTTGACAACTCGACAGAGCGTCGAAGCCCCAACGCGGCACAGAGCCGTCCGGGGCGGGCGTTCGGGGGCCGATCCCGCCGAACACCCGCCCCGGACGGGTCGCTTCCCGCCGGGGCGGGAAGCGGAAGGCCACCTCAGGCGGCCGGGAGCAGCGAGCTGCCGATCACAGGCTCGCCGCCCAGGGAGCCGCCGTGTCTAAGGCACTCCTGGTTGAGCGGTGCCGGGTCGGGCGCGCTGGGCGAGGTCGCGGCGGCGATCCGCATCTCGATGATGTCGCGGACGGCCGGCCACTCCTCGTCCAGGATCGAATAGAACGCGGTCGACCTGACCACCCCGTCCAGGCCGCGCGAGTGCGCCCGGCGGACCCCTTCGGAGGTGGCGCCCAGCCGCTCGATGGCGACACGGGAACGGGCGTTACGGGCGTCGGCCCGCAGCGAGATCCGCTGCACGCCCCAGATCTCGAAGGCGTGCCGCAGCATCAGCAGCTTTGCCTCCGTGTTGATGCCGGTGCCCTGCGCCCGGGGGGACAGCCAGGTGTTCCCGATCTCCGCGGCGTCCGGCACCGCCTCCAGCGGGTCGCCGTGCGGGATGCCGGGCACCGGCGGCCAGATCAGCGGCCCCTGCCAGTAGTCCAGTTCCAGGAACCGGGTCGAGCCCACGACCCGGTTGTCGGCCGTACTCACGGTGGCGTACGGCATCGACCGGCCAGCCGCCTGGTCGGCGAGGGCACGCCCGATGTACTCCCGGGCGGCTTCCAGGCCGTGCGGGACAGGGGTGAAGGCGTAGGTCGTACGGTCCTCGGCGCCAGCCGCGGCAAGGGCCGCGGCGTGGTGCTCGGCGAGGGGCTCCAGCCGCACGGTGCGGCCGTAGAGGGTGACGGGTACGGGCACGGATCCTTCGGTCCTTCGGCTGTCGTCGGGGGCCCCGTGCCGGGTTCGCGGCGCGTGGGCAGTGGTCGTTCGCCCCGGCCCCGGACAACGGCCGCCCGGGCGCGCTACGCCAGAGGCTCGGGCGTGCGGCGGGTCGGCAGCCCGGAGGCGGGCAGCGCGGTGCCGGTACGGACACGGGTCGACGGACCGATCCGGCGGGATGAGCGACGGGACAGTGTGCGTCCGCGAGATGGCCGAGAGAGAAACGAGATCACGAAGCGAAGCAGGCGGCCAGGTGAAGGCAAGGTGCGCAAGGGATGGCTGGCCGCGCAACGGACCGGGGCGTGGCCCACGACGTGACAGACGGCGTGGCGCGACGACGCGACGATGCGAGGCAGCGAGAGGACGATACCCGCCAGAAGGCGGTGCGTCACTTCGCGGCGCGCCAACGGGGGCGCGCGGGTCCTTTCGGCACGCCGAGACGCCCCGTCATATTACCGTTCGGCCCTCCCGGCACGTCCACGACCAGCGGCTTTTCCACGAGGTGAGAGGATTTGCGAGACGGAGTGAAGACGCGTGCGCGGACGGGAATTCCGGCGAGCCGTCGCACGCTGGACTGATCAGATCCGAAAGCATTCCGAGACGACAAGACGGAACGGGGTTGGGTGCGCTGTGCGTGAGCCCAAGGAGCTGTACGAGCTGGAACCGCAGGGCGTGACCGCCCTGGCGGCGGCGCGCGCCGCCGCGGAGGCCGGTACCGGCCTGGTGCTGCTGTACCACTTCGAGGGTTTCATGGACGCCGGCGAGGCGGGCGGCCAGGTGGTGGCACACCTGCTGGAGCACGGTTCGCCGCAGGTGGTCGCCAGGTTCGACCACGACCGGTTGGTCGATTACCGGGCCCGTCGCCCCGCAATGACCTTCGACAAGGAGAGCTGGACGGACTACGAACCGCCGGAGATCCTCCTACAACTGGTGCGCGACTCCGTCGGCGCGCCGTTCCTGGTGCTCACCGGCCCCGAGCCGGACACCGAGTGGGAGCTGTTCGCCGCCGCCGTCCGGGATCTGGTGGAGCGCTTCGAGATCCGCCTGGCCCTCTCCTTCCACGGCATCCCGATGGGCGTGCCGCACACCCGGCCGGTCAGCATCACCCCGCACGGGAACCGGATCGACCTGGCGGCCGGCCACCCCAAGTGGTTCGACCAGGCGCAGGTCCCGGGCAGCGCGCAAGCCTTGGTCGAGTACCGGCTCGCCGAGTCCGGCCACGACGTGCTGGGCTTCGCCGCGCACGTCCCGCACTACATCGCCCGCTCCGCGTACCCGGCCGCCGCCGTGGTGATCCTTGAGGCCGTGCAGTCCGCGACCGGCCTCGTCGTGCCGGGCAGCGAACTGCGCGCCCGGGTCAACGAGGTCTACGCCGAGATCGAGGACCAACTCTCCCAGGGCGACGGCGAACTGCGTTCTGCGATCCAGGGCATGGAGAGCCAGTACGACGCGGTCTCCGGCGCGGCCGACCGCGAGAGCCTGCTCGCCGAGACCACCGACCTGCCCTCGGCCGACGAGCTGGGGCGCCGTTTCGAGGAGTTCCTCGCCGAGCACGAGCGCGGCGCGGAGTAGGTGCGCCGCCGCCTGCTGGCCGTCACCGCCGCGGTGCTGATCGGCACTGCGGCGTGCAGCGCCACCGAGACCTCGCCGAAGCCGCGCCCCGACCGGTCGGCATCGCCCAGCCCCTCCGCCACGCCCATCACCGGGCCGTACGTGGCGCTCGGGGACTCCTACACCTCCGGCCTGCGCATCCCGCCGCAGGGCGGATCACCGCTGGGCTGCGGCCGGTCCGGCGTCAACTACCCGTCCCTGGTGGCCCGGCAGCTCGGCCTGCAGGACTTTACCGACGTCAGCTGCAGCGGTGCCCGGACGGGAGACCTGACGGCCGCCCAACGGACGGACAACGGCACCAACCCGCCACAGCTGGACGCGCTCGGCCCGACGACCCGCCTGGTCACGCTCGGCGTGGGCGGGAACGACGCAGGATTCCTCGATGTCCTGGGCCGCTGCGCACTGGAGAACGTCAAGCACGGCCTGATCGGCGGCGGTAGCGACGCGCCCTGCCGCAGCTACTACACCACCGGCTCCGGGCGGGGCGAGGTCCAGCGGAAGATGCAGGACACCGGGGAGCGGCTCGCCACCGCCCTCGGCGAGGTGAAGCGGCGGGCACCGGAGGCCAAGGTCCTGCTGATCGGTTACCCGGCGCTGCTGCCGCAGGACCCGACACGGTGCGCCGAGACCCTGGGCAACGGCATCGCGGCGGCCGACGTCGGATTCGTCACCGAGCAGGAACAGCAGCTGAATGCCATGCTCCGCCAACGGGCCGAGGCGGCCGGTGTGACCTTCGTCGACACCTACACCTCGTCCACCGGGCACGACATGTGCGAGGCGGAGGGCACCCGCTGGATCGAACCCCTCGGTGCGTCGGGCGGCCTGGCCCCGATCCATCCGAACGCACAGGGCCAGCAGGGCATGGCCACCGCCGTCCTGGCGTCCCTGCAGCAACGGCACTGACCCGTTCGGCGCCCGGCCCCCGCCGGGCCTGCGGAGCGCAGGGGCGCGTGCGGTGCCCGCGCGCCCGATCGGATCCGAGAGCCCCATACCAGGTCACGGGCCCGGATGAGGGCAGGATCGGCGATCCCGCAGGTGATTCCCGAAGAACTGGGTACGACGGGGTGCCGGAGTGCGTACCCTGCACGCAGAGGGGCTGATTCGAAGATCCGCTCCGAGTCCGGCCGGGGAGCTGGCATGGCAGTTGACGTGTGGGTGAGGGGCCGTGCCGCCCACTCCGTGGTGCTGCGCGAACTGCTCCTGCTCTGGCAGGCGGCCCGCCAAACCGGCGGTCGGACGATCACGCGGAAACACCTGGCCAGGCTGGGCGGGATCAACCCGTCCACCCTCAGCGGCTGGCTGTCCGGACGCTCCGTGCCCCGCGAGATCGATCGGCTCGTCATCGTGGCGGGGGAGTTGGCCCGCGCCGCCGGTCTCCCGGTGCGCCGGGCCCGCTACTGGGCCGCCCTGTTGGAGACCGACCGGGCCCACCGCAACAGGCGCGCGACGGCTTCGGGCCGGTCCGCGCGGAGGACGGCAACGAGTGCTTCATCGGTCGGAGCGGCCCCGACCGACGGCAGCGGACAGCCCACCGGGCGTCGGCGTGCGGGCGGCGGAGGACCGGCCGGTCCTCAGGCGGTGCACCGCTACTCCTCGGGCCCGCCCGCAGCCAGGGCGTTGGTCGACGCGGCACTGGACAGCCTGCGACTCGGTCACCGTCCGGCCCTGCCTGCCGCGCTACTGACGGCCGCCGCCCCGCACTACTTGACGGTACGTGAGCGCGCCACCCTCGGAGCTACGTGGGCGGCCGAGGCGTGGGCGTACCTCCGGGCCGAGGCTCCGGAGACCGGCGGCGCCCTGGTGACCAGCAGCCGGACGTCGGCCGGCCCCGCCTCGGGCGACGAGGTGCGGCTCGCCCCGGCGCTGGTCCGCGAGCTGAGGTCGGAACGGGAGGGGCGCGCCGTGCCCGCCGGCCTGTGGGAGTGTCTGACGCGGTACGCCCATCCCGCCGACCGGCCCGCCCTCGCCCACGCCGCGTCGGTCCGCGGGCTCGACCGGGTCGCGCTCGATCTCTGCACCTCGGCTGCCGCAGCGGGCCATCACACCGCACTGCTGGCCGCCGCCGAGCTGCTCGCCGGGACGGGCCGGACGGCGGACGCCGTCGAGCGTTGCGGCGCGGCAGCCGAGCTCGGAGTGCCGGGGGCGCTGACGCGGGCAGCCGAACTGCTGGAACGCGACCGGCAGTACCGGCAGGCCGTCGCCTGGTACGACCGGGCCGGCCGGGCCGGGGACGCCGAAGCGCTCTGCCGGTCCGCCGAACTCCTCGGCCGCACCGGCGAGATCGACGCGGCGCTGCGACGTTTCGACGCGGCCGCCGATGCGGGTCACCCGGCCGCCCACTACCGGGCCGGGCAGTTGCTCGCGGGGCTCGGCCGCGCGGACGAGGCCTTCGCCCGGTTCGAGTGGGCGGCGGTCGACGGGCATCCGGCGGCACCCGCCGCCTGCGCCAGGGTGTGCGCGGAGGCCGGGAGAACGGACCAGGCCATCGCCTGGTGGGAACGCGCGTGGGAACAGGGGATCACCACGGTGCACGAAGCAGCAGAGATGTGGGAGACAGCAGGCCAGGTCGACCGGGCGGCGGCGTGCTACGAACGGGCAGCAGCGGCCTGCGACGAGACGGCCTGGCACGAGGCCGCGGCACTGTTCGCCAGACATGGCCAGTACGGTGACCTGCCCTGGTACGCGCACATCGGCGACCACCAGGCCCTGCGGGAGCGCGCCGAACAGTGCGAGCGGGACGGCGATCCGGAGGGAGCGCTGCACTGGTACGGCAAGGCGGCGGAGGCCGGCTGTGAGTCGGCCCTGTTCCAGGCGGCCGACATGCTGGAACGGAGCGGCGACAGCACTCGGGCCGTGCACTGGTACGAGCTCGCCGCCCACCGGGGCGACACCTACGCGATGCGCGAACTCGGCCGACTGCTGGCCGCACTCGGCCGGTTGCAGGAGTCCGTCAGCTGGTACCGCGCCGCCGTCCGGGCCGGTGACCGGCACGTGCTGCCCGAGACCGTCCGCGTGGTCGAGCAGCTCGACCGGCGGTCTGCCACCGCCGCCGACCACCCGCACCCCCGTCCACTTCTGCTCGCCGCACCGGCCGAACGCGCCGAGACCGGTGCGCCGGTGCCGCGGCCCGCCGCGCAGCAGTCCTTCACAGGCGCCGAGCTGCTGCGCGAGGCGGTGGAGCTGTTGAAGGACGGCGGTCGGTACTTCGAAGCGGACCTGCTGCTGCGCTCGGCGGACCGTCCCGAGCCGGCCCGGCTGCGCGAGGCGTCCCGGATGCTGTCCGATTCGGTGACCACGGACGAGGCCATCGCGTGGGTGCAGCGGTTCGCCGACACCGGGGACCAGCAGGCCCGGTCCGAGGCGGCCGAGATGCTGGAGAACCGGGGCCGGACCGACGAGGCGCTCGACTGGTACGCGCGGGCCGCCGACGCCGGCGACCCGGGTGCCCTGCTCGCGGCCGCCCGGATGCTGGCCGGCTGCCGCCAGAACGAGCGCGCCCTGGACTGGTACCGGCGGGCCGCGGAAGCGGGCGTGCCGGCGGCACACCGCGAGTCGGTGATGCTGCGTCAGCAGACCGAGGCGGACGAAGCGGAAGCCGCCCGCCGGAGCGCCGAGCGGGGGCTGCGGGCCCTGCCCGCTGCGTCCGGTGCACCTGTCACGTCCGCCGCGCCCGGTACACCCGCCGCGCCGGAGGCCGATGGCCGCCACCCCGAAGGCGCGGAGCCCGCACCCGTCGTACCTGCACCCGTCGTACCTGCACCGGCCTGCCGCGTACGCGTTCCGCGCCAGTCGGTCGCTCCTACCCGGGCCGAGCACTGACCGACCGGGGGTACCGGCCGGTCGGCGTCGCCGAGGATCACCCCGGCGACGAGCAGCAGGAGCAGGAGCAGGAGCAGGAGCAGGGGCAGGGGCAGGGGCGTCAGGGTGCGTCGGCAGGAGCCGGGCACGGGCCCTCGGTGTCGAGGACGCGGCGTTCGGTGGGCAGGTCGCGGACGCGGCGCATCGGGGAGCACCAGAGGATCAGCGCGGCCAGCGGCACGCCGATGGTCATCAGCCACATCGCGGGGCGCACGCCCAGCTGGGTGCCGAGGAAGCCGGCCAGTACGGCGCCGAGCGGGATGGAGCCGAAGTTGAGCACCGCGCTGCTGGCGGAGAGCCGGCCGAGCAGCTCCGGCGGGCAGTAGCGCTGCTGGAAGGTCGACTTGATGACGTTGCCCGCGACCACGCCGGCGGAGGCGCCGAAGCCGCCGATCAGGTACCAGGCCAGTCCGAGGCCGCGGCCGGTGAGCGGGATGAGGACGGTCAGGGCGGGCAGGACGAGTTCGAGCATCAGCATGGCGCGCGAGGTGCCGAGCCGGGCGGCGACCCGGCGGGCGAAGGCCGCGCCGAGGATGCCGCCGGTGGAGGCCAGGCCCACCAGCAGGCCGACGGTGCCCTCGCCGATGCCGACCTCGCGGATCAGGAAGACCACCAGCAGGGCCTGGTAGCCCGTCAGCACCAGGTTGGAGGCGGCGCCGAACAGGGCGAAGGTGCGGAACCAGACGTCGGAGACGAGCAGCCGCAGGCCTTCGCCGATCTCCTTGCGCAGCGCCCGGCGGGGGCGGTCCGCGCGGTCGGTCTCGCGGTGGCCGATCCGCGCGGTGCACCAGAGCGAGAGCAGGAACGTCGCGGTGTTGGCGAGCAGCCCGTTGACCGGGCCGGCGAGCTGGGCGAGCAGGCCGCCGCTGCCGAGGCCGACGATGCCCGCAGCGGAAGCGCTGCCGTGCAGTTTGGCGTTGCCCTCGGGCTGGTCCGCGGGGTCGAGCAGCTGCGGCAGGTACGCGGTGTACGCGGTCTGGAAGAACACCCCGGCGGCCCCGGCGAGCAGCGCCACGGTCAGCAGGTGCCACAGGGTGAGCGTCCCGGCGAGGGCGGCCAGCGGGACGGTCGCGTACAGGACCAGCGAGAGGGCGGTCGAGATGAGCATGATCGGGCGGGAGCGCAGCCGGTCCACCCACACCCCGGCGGGCAGGCCGATCAGCAGCCAGGGCAGCCAGCCGGCCGCGCCGAGCAGGCCGACCTGGAAGGTGCTCGCGTGCAGGGTGCTGACCGCGATCAGTGGCAGGGCCAGGCCGGTGACGGCGGAGCCGTACTTGTTGGCGGTCTCGCCGATCCACAGCAGCCGGAAGTCGCGGTGGCGTCGCAGCAGTCCGGCGGGCCGGCGGGCGATCGGGTCGGTGGCGGGCTCCGGGTGGAGGGTCCCGGTGGTGGCGGGGTCCGCGACCGGCTCGGCGGGGCGGGAGTCGGCGGAGGTGGTCGACGTCATGGCCGGTCGGGTTCCTTTCGGGGCAGTACCTGGATCTGGACAATGGCCGGTCGCGCCTCGGGGTCGGGGGCGGCGGTCGGGTCGGGGGTGTGGCGGGCGACGACCTCGGCGAGTTCGTCGCCGAGGGCCTTGAGCTGGGCGGGCGTCAGGCGCAGGTTGCTCCAGTCGCTGACCAGGCCCACGTTGCGCCAGTCGCCCTCCCACTCGGCGGTCAGCGCGTCCGCGACCAGCTGGTACTGGCGGCGCAGGTTCTCCGCCAGGTAGACGGAGGCCGCCGCTTTGGTGCTGGGGTCCTGGGTGAACTCGGTGGCGGTCAGCGTGATCGTGCCGCGCACCGGGCGCCACCAGCGCTCCCGCTTGGTGCCGCGGCCGGTCTCCTCCTCGATGAACCCGTGTTCCGCGAGGTGGCGCAGGTGCCAGCTGATGGTGCCGGTGGACTCGCCGGTGCGCTCGGCGAGCCGGGCGGAGGTCGAGGGGCCGTGCAGCCGGAGTTCGTCCAGCAGCCGCATTCGCAGCGGATGGGCCAGCCCGCGCAGGCTGTTGGCGTCGAGTTGGCGTCGCGGGGTCTCGTCCTCCGGTGCGGGGGTGGTGGCGGGGTGTTCTTCGGGGCGGTGCTCGTTCATGAGGGCAACACTAGAGTGCAGAGACTTCTCTGCATAGAGCTCTTTGCAGAGAAGTCTCTGCAATTTGCTCGGGCGGTGGCCGGCGTTCGCGCGGCGCACGTCCGAATGTCCGTCATCCGGCGTACGGTGGCGGACATATGAAGACCACCACTCCGTACGATCCGCAGTCCGAGGCACGTTGGGTGCCCGAGCCCGACAAGCGGCCCGGCCGCACCGCCTTCCAACGCGACCGCGCCCGGGTGCTGCACTCGGCCGCGCTGCGCCGTCTGGCGGGGACGACCCAGGTGGTCGCCCCGATGCGCAGGGACTTCCCGCGCACCCGGCTCACCCACTCGCTGGAGTGCGCGCAGGTCGGCCGGGAGCTGGGCGCGGCGCTCGGCTGCGATCCGGATCTGGTGGAGACCGCCTGCCTGGCGCACGACATCGGCCACCCGCCGTTCGGCCACACCGGCGAGGAGGCGCTCGACCAGGCCGCCGAGGCCTGCGGCGGGTTCGAGGGCAATGCCCAGTCGCTGCGCATCCTGACCAGGCTGGAGCCCAAGCGCTTCGCCCCGCTCGACGAACCCGAGGTCCGGCTGGCCCCCTGGCCCGGCCGCAGCGTCGGCCTCAACCTGTCCAGGGCCGCCCTGGACGCCGCCACCAAGTACCCGTGGGCCCGCGGTGGCCACCCCACCGACCCGGCCTCCACCAAGTACGGCGTCTACGGCGACGACCTGCCGGTCTTCCGCTGGATGCGCACCGGTGCCCCGGACGGCCGCAAGTGCTTCGAGGCCACGGTGATGGACTGGTCCGACGACGTCGCGTACTCCACCCACGACGTGGAGGACGGCCTGCAGGCCGGCCACATCGACCCGGCGGCGCTGCGTGCCCCGCAGGAGCGGGCCGAGCTGTTCCGGATCGCCGAGCGGTTCGCCCCGCAGACCGGGCCGGAGGAGTTCGGCGCCGCCCTCGACCACCTCCAGGCCGAGGACTGGTGGCCCACCGCGTACGACGGCACCGCCCGCGCCCGGGCCGGTCTCAAGGACCTCACCAGCCAGCTGATCGGTCGCTTCTGCCTGGCCGCCGAGCAGGAGACCCGGGCCCGCTACGGCCCCGGCCCGCTCACCCGGTACACCGCCGAACTGGTCGTCCCGCGCGGCGTCCGGTTGGAGTGCGCGGTGCTCAAGGCGGTCGCCGTCCGGTACGTGATGCAGCGCGACGAGCAGGCCCAGCTCCGCTCCCGCCAGCGCGTGGTGATCGCCGAACTCGCCGACGCCCTGCTGCGCACCGCCCCGGACGGGCTGGACCCGGTGTTCGCCGCCCAGTACGCGGAGGCCGAGGACGATCGCGCCGCGCTGCGCACCGTGATCGACCAGATCGCCACCCTGACCGACGCCTCCGCGCTCGCCCTGCACGCCAAGCTGATCGGCTGAGCCCACGGATTGTCCGGCCCGCTCCCGTAGACTTTCCCAGTGGCCGGGAGGATCAGGGACGAGGATGTGCAGGCGGTGCGTGCCGCCCTGCCGATCGACGCCGTGGTCGGCGACTACGTGCAGCTGGCCAGCGGCGGCGGCGCCCAGCTGAAGGGCGTGTGCCCGTTCCACGACGAGAAGTCCGCGTCGTTCTACGTGCACCCGGGCAAGAACGTCTTCCACTGCTTCGGCTGCGGCGAGTCCGGCGACACGATCACCTTCCTGATGAAGATCGAGCACTGCTCGTTCGCGGAGGCGGTCGAGCGGATGGCCGCCCAGGCGGGCATCACCCTGCGTTACGAGGAGGGCGGCTACAGTCCGCGCCACCAGCAGGGCGAGCGGACCAGGCTGGTCGAGGCGCACAAGGTCGCCGCCGCCTGGTTCGAGGAGCAGCTGGCCACCCCGGAGGCGGAGATCGGCCGCCGTTTCCTCGCCGAGCGCGGCTTCGACGAGGCCGCCGCCAAGCACTTCGGGGTGGGCTACGCCCCGGTCGGCTGGGAGCACCTGGTGCGTTTCCTGCGCGGCCGCGGCTTCACCGACAAGGAGATCTCGGTCGGCGGCCTGGCCTCGCAGGGCCAGCGCGGCGGCCTGATCGACCGCTTCCGCGGCCGCCTGGTCTGGCCGATCCGGGACAGCTCGGGCGACGTGGTCGGCTTCGGCGCCCGCCGGCTGCGCGAGGACGACAACGGCCCGAAGTACCTGAACACCCCCGAGACGCCGATCTACAAGAAGTCGAACGTCCTGTACGGCATCGACCTGGCCCGCAAGGAGATCGCCAAGTCCGGCCGGGCGGTGGTGGTCGAGGGCTACACCGATGTGATGGCCTGTCACCTGGCGGGCGTCACCACGGCGGTGGCCACCTGCGGCACCGCGTTCGGCGAGGACCACATCAAGATCATCCGCCGACTGCTGATGGACACCTCCACCTACCGCGGTGAGACGGTCTTCACCTTCGACGGCGACGCCGCCGGACAGAAGGCCGCCCTGCGGGCCTTCGAGGACGACCAGAAGTTCGCGGCCCGCACCTCCATCGCCATCACCCCGGGCGGCATGGACCCGTGCGAACTGCGCCTCGCCCAGGGCGACGAAGCGGTCCGCGACCTGGTGGAGAACCCCGTCCCGCTGTTCGAGTTCGCGCTCCGCTCGGCGGTCGCCCGACACCGGGTGGACACCGCCGAGGGCCGCGCCGCCGCGCTCGAAGAGGCCGCCGGGATCATCGTCAAGATCAAGGACCGCTCGATCCAGCACGAGTACGCCGTCCAGCTGGCCGGCATGGTCGGCATCCTGGACGAGCAGTTCGTGGTCCGCCGGATCTCCCAACTCGCCCGCTGGCAGCGGGAGAACCAGCAGAACGGCCAGCGCCGGCCGCTGCGCCGCGCCGAACCCGCCGGGCAGCAGCCGGCCCGTCCGGAGCGTCCGACGTTCCGGCTCAACCCGCGCGACCCGGCCCAGTTCGTCGAACGCGAACTGCTCAAACTCGCCCTCCAGCACCCCGAGTTGGTCAGCCCGGCCTTCGACCAGTACAGCGAGGACGAGTTCCCCACCCCGCCCTACCGGGCCGTCCGCCGCGCCATCGGCCAGACCGGCGGCGCCGCGTACGGCGCGAGCCTGCCGGACTTCACCGCCGCCGTCCGCGAGGCCAGTCCGGACGACCAGGTCCGCGGCCTGGTCACCGAGCTGACCGTGGAGCCGATCCGGTCCCGCCGCAAGGCCGACGAGCTGTACGCGGGGGAGTTCCTGGTGAAGCTGCGCATGCAGGCCGTGGACCGCCGCGTCGACGAGGTCCGCGCCCACCTGCGGCGGCTGGGCGACCGGGCCACCGCCGAGGAACTGCACCCGGTGCAGAGCGAGTTGTGGGCCCTGCAGCAGTACGGGCAGCAGCTGCGTTCGCGCGGCGCGGCCGCCCTCTGACCGCCGCCTGACCGCCCGTCACTCCCTGGGCCGCCCCCGCCTGCCCGGTGGCACCCGCGCGTGCGCCGGGTGCCGCCCGTCCGGCTCGCGGCCGCCCGCAGGTGCCCGGGCGCGCCGCGCTGGGTATCCCCTTCGGTGTGGCGCGGCAACCCCCAGGCCGCGCGCGGCCCCTGGAGGGATGCCCGTGGAGCTCTCAGTCGCCCGCCCGCACCGCACCGCCCCCGCCCGGGACGCCGCGATCCCGGTCCAGCCCGGCTCGCAACTCCCCACCGGGGCCGAGCCCGTGGCCGAAGCCCCCGCCGCCGGAACGGCCCCCGCGCCCGAAGCCCCCGCGCCCGCCCCCGCGCCCGCCCCCACGCCCGCCCCCACGCCTACGCCCGCGCCCGAGGCCGCCGACCGGCCCGAGAGCGAGCCCACCGCCGAGGACCTCGTCGACGAGCCCCCGGAGGCGCCTCTGGACGAGGGCACCGGCCCGGCCGCCGACCTGCTGCGGCAGTACCTGCGCGAGATCGGCCGCATCCGGCTGCTGACCGCCGCCGAGGAGGTCGAGCTGGCCTGCCAGATCGAGGCCGGCCTGTTCGCCGAGGAGGCGCTCTACCGCACCGACCCGGACGGCGACGGGCGGCTCGCGGACGACCTGGACCGTCTGGTGGTGCTCGGCCGGATCGCCAAGCGCCGCCTGATCGAGGCCAACCTGCGGCTGGTGGTCTCGGTCGCCAAGCGCTACGTCGGGCGCGGCCTGACCCTGCTCGACCTGGTCCAGGAGGGCAACCTCGGCCTGATCAGAGCGGTGGAGAAGTTCGACTACGCCCGCGGCTACAAGTTCTCCACCTACGCGACCTGGTGGATCCGGCAGGCGATGAGCCGCGCCCTCGCCGACCAGGCCCGCACCATCCGCGTCCCGGTGCACGTGGTCGAGCTGATCAACCGGGTGCTGCGGGTGCAGCGCGCCCTGCTGCAGGAGCGCGGCGTGGAGCCGACCGCCGCCGAGGTCGGGCTGGTGCTCCAACTGCCCCCGGAGCGGATCCGGGAGGTCCTCAAGCTGGCTCAGGAGCCGGTCTCGCTGCACACCCCGGTCGGTGAGGAGGACGACGTGGCCCTCGGCGACCTGATCGAGGACGCCGACGCCGCCTCCCCGCCGGAGAGCGCCGCCTTCCTGCTGCTGCGCGAGCACCTGGAAGCGGTGCTGGCCACCCTCGGCGAACGCGAACGCCAGGTGGTCCAGCTCCGCTACGGCCTCGACGACGGCCGCCCCCGCACCCTGGAGGAGATCGGCCACCTGTTCGGCGTGACCAGGGAACGGATCCGGCAGATCGAGGCGAAGACCCTCCGCAAGCTCCGCGAGCACGCCTTCGCCGACCAGCTCCGCGGCTACCTGGACTGACCTGCCGCCCGACCGGCCGTCAGTGGTGGAAGCCGCTGCGCTGCGGCATGCCCAGCTCGCTGAACGGCGCGGGCTGGCGCTCCAGCTCGGGCAGCAGCCACCGCAGGTCGTTGAGCAGCAGGTCCGCCAAGTCCCGGGTGAACCCGTTGCGGCACACCACCCGCAGCACCGCCAGGTCGGTCCGTCCCTCCGGGAAGGTGTACGCGGGCACCTGCCAGCCGCGTTCGCGCAGCCGCCGCGAGACGTCGAACACGTCGAACGAGCTGCCCTCGACCGTGGTGAAGGCGAACACCGGCAGCTGGTCGCCCTTGGTGATCAGCCGGAACGGGCCGAGCTTCCCGATCTGCTCGGCCAGGTACTCGGCGACGTCCCGGCAGGCTTGCTGCACCGCGCGGAACCCGGCGTGCCCGAGCCGCAGGAAGGCGTAGTACTGGGCGATCACCTCCGCGCCCGGACGGGAGAAGTTCAGCGCGAAGGTCGGCATCTCGCCGCCCAGGTAGTTGACCTTGAACACCAGCTCCTCGGGCAGCGCCTCGCCGTCCCGCCACAACGCCCACCCCACCCCGGGGTACACCAGTCCGTACTTGTGGCCGGACGTGTTGATCGACGCCACCCGGGGCAGCCGGAAGTCCCACTTCAGGTCCGGGTCCAGGAACGGCGCGACCATGCCGCCGGACGCACCGTCCACGTGCACCGGAATGTCGAGCCCGGTGCGCTGCTGGAGGTCGTCCAGCGCGGCGCAGATCTCGGCGATCGGCTCGTAGGAGCCGTCGAAGGTGGAGCCGAGGATGCCGACCACGCCGATGGTGTTCTCGTCGCAGTGCGCGACGGCCTGATCGGCGGTCAGGTGGAAGCGGTCGCCCTCCATCGGGACGAGCCGCGCCTCGACCTCCCAGAAGTTGCAGAACTTCTCCCAGCAGACCTGCACGTTGATGCCCATCACCAGGTTGGGCCGCGCCCCGGCCGCGTACCGGTCGGCGTTGCGCCGCATCCAGCGCCGCTTGAGCGCCATCCCGGCGAGCATGCAGGCCTCGCTGGAGCCGGTGGTCGAACAGCCCACCGCGGCACCGGGATCGGGCGCGTGCCACAGGTCGGCGAGGATCGCCACGCAGCGCCGCTCCAGTTCGGCGGTCTGCGGGTACTCGTCCTTGTCGATCATGTTCTTGTCGCTGCACTCGGCCATCAGCCGGTCCGCGTACTCGTCCATCTGCGTGGTGACGAAGGTCGCCAGGTTGAGCTTGGCGTTGCCGTCCAGCATCAGTTCGTCGTGGATCAGCTGGTACGCGATGGAGGACGGGATCGGCATCCGGGGCAGCCGGTGCAGCGGCGGGGCGACCTGCATCGCGCCCACCGGGTCGGTCAGCACGTGCAGCGGGCTGAACGGCAGCCGGCGGTCGTCCTGCCCGTGCGCCTGTCCTTTGTGCAACGCCATGACGGAACGTCCCTCCACTCGTGGAGCCCCCACGTTGCCACCCCTTACGGGCCGACGCACGCTCAACAGCCGCTCGGAGGAGGGTGCCGGACGCCAGGTCAGGCGCTCGCGGCGGTCTCCGGGTGGTACTGCTCGCGCATCGCCGCGTACTGCTGGCGCACCGCGTTGCCGACCGCCAGGTCGTGCTCCTGCTCGGGGGCGAGCAGGGTGACGTCCGGCAGTTCCCACTGCGGGGGCTCGGCCGTCCCGGCGAGTGCCCAGGCCGCCTGGCGGGCCGCGCCGCGCGCCGCGTGGTCGCCGCGCGGCGGTATGACCACGGGCAGCCCGAACACCAGCGGGGCTGTCTGCTGCACGGCGGGCAGCCGACCGGCCGTCCCCAGCAGGAACACCCGGTTCACCGCGACACCGTGGCCGCGCAGCACGTCCAGCGCCTCGGCCAGGTTGCACAGCATGCCCTCGACCGCGGCCCGCGCCACGTGCTGCGGCGCCATCGACTCGGCCCGCAGCCCGGTCAGCGTGCCGGCCGCCTGGGGCAGCTTCGGGGTGCGCTCGCCGTCCAGGTACGGCAGGAAGACCATCCCGTACGCGCCCGGCGAGGACTGCAGGGCCAGCTCGGACAGGCCCTCCAGATCGGTGCCGAGCATCGCGGCGGTGGAACGCAGCACCTGCGCGGCGTTCAGCGTCGCCACCATCGGCAGGTGCCGGCCGGTGGCGTCCGCGAACGAGGACACCAGGCCGGACGGGTCGACGACCGCCCGGTCGTGCACCGCGAAGATCGTGCCGTTGCCGCCCAGCGACACCACCGCGTCGCCCGGGCCCAGCCCGAGGCCCAGCGAGGCCGCCATGTTCTCCCCGGTGCCGGCCGAGATCAGCAGCCCCTCCGGCGTGTGCCCGGCGGGCTCGGCCGGGCCGAGCACGTCCGGGACCTTCAGCTCGTGGCCGAGCGCCAGCTTGATCAGGTCCTGCCGGTACTCGCCGGTGATCGGCGACCAGTAGCCGGTGCCGGAGGCGTCGCCGCGGTCCGTGGTGCGCCGCCGGGCGCCGCCCAGCAGCTGCGAGACCAGCCAGTCGTGCGGCAGCAGCACCTCGGCGATCCGCTGCGCCGACACCGGTTCGAACTCGGCCAGCCAACGCAGCTTGGCGATGGTGTAGGTGGGGCCGGGGACGGCGCCGATCGCCTCCACCCAGGGCTCCGCGCCGCCCAGCGCGTCCAGCAGCGCGGCCGCCGAGCCCGCCGACCGCGGGTCGTTCCACAGCAGCGCGGGCCGCACCAGGACACCGCCGGCGTCCAGGCCGATCAGACCGTGCTGCTGGGCGGACACCCCGATCGCGCGGACGCCCTCCAGCAGGCCCCCGGCGGCGGCGTCGCCGAGCGAGTGCAGCCAGCTCTGCGGGTCGACCTCGGTGGAGCGGGCGTCGTCGCCCTCGGGCAGCGGATGGGGAGCGCGGCCCTGCCGCAACACGGCGCCGGTGTCGGCGTCGCACGCGACGATCCGGGTGCGAGTGGTGGAGCTGTCGATGCCCGCGACGATGGCCATGCCGAGATCATGCCGCAGTCGACGGCCGGGGCGGGCCCGACTGCCGCAAGTGTTGCCCAGTCGGTACCGGAACCAGCCCCGCCGCCGACCCTCCGTGCCTGGTCGGGGGCGTTCCGTGCCCGGCCGGAGACGTTCGGTGCGATGTTCGCGCGATGCGCTTCTGCGATGCCCTTTGCGATGCTCCGTGCGCTCAGGGGCGGACGGTGCCCCAGCCGTCGTCCTCGCCGTGGTGCTTGGCGAAGTACGGGACGCGCTCGGTCAGCGCGTTCGGCAGCTTCTCGCCGACCTTGTCGGCGACCGCCCCGGCGGCCTTCCCGGCCACCGCGCCCGCCTGCTGCTTGGCCTTGCCGGCCGCGTCCTGCACCCGCGGGTTCTCCCGCAGCTGCCGGGCCGCACCGGCCAGCTGGTCGTACCGCTCACGCCCGGCCCGGGTACCGAGGACGTACCCGATCCCGATGCCAACGATCAACGACACCTTCCACATGCCCTGGTTCCACCCTTCGTCGCCGCGCGATTGTGTGCCGCGTCTACCCGTCCGGCCGGGCCGTGAACCGCCCTGCCGGTGGCGGGTCCGGGCCAGCCGGAACCGCCTGCACCAGCATCCCCGTCCGTACCGTGAGGCGCGCGCGGGGCACGCCGGACCGGCCCGGGGCCGAGGTGGGGGAGGCTGCTGCCGAAAGCGATTGGCGGAACACCCCCCTGAGTGCGCTAATGTATGTCCCGCAGCGAGCACCGTGGGCCCGGGGAGATCCGGAGACCGGGGTGGGCGAGGCGAAGAACGATCCTCCATAGCTCAATTGGCAGAGCAGCCGACTGTTAATCGGCAGGTTATTGGTTCGAGTCCAATTGGAGGAGCGCGGTCCCCCATAGCTCAATTGGCAGAGCAGCCGACTGTTAATCGGCAGGTTATTGGTTCGAGTCCAATTGGGGGAGCTTCACCGGATTCACGGTGATCAGTACAGAGCGAAGGCCCTTCGGTGAGACCGAGGGGCCTTCGTGTTTCTTCCCGCGGCCGAGCCCTCCACAGGGCCTGCGGTTTCTCCGCAGGGCCGTGGCCGCAGGGGCTCAGCCGCCGGCCTGCCGGTAGAGGTCCGCGAGGCGGCTGCCGAAGGCCACGCTGTAGGAGACCTCCGGGCTGTCGCCGCCCTGCTGGTAACCCCCTATGACGCCGACGACCTGACCCTGCCCGGTCACCCAGGGGCTGCCGCTGGTGCCGTCGGT
Source organism: Kitasatospora sp. NPDC059795 (assembly GCF_042732175.1). Taxonomy (NCBI): domain Bacteria; kingdom Bacillati; phylum Actinomycetota; class Actinomycetes; order Kitasatosporales; family Streptomycetaceae; genus Kitasatospora; species Kitasatospora sp. NPDC059795. The sequence goes on from NZ_JBHWID010000004.1 coordinate 103,679, forward strand.
GAATCCGGCGCAGTCGAAACGCTGCTGGGTATTGCTGCGCGAGGTGGTGCGGCCCTGGCAGGTGATCGGGGACACGGCGCTGTTGGGATATCCGGTGACCGTGACGTCCAGGCCGAAGCCGAGACCGGTGGCGAGGGTGTAGGCGCCCATCGCGTCCTCGACCTGCCGGCCGTTCAGCGCGCCGACCGTGAGGAACGCCACGTCGTACCCCTCGTTCTCGTCGGACCCCCACCGCGGGTCCACCAGCACCCCGGTGACGGGCCAACTTCCGTACGGGGCATGCTGGTCGCGGTAGCCCGGGGCGAACACCAGGCCGTCGATGGGCGTGCCGTGCGGGGCCGCGCAGTGGGCGGCGGTGATCAGCAGGTTGCGGCCCCGACTGTGCACCACGGCGGCCGTGCAGGCCCGCATGCCGTCGGTGTCGTCCAGGAACAGCGGCCCGATCCGGTTGCCCGCGACGTCCGCCGGCGCGGGATGCGCGGTCGGACGGTTGTCGGCGGGCGTGGCGGAATCGCAACCGGTCGCCGCCGCCAGCAGGAGCAGGAGTGCGCAGGCCGCAGCGGCCGGGCCACGGCCGGTTCGGGGAGAGCTGCGCGGCACCGTCACTCGCTTCCGCTCGGCGACCCGCCCGGGGGTGCCGGGCGGCGGATGCAGCAAGATCTACCAGGGCCCGCGCCGCACCGGCAACCGCCCTCGACAGCGGGCCCGCCCGACCGGGTGCCAGGAGCCCTGGGGCAGCCGCCGGTGGAGCGCCTGCGCCGGGACGCCGGAGCAACTGCCGTACGGGATGCCTGCGGTGTCGCCGCCCTGCCGCACTGCCGTCGATCACCTCGACCGCAGTGCCGGTGGGGTCGTTCGGGGCCGTCTGCGGGCGGTCGCCTCCTCGGAGTGTACGGACAGCCGGTCTTAGCGGTGCGGTGCCGCAGCGGCTGTGCGGGCTCGGACCGGCGCAACCTCTGACGGGGTGTTACCGGTGCGAGCGTGGGCACGAACGCCGGCGCCGCGCGGGAGGTGCTGAGGCCTGGGCGATCATTTTCCGGGCCGTCGCCTCGGCCGCGCCGACCGTCCCGGTTCGCTCGTCGGGGTGACCGTCGGACGGACGCGACCACGTCCACGAATGGGTGGCGCGGGCGGGAGGGGGCGGGCCTCCCCGGATGCGCCCCCGGCGCGCACCACGGGTGACCGACCGGCTATGCTGCCGGGGGCGTCCCTGAGGGGTCGTCCGTTACTGCCAGGGCCGCCCGTCGGCCCCGGCGGGTCGAGTCGGGGGGCGGTAGCTCAGCCGGTTAGAGCAGGGGACTCATAATCCCTTGGTCGTGGGTTCGAGTCCCACCCGCCCTACCTCGGCCGCTGACCAGCCGTCAGCCAATGGAGCTCTCTGACCAGGCGAAATGCCGGACTTGTCGAGCTCTGAGCGTAGATTAGCGTCCCCGGCAGCTCCTGTGTGCAGCGCCGCGAGCGCGCGCCGAGGAATTTCCGGGGAACTCGGGCAGGACCCGAACCCGGGGCGGTGCTTCCGGGTGGCCCCGGCGACCTGGGCCGCATCGCCGTCCGCCCTGGCAGGGCCCGCGGTTCCCCCTGGGCGTCGAAACGGTCCGGCGGTTGGCCGCAGCGGGGAGATTCACCCCATCGGGAATCGCTGCGCGATGACCGTTCGGGCACGCATCGCTCGGCGCGGGAACCCCGGGGCAGGGACGGCGATCGCCGGGTGCGGAAGGTGTGGACGGCCGGGGAGTCCGGCGGCCGGGCCGGATACGGCGTGAGGCCCGCGGTCCTGGGATCCGCGGGCCTCGGGTGTCACCGGGTGGGTCAGTACTGCGTGGTGACGGTGACTCCGGAGAAGGAGTTCTGGGCGTAGAGGCTGAAGTACACCCAGCCCGCGGGCGGGTTCGTGATGGTCAGGGTCTCACCGTTGCCGCTGGTGGTGGACTTGGCGGCGTAGGAGCCGGTGGTGGCCCAGGCGGCGGGGTTCCAGTAGAGGTCCGCGTTGCCGGTGCCGCCGGTGGTGGTGATGGTGAGCTGCTTCACGCCGGCCGGCAGGTTGAGGAAGCTGTAGCTGTAGTTGCCGGAGGTGGCCGCGACGTTGTCACGGCGGCAGTTCTTCCCGTACGAGCGGGTGTCCTGGTCGGCGCAGAGCGGGGCGGCGGGGGCCAGGGTGCCGCAGTTGCCGGTGCCGCAGGCGCTCAGGTAGGTGGCGAAGTCGGCGTCGTACGAGGTGCCGATGCCGGTGAGGACGGCACGGGCGCCGGTGAAGTCGCCGGTGCGGGTCTTGGCCAGGTAGGCGGCGACGTCCTGCGGGTGCGACTGCAGCATGTAGCGGACGGCCAGGTAGCCCCAGTTGTAGGTTCGGGTGGAGTCGGTGTTCTGGTAGGTGGTGTCGAACAGCGTGCTCAGCTTGTAGGTGCCCTTGGCGGCCTGCGCGATCGCGTCGTCGTAGCGCACGTCCCGGTACGTGTAGGACATGTACTCGGCGAAGCCCTCGATCCACCAGATGTTGGGGACGGTCTGCCCGGCGTCGAAGTCGCCGTAGAAGTTGAAGCGGCCGTCGAGGTAGTGCGCGTACTCGTGGTTGAGGTTCCAGATCGAGAACGCCGGGCGCAGCCACTCCGCCTCGTGGGCGATGAAGCGGGCCTGGTTGCCGGGCTCGTCGGGCTTGCCCTCCAGGTACATGCCGCCGTTGTCCACCTCGATGTCGAACATCGACCAGGCGTACAGGCGGTAGTCGTAGGAGGAGTCGTAGACCACGACCTCCAGCTGGGTGTTGAGGTCACCGGGGACGGGGCCGTTGTCCTTGACCACGCTGTGGAACAGGGCGTCCTCGTTGGCCAGGCTGGAGCAGGTGCTGTCCAGTTCGGCGGTGGTCAGCGCCTGGGCGCGGATGTGCAGGGTCGGGCTGCAGATTCGGTCCACGGTCAGGACCAGCGGGGCGAGCCGGGTCGGCAGGTCGCACAGCCCGTAGTAGGAGCAGTGGCCCTCGTCCTTCTTCTCGGTGAACCAGGCGAGGTTCATCGTGAGCGGGCCGGTGGCGCCGATCAGCGGGAAGGCGTTGACCAGATCCTTGACCAGCGGGCGGGCCTGGGCCTGCAGCACCGGCTGCTCCAGGAAGGAGCCGAGGTCGATGCCCAGGCCGGTGGCCAGGTCGCTGCCGTTGAGCATCCGGCTGTTGCGCTTGACGAAGGCGGAGATCGAGGCGGCCACCGACGGGTCGGCGGCCAGCGCGGCGTTGAAGGAGTCGGTGCCGAGGCCGTTCTCCAGCACCAGCTTGGTGTTGGAGACGGCGGTCCACATGCCGCCGGTCCAGGAGCCGGTGTAGCGGTCCAGCAGGTCCTTGATCACGCCGGCGTAGCGGGCGTTCTCCTGGGCGGAGTCGATCAGGATGACCGCCTCGGAGAGGATCTGGCCGTTGGCCTCGGTGACGTCCTTGGCGTGCGGGGCGGCGTAGAACGCGTCCAGCGCGCCGCGGATCGAGGTCTGCAGTGCGGTGCCGTACGGGCCGACCGCGTCGGGGTGGTACCACTGGACGTAGTAGCCGGCCCGCAGGAAGGCGATCAGCTGGGCGGCGGACGTCGAGTCGGTGCCGTCGTAGTTCGCCGAGGCGGTGCGCAGGGCGTCGGCGACGGCGACCATCTGCGGCTCGCGGAAGGTGTTCTTCGCGTCGGTGCCGGTGATCGAGTAGAGCTTGCCCAGACAGTCCAGGTCGGCCGCCTTGACCGTGTTGACCAGGGCGGTGCCGCTGGCGGAGCCGAACGACGAGGTGTCGCAGCCGGTGGCGTCGGCGGCGCGCGCGCCGAGCTTCTTGGCCGACTCGACGGCGGTGGCCTGCCGCGGTGCGGACTTGGTACCGGTCTCGACCTGACCCGGGGTCGGGCGGGCGTCCTTCGGCTCGTCGGCCGACTTCGGGACGGGGTGCGAGACGGGGGCGGTGGCCGTGTCGGTGGGGGTGGCGCCGGTGGCGGGTTGGGCGGGGGCGGCGAAGGCGCGGCCCTGTGGGGCGAACAGCCCGACGGTGAGGACCAGCGCGAAAGCGAGCGCGAGCAGCCGACCCAACTGGGCGGCGGATATCCGGATATGACGCACGGTGGGGGACTCCGAGCGGTAGTGGCCGGGCTGGGGGGCGCCGACCATCTGACGTGTGACATGTAAAATGGCACAGAATATCGACGGGCGGAAGAGGAAGACCGCGATGGTGATCGAATCTCCATGTTCGCGGCCCCGCCAGGCCTCCTCGGCCGCCCCGCCTGCATCGACCGATCGGATGACGTCGGTATCAGCCGGAAGGCTCGCGGGGACTGGCCGGTTCGATGACGAACCGGGCCCGGGAGCGGGGCAAATATAGAGGTGAGAGGTTCGTCGGAGGCATTCGCCGGGCCCACCGTTCGGCCCGGCCGGCCCGGCCCGACCTCGCCTGTGTCGAGGGCTGCCCGTGCCGTACCTGCCGTCCCTTCAGGAGGAGGACCGTGATGACGACCGCAATCGACCAACGCCTGCTCGGCGCTGCGCACATCGGCGACCTCGCCGCCGCCAGGGCCGCCCTGGCGGCCGGCGCCAACCTGGAGGCGCGCGATCCACAGGGGCGGACGGCGCTGCTGGCGGCCGCGCTCGCCGACCAGGTGGCCGTCGCCGAGTTCCTGGTCGCGGCCGGCGCGGACCCGGACGCACAGGACCACCGGGAGGACAGCCCGTGGCTGGTCACCGGCGTCACCGGCAGCGTCGCCATGATGCGGGCGCTGCTGGTCGCCGGGCCGGATTTCGGGCTGACCAACCGGTTCGGCGGGGTGAGCCTGATACCTGCGGCCGAGCGTGGCCATGTCGCGTACGTGCAGGCGGTGTTGGAGGAGACCGACCTTGACGTCGACCACGTGAACCGACTGGGCTGGACGGCCCTGCTGGAGGCCGTGATCCTCGGCGACGGCGGCCGCCCGCACATCGAAATCGTCCGCCTGCTGCTCGCTGCGGGCGCCGACCCGCAGCTCGCCGACGGCGACGGCATGACGGCGCTCCAGCACGCCGAGCGTCGCGGTTTCAACGGCATCGCCGCCCTGCTGCGAGCCGCCACATCCGACGCGCGGAAGGGAGACGCCTCATGAACGTCCGCCGGTGGTGTACCGCGCGCCGGTTGGCGACGATCCTCGGGTCGCTCCTCGGCCTCCGACGGTCCTGCCGCAGCTCGAAATTCCCGGTCGGCCGGTCAGTCGCGGGGCAGCGTGGTGAGGGTCTGGCAGAGGGCGTCCAGGGCGGCGGGGAAGGCGTGGTCGGGCGGGGTGCCGTAGCCGATCACCAGGCCGTCGCGCGGCGGCATGGTGCTGTCGGGGTGGCGGTAGGGGCGCAGCCCCTCCAGGGCCAGGCCCAGGCGGCGGGCGGTGCCGAGCGCCAACGGCTCGGTGTTCTCCGGGAGTTCGAGCACGGCGTGCAGCCCGGCGGCGATGCCGCTGACCCGGATGTCCGGGGCCCGGTCGGCCAGGGTGCGGACCATCAGGTCGCGGCGGCGGCGGTAGTGGCGGCGCATCCGGCGCAGGTGGCGGTCGTAGGCGCCGTGGGCGAGGAAGTCGGCCAGGGTGAGTTGGTCGATCACCCCGGAGGTCAGTTCGCGGGAGCCCTTGGCCGCGAGCACCGGGTCGACCAGCTCGGCGGGCAGCACCATCCAGCCGAGCCGCAGCGCGGGGGAGAGGCTCTTGCTGGTGGAGCCGAGGTAGACGACGCGGTCCGGGTCGAGCCCCTGGACGGCGCCGATCGGCTGGCGGTCGTAGCGGAACTCGCCGTCGTAGTCGTCCTCCAGCAGCAGCCCGCCGTGCGCGCGGGCCCAGTCGACGGCCAGGGCGCGGCGTTCGGCGTGCAGCGGGCCGCCGGTGGGGAACTGATGGGCGGGCGTGAGCAGGGCGGCCCGCGCGCCGGTGACGGCCAGTTCGGCGGTGCGGGCCCCGGCCCGGTCGACGGTCAGCGGGACGGTCGGGCGGCCGGCCTCCGTCAGCAGGCCGCGGTGGAAGGCCAGGCCGTACGCCTCGACGGCGACGGGTCCGTCCAGGATGCCACCCAGCAGCCGCAGGGCGTGGGCGAATCCGGCGCACACCACGATCCGGTCCGGTTCGGTGCGGACGCCGCGGGCGCGGGCCAGGTACTCGGCCAGCGCGGTGCGCAGTTCGGGCCGGCCGCGCGGGTCGCCGACGCCGAAGGCGCCGCTGGGGGCGGCGGAGACGGCCCGGCGGACGGACGTCAGCCAGTCGGAGCGCGGGAACGCGGAGGCATCGGGAGAGGAGGGCGCCAGGTCGTGGACGACCGGCCGCGCCGCCGTCGGGCGGGTGGGGGCGTCCCGGCCGGAGGGCAGCGGTGCGGCCCGGTGGGCGACCCGGGTGCCGGACCCCTGGCGGGCCGACAGCCGGCCCTCGGCGACGAGTTCGGCGTACGCGTCGGCCACCGTGTTGCGGGCGATGCCCAGGTCGCGGGCGAGGCTGCGGTACGGGGGCAGGCGGGTGCCGGGGGCGAGCCGCCCGGAGTCGACGGCCTCACGCAACGCCCGCATCAGCTGGGCGCGCCGACTGCCGCCGCCGGACAGCTCCAGGAACAGGTCGGTGCCGAGCGGCCCAGCGGGTGCCTCGATGGGTGTCTCGACGAGTGGCTCGGCGGGCGTCTCGGCGGCGGAGGGTGTCGGCGTCTCGGCCGCCCCGGGGGCGTCGGCCGGCGGATTGACCCATGGTTCTGGCATGGGAATGCACCCTATCCCGGGTCGATCGGGCTTCTAGGGTTGAGGCATGACAATCCATCAGGTCCCGCAGCGCATGAACTTCTCCGCCGTCGCCCCGAAGGTTTTCAAGGCCGTCCTGGCTCTCGATGCCGCCGCTCGCGAGGGGCTGGACCCCGAACTGCTGGAGCTGGTGCAGATCCGGGTCGCGCAGGTCAACAAGTGCGCCTACTGCATCGGTTACCACACCGTGGATGCCCGGAAGGCTGGGGAGAGCGAGGAGCGGATCTACCAGCTGACGGCGTGGGAGGAGTCCAGCCTCTTCACCGACAAGGAGCGGGCGGCGCTGGCCCTCGCGGAGGCGGTGACCCTGCTGCCCTCCGGCGTCTCGGACGAGGTGTATGCGGAGGCGGCGAAGTACTTCGAGGAGCAGGAACTGGCCCAGCTGATCGCCCTGGTGTTCACGGCCAACGCGTGGAACCGGATGAACGTCACCACCCGCAAGACGCCCGGCACGCTCTGACCGGAGCGGCCCCGGCCCCCCGGACGCCCGGGCCGCCGAGGCGGGGCCGGGGCACCTCGGGGGGCCGGTGGGCGGTTGCCGGCCCCGACTAGGGTGAGGGGATGCTCATGCCCGCCGACCTGCCCACACCACTGACGGTGGTCGATGATCCGGAGCTCGCCGCTGCGGGGGTCGAGTTGCGGTTGAAGCGGGACGACCTGGCGCATCCGACGGTCCCGGGCAACAAGTGGCGCAAGCTCGCGCCGAACCTGGAGCGGGCGGTCGCGGAGGGCTGCGAGGCGCTGCTCACCTACGGCGGGGCGTACTCCACGCACGTGCGGGCGGTGGCCGCGGCGGCGTGGGCGCTCGGGTTGGCGAGCGTCGGGGTGATCCGCGGGGCCGAGTTGGCGGGGATGCCGCGGAACTGGTCGCTGGCCCGGGCCGAACGGGACGGGATGGCACTGGAGTTCGTCGAACGTTCCGTCTACCGGAAGGTCGCCTCCGGGCGGCAGGAGCGCCGCGCGGGGCACTTCGTCCTGCCCGAGGGCGGCTCGAACGCGGAGGCGGTGCGCGGGGCCGCGGTGGTCGCCGAGGAGTTGGCGGCGCAACTGCCTGGCCTGGGCGCGGGGGACGTGGTGTGCTGCCCGGTCGGCACCGGGGGAACGTTGGCGGGGATCGCCGCGGGCCTGCCGCCGGGTGCACAGGCGCTCGGGGTGGCGGTCCTGCGCGGCGAGGGTTACCTGGAGCGCGAGGTGGCGGCGCTGCAACTGGCTGCGTACGGGCGGGAGTTCGACAACTGGCGGGTGGTGCACGGGTGGCACGGCGGCGGGTACGGGCGGGTGCCGCAGGAGTTGGAGCGGTTCGCCGCGCGGTTCGAGAGCCGGCACGGGGTGCCGGTGGAGCGGCGGTACGTGGCGAAGGCGCTGTCCGCGGTGTACGACCTGGCCCGGGCTGGCGAGTTGACGGACCGTCGGGTCACGCTCGTGGTGACGGGCCTTCCGGATCCGGTCACGGAGACGGCGTGACCCCCGCCCGCGCCGCCGGGGGCGGGGTGCGGGCGAGGGGCGAGGGGCCGGTCAGCCGAAGCTGAGGTCGCTGCAGAGGTCGCTGTCGGCGGCGCGGGTGTTGCCCGTGATGCCGTCCGGGATCGCGGACGGGATGGCGCCGGGGGAGGACCCGGGGTCGGGGGTGTCGGCGCCGACGCGGTCCTGGCCGAGGGTCAGGGTGAGGGCGTTGCCACCGGAGGCGGCGCGGAGTTCCGCGCCGGGGTAGAGCTGAGCGAGGCGTTCGGCGGCGGGGCGCAGATCGGGCGCGTACTCGATCAGCGTGGTGGACCGGGCGGGGGAGTTCCCGCCGACGGTGATGTCGCGGTAGCCGTTGCCGCGCAGCGCGAGTTCGGTGCGTCCGGCCAGCCCGCCGGACTTCGCGGCGTTGTGGATCACGATCGACACGTCCGTGTTCCCGGCGCCGGGGCTGCTGCCGGCGGACGGGCCGGTCGAGGCGTCGGGAGACGCGCTCGCGGAGGCGCCGGCCGAGGAGTCCGCGGACGGGTCGCCGGAGGGCCCGGCGGACGGGCGCGCGGGGTCGTCGGTGAGGTGGCCGTCCAGGGTGCGGTCCTGGCGGAGCAGGTTCCACAGGATGCTCGCGTCGGGCTGCACGATGGCGACCCGGGCACCCTGGAAGCGCCAGGGCAGGGTGACGAACTGGATGTCGCCGAGCTTGATGTTCTGCAGCGACTGGGCGAACTCGGCGAGCTTGTACGGCGATCCGAGGTCGGGGTCGACGGTGAGCGACTTGGTGGCGGCGTCGGTCAGCGGCAGCAGCGTGGTCAGGTCGAAGCCGTCCTTCTGCACCTTGCCGATCAGCGAGGACATGAACGCCTGCTGACGGCGCATCCGGCCGATGTCGGAGCTGTCGCCGAGGCCGTGCCGGGCCCGGACGTAGTCGACGGCCTGCTGCCCGGCGACGGTCTGCCGTCCCTTGGTCAGGTGGATGCCGTAGGAGTCGACGTCGTTGGGGACGCACACGTCCACGCCGCCGACGGCCTCGGTGATGGAGGCGAAGCCCTTGAAGTCGACGACCAGGGTGTGGTCCACCCGCAGGCCGGTCAGCTCCTCCACGGTGTTCTGCGTGCAGGCGGGGTTGCCGTTCTCGAACTCGCCGATGGTGAAGGCCGAGTTGAACATCTGATTGGTCCGGGCGGTGGTCCAGCGGCCGTCCGCGAGGCGGCACGGCGGGATGGTGACCAGGGTGTCCCGGGGGATCGACACGCCGACGGCGTGTTTGTGATCGGCGTAGACGTGCAGCAGGATCGCGGTGTCGGAGTGCCCGACCCCCACGTCGCCGCCGCCGAGGTCGTCGTTGCCGCCGCTGCGGGTGTCGGAGCCGAGCAGCAGTACGTTGACGGGGCGTCCGCCGGTGGGTGCGGGCGGTGCGACCGGCGGGCGGCTGGTGGCGATGCCCTCCGGGGCGAAGGTCGTGATGTTGTGGTCGAGCCGCTGGTAGTACCAGGCGCCGAGTCCGGCGGCGACGACCACCAGCACGGCGGTGGTCGCCCCGAGGCCCTGGGCTATTCGGCGGGCTCTTCGCCGGCGGGGCTTGGCCGCGGCGGGGCTCTGGGTGGCGTCGGTCATCGGTCCGGCATCTCTCTGCGCGCAACGGGAACTGGTGCCCGAGGGCAGGCACTTGCCGCCCCCGCAACACTGCGGAGGGGGCGTTCGTCACCACTTAGACGGTGCGGCGACGGGAATGGTTACACGCGAACCATCATTTCCGAGAGATTTTTCGACCCTCGAACCGGGGTACCCCCGAACCGCCTGGTGGCAGCTCCGGAGGGTGGTCCGACGAGGGGTCAGGCGGGGGCCGAGGAGTCGAGCATCCGCCGCAGCAGGTCACGCAGTTGGGCCCGTTCGGCGGCGTCCAGCGCGGCCAGCGGCTCGCGGGCGAAGTTCAGCGATTCGCGGAGCTCGGAGGAGGCGGACAGCCCCGAGTCGGTGGCGGCCACCAGCTTCACCCGACGGTCCTGCGGGTCTGCCTCGCGGGTGACGAAGCCGCGCCCCTCCAGCCGGTCGACGATGCCGGTGACGTTGGACGGCTCGCAGGAGAGGGTCTGTGCGATGTGCCGCATCGGCATCGGCCCGCGCCGCAGCAGGGCCAGCACCTTGGCCTGCGCGCCGGTCAGCGAGCGGGCGGCGGCGGCCTCCTCGTACTCGCGGTGGAACAGTCCGACCAGGCGTGCCATGAGGTCGACGACCTCCACGGTGATCGGGTCGGCGGTCGGGACGGGTGCCTGCTCCATGACCTGCTCCTTCCGCTCCTGCTCCATGGCCCCGAGTCTAGCTGAACAGTTGACAACATGAACCTTTCATCCGCAGGATTACTTGAGTCACTGAATGTTTCAGGTTGAGGAGGATTGTGTGATGACAGAGCAGGGCCTTCCCGCCACCGGCCGTGAGTGGCACCTGGCCGCCCGTCCGCAGGGCTGGCCCGACCCCGCCGACTTCGCCCTGGTCGAGGCCCCGGTCCGGCAGCCCGGTCCGGGTGAGATCACCGTGCGCAACGCCTACCTGTCCGTGGACCCGTACATGCGCGGCAGGATGAACGATGTGCCGTCGTACGTCCCGCCGTTCGCGCTCGGGGCCGCGATGGACGGCGGCGCGGTCGGGCACGTGGTCGCCAGCAACGTCGAGGGCTTCCGGGTCGGCGACGCCGTGCTGCACGGGCTCGGCTGGCGCGAGTACGCCACCCTGGACGCCGCGCACGCCGTCAAGGTGGACCCGGAACTCGCCCCGCTCTCGGCCTACCTGGGCGTGCTCGGCATGCCGGGCCTGACCGCGTACGCCGGTCTGCTGGAGGTCGCCTCGTTCCGGGCCGGCGACACCGTGTTCGTCTCCGGCGCGGCGGGGGCGGTCGGTTCGCTGGTCGGCCAGATCGCCCGGCTCAAGGGTGCGAAGCGGGTCATCGGCTCGGCCGGCTCGGCGGAGAAGGTCGCCACCCTGGTCGACGACTACGGGTTCGACGCCGCCTTCAACTACAAGGACGGCGCGGTCGCCGAGCTGCTCGCCCCGCTCGCGCCCGACGGCATCGACGTCTACTTCGACAACGTCGGTGGCGAGCACCTGGAGGCCGCGATCGGCGCCCTGCGGGTGCACGGCCGGGCCACGCTGTGCGGCGCCATCGCCCAGTACAACGACGTCGACGCCCCCGCCGGGCCGCGCAACCTGGCGCTGGCCATCGGAAAGCGGCTGCGCCTGCAGGGCATGCTGGTCGGCGACCACAGCGCGCTGCGCGGGCAGTTCCTGGAGGAGGTCGGCGGCTGGCTGCGGGACGGCTCGCTGCGGTACGACGAGACGGTGGTCGAGGGTGTGGAGAACACCGCGGAGGCCTTCATCGGCATGCTGCGCGGCGCCAACATCGGCAAGATGGTCGTGCAGATCTGATCCGACAAGCAGTTGATCTGACTGTGCGTCAATTGGCGCTCCGTCAACACGCCCCCACCGGTAGCGCGATCCGGTGGGGGCGCGCGTTCAGGGCCGTTCGGGGGAGGTGGGCGCTGTGGGGGTAGACCTCCCGGGGGAACCGACTAGCATGGAGGGGAAGCTTGTCCGTTTTGCTCGATTTGATGACCTAATGTCGAATAAGTTGAGCGTCACGGGGTAGCCACTGGTCAGTACCTACCGGCGACGGCGCGAGGCAGCTGGGGAAGGCGACCCTCGTCCACAGCCAGGAGGTCCCGGTGACGACACGTGGTGTGCTCTACATCCACTCCGCGCCACGCGCGCTGTGCCCGCACGTCGAGTGGGCGGTGGCGGGCGTTCTCGGCGTGCGGGTCAACCTCGACTGGATCCGGCAGCCCGCCGCACCCGGCCACTGGCGGTCCGAGCTCTCCTGGCAGGGAGAGGCCGGCACCGCCTCCAAGCTCGCCTCCGCGCTGCGCGGCCGGCAGTTGATGCGCTACGAGGTGACCGGCGAGCCCAGCGCCACGGCCGAGGGTGAGCGGTACTCCTCCACGCCCAGCCTCGGCATCTTCCACGCCGTCACCGGCATCCACGGCGACATCCTGATCCCCGAGGACCGGCTGCGGGCCGTGCTGCTGCGCTCCCGCAGCGAGGGCAGCGACCTGGAGGCGGAGATCGGCCGGCTGCTCGGCAAGCCCTGGGACGACGAGTTGGAGCCGTTCCGGTACGCGGGCGAGGGCGCACCGGTCAGGTGGCTGCACCAGGTGGTGTGACGCGGACGCGACCGGCCCGGCACTCGAAGCGAGTGCCGGGCCGGTCGCGCGGTCGTTCGCGCGTGGCTGTCAGGCGGTTCAGGCGGTGCGGAAGGCCAGCACCACGTTGTGGCCGCCGAAGCCGAAGGAGTTGTTGAGGGCGGCGACGCGGCCCTCGACCGGGAGCTTGCGGGGCTCGTCGCGGACGATGTCGGCGTCGATGTCGTCGTCCAGCTCGACCACGTTGACGGTCGGCGGGGCGATCCGGTGGTACAGGGCCAGGACGGTGGCGACCGTCTCGATGCCGCCGGCGCCGCCGAGCAGGTGGCCGGTCATCGACTTGGTGGCGGAGATCGCCACGTGCTCCAGGTGGTCGCCGAGTTCGCGACGCAGCGCCTTGATCTCCGCGGTGTCACCCTGCGGGGTGGAGGTGGCGTGCGCGTTGACGTGCACCACCTCGGACTTGTCGAGGTCGTTGCGGTCGAACAGGTCGGCGATGGCGCGGGCCACGCCGGCGCCGGTGGGCTCCGGCTGGGCGATGTGGTGGGCGTCCGAGGACAGGCCCTGGCCGACCGCCTCGCAGTACACGCGGGCGCCGCGGGCAGCCGCGTGCTCGGCGGACTCCAGCACGACCACGCCGGCGCCCTCGCCGAGGACGAAGCCGTCACGGGCCTTGTCGTACGGGCGGGAGGCGTGCTCGGGGTCGTCGTTGTTCTTGGACATCGCCATCATGTTGGAGAAGGCGACGAGGGGCAGCGGGTGGACCGCCGCCTCGGTGCCGCCGGCCACCACGATGTCGGCGCGGCCGTTGCGGATCATCTCGATCGCGTAGCCGATCGCCTCGGCACCGGAGGCGCAGGCGGAGACGGGGGTGTGCACGCCGGCCCGGGCGCCGACCTCCAGGCCGACGTTGGCGGCCGGGGAGTTGGGCATCAGCATCGGGACGGTGTGCGGGGAGACCTTGCGGACGCCCTGCTCCTTGAGCACGTCGTACTGGTCGAGCAGGGTGGTGACGCCGCCGATGCCGGAGGCGATGACCGCGCCCAGGCGCTCGGGGACGAGCTCGTTGGAGTCGCCGGTGGCCGGGCCCTCGAAGCCGGCGTCCTTCCAGGCCTCGCGGGCGGCGATCAGCGCGAACTGGGCCGAGCGGTCCAGCTTGCGGGCCAACGGGCGGGGCAGGATCTCGGACGGCTCGACGGCGACCCGGGCGGCGATCCGGACCGGCAGGTCGGCGGCCCACTCCTCGGTGAGCGCGCGGACCCCGGACTTGCCGGCCAGCAGGCCCTCCCAGAAGGTGGCGGCGTCGCCGCCCAGCGGCGTGAAGGCGCCGATACCCGTGACGACCACGGTGCGATGTTCAGCAGTCACTGGTTTCTTCTTCTTTCACGTTGAGCGGAGGGCCGGACGGGCCGGGGGGAAAGGGGGACGGTCGGGGCGCGACGGGCGCGCCCCGACCGGCAGCCTGACGACTGGTCAGACGTTGGCGACGATGAAGTTCACCGCGTCGCCGACGGTCTTCAGGTTCTTGACCTCGTCGTCCGGGATCTTCGCGCCGAAGCGCTCCTCGGCGGCGACGACGACCTCGACCATGGACAGCGAGTCGACGTCCAGGTCGTCGGTGAAGGACTTGTCGAGCTCGACGTCCTCGACCGGAATGCCGGCGATCTCGTTCACGATCTCGGCGAGACCTTCGAGAACCTCGGTCTGGGTAGCCATATCGGCTGCTCCTCTTCGGTGGTGACGGCGGACGGTCCGGCGGACCGCCGCGGGTTTCATGTGGTGCGGAGAAAAAACGCCTAGGGGAGAGTAACGACTGCTGCGGCGTAGACCAGACCGGCCCCGAAGCCGATGATCAGCGCGAGGTCGCCGCTCTTGGCCTCGCCGCGCTCCAGCATCCGCTCCATGGCGAGCGGAATGGAGGCGGCGGAGGTGTTGCCGGTCTCGACGATGTCGCGCGCCACCGGGACCTCGGCGGGCAGCTTCAGCGTCTTGATCATGGCGTCGATGATGCGCATGTTGGCCTGGTGCGGGATGAACGCGCCGAGCTGGTCGGCGGTGATCCCGGCGGCGTCCAGCGCCTGCTGGGCGACCTTCGCCATGTCGTACACCGCCCAGCGGAAGACCGTCTGGCCCTCCATCCGCAGCGCGGGCCACTTGGTCTCCTCGCCCGCGCCGTTGACGGCGTCGGGCTTGGCGAAGGCGGTGTCCCAGGCCTTGGTCTGCGAGATGACATCGGCCTGCGAGCCGTCCGCGCCCCAGACCACCTTGCCGATGCCGGGCGTGTCGGACGGGCCGACGATCGCGGCGCCCGCGCCGTCGCCGAAGATGAACGCGGTCGAGCGGTCCGACTTGTCGGTCAGGTCGGAGAGCCGCTCCACGCCGATCACCAGCACGTACTCGGCGGAGCCGCCGCGCACCATGCCGTCGGCCAGGCTCAGGCCGTAGCCGAAGCCCGCGCAGGCGGCGGAGATGTCGAACGCGGGGGCGGTGCCGCAGCCGAGCTGCTGGGCGATCTCGGTGGCGATCGCCGGGGTCTGCTTCAGGTGCGAGACGGTGGCGACGATGACGCCGCCGATCTGCTCCGGAGCGATCCCGGACATCGCGACGGCCCGGGTGGCCGCCCGCACCGACATCTCGGCGACGGTCTCCTCCGGACCGGCCCAGCGGCGCTCCGCGATGCCGGACCGGGAGCGGATCCACTCGTCCGAGGAGTCGATCCAGTTCAGCACCTCGGAGTTCGGGATCACCCGGGTCGGGCGGTAGCCGCCGACACCGAGGATGCGCGAGAACTGGGCGCCGGTGGCCGGCTTGATGGTGGCACTCATGCGGACTTCTCCTGGCTGCCGTGCTCGGCCACGAGCTCGCGGGCCCGGTCGAGATCGGCGGGGGACTTCAGGGCCAGCGTGGCGACGCCCTTGACGTTCCGCTTGACCAGGTTGGTGAGGGTTCCGGCGGGGGACAGCTCGATCACGGCGGTCGCGCCCAGCTGCTGCAGGGTCTCCATGCACAGGTCCCAGCGGACCGGGTTGGACACCTGCGCGACCAGACGGGCCAGCACCTCGGCGCCGTCGCCGACCACCTCGCCGTCCTTGTTGGAGACGTACGCGACCGACGGGTTCGCCGTGGTCAGCGTCGGCGCCAGTTTCTCCAGCCGGGCCACGCCCGGGGCCATGTGCTCGGTGTGGAACGCGCCCGCGACCTTCAGCGGGATCAGGCGCGCGCCGGCCGGCGGGTCGGCCTTCAGCGCGGCGAGCTGCTCCAGCGTGCCGGCCGCGACGATCTGGCCGCCGCCGTTGTTGTTCGCCGGGGTGACGCCGTGCTCGGCGAGCTTCGCGGCGACCACCTCCGGGTCACCGCCGAGCACCGCCGTCATGCCGGTCGCGGTGGCCGCGGCGGCCTCCGCCATGCCGAGGCTGCGCTCACGGACGAAGGCCAGTGCGTCCTGCTCGGACAGCACCCCGGCCAGCGCGGCGACGGTGATCTCGCCCACGCTGTGGCCGGCCACCGCGCCGACGGACGCGGACACGCCCTGCGGCAGCAGCGCCTGAGCGGTCACCAGACCGGCGGCCACCAGCAGCGGCTGGGCGACGGCGGTGTCCTTGATCTCCTCCTCGGAGGCCTCGGTTCCGGCGCGCACCAGATCGAGGCCGGCCACCTCCGACCACTGGCGCAGCCGGTCGGCGACGCCGTCCAGTTCGAGCCAGGGGTTGAGGAAGCCGGGAGTCTGGGCACCCTGTCCAGGGGCGACGATAACGAGCACGGTTCAACCCTCTCTCGCCGGACGCCGTGGGGCGGGTAGGCGACGATGACGAAGAAAAGCACGTCGGATTGTGGATTCCCTACAGTTCGATCAGCCCTGATCAGGACCGGAACCGAGACGCCCCAGGGCAAGGGCGATGCGCAGGGTGAATGCCGAACGGACGTCCGACGGAGCATAGCCGGTGACGTCAGTCACACGACGCAGCCGGTAGCGGACGGTGTTCGGGTGGACGAAGAGCATCCGGGCCGCGCCCTCCAGGGACGATGCCTGCTCCAGATAGACACTCAGCGTCTCCAGGAGTGCCGAACCGGCCTCCTCCAGAGGTGTGTAGATCTCCTCCACCAGCTGACGGCGCGCCACTTCGTCGCCCGCCAGCGCGCGTTCCGGCAGCAGGTCGTCGGCGAGCACCGGGCGGGGCGCGTCCGGCCACGCGGCGCACGCCTTCAGGCCCTGCGCCGCCGCGTGCGCCGAGCGTGTCGCCGACAGCAGGTCGCCGACCGTCGGACCGACCACCACCGGGCCCGGCGCGAACTGGCCGATGAGCGCCCGTGCGGCGTGCACGGGCTCCTTGTCGCCGCCGACCACCACCACCAGGCGGCGGCCCAGCACACCCGTCAGCACGTGCAGCTTGGCGTACCGGGCGGCGCGGCGGATGGCCTCCACCACCAGCTCGCTGTCGCCGTCCGGGGCGCTGCCCATCACCACCCGCACCTGGCTCGGCTGGCCCCAGCCCAGCGCCGCCGCCCGGGACAGCACGCCCTCGTCGGCGTCACCGGACAGCAGCGAGTTGACGACCAGCGCCTCCAGCCGGGCGTCCCACGCGCCGCGGGCCTCCGCGGCCTGCGCGTACACCTGGGCGGTGGCGAAGGCGATCTCCCGGGCGTACACGAGCACCGACTCGCGCATGCCCGCCTCGTCGCCGGGCGCGGCCACCTCCTCGATGGCCTCCTCCATCACCTCGATCGTGGTGCGGATCAGTTCCACCGTCTGCCGCAGCGTGATCGCCCGGGTCAACTCCCGGGGCGCGGTCCCGAACACGTCGGTGGAGATCGCCTGCGGCGCCTCCGGATGCCGGTACCACTCGGTGAACGCCGCGATGCCCGCCTGCGCGACCAGGCCGATCCACGACCGGTGCTCCGGCGGCATCCGCCGGTACCAGGCCAGCTGGTCGTCCATCCGGGCGATCGCCGCGGACGCCAGCTTGCCCGCCGACTTCTCCAGCCGCTTGAGCGTCGCCGCCCTCAACTCGGCGCGATCGGCGGCGAGTCGGCGCTCCTCGGCGGTCATCCGGCCGCGACCGGGCACCGCGGCGGCGCGGGCCGGCTGCGCCGCACGTTTCGCGGGCTTCTTCTCCGGGCCCCGGTCGGCGGACCGCTCCGGGGAGGGGGGCTCGCCGGGTGTCCGGTCGGATGCTTTGTCGGGTTTCGCTGAAGCGGATGGCACGGCACTAGCCTGCCTCACGCGGACGGGTGCTCGTGCACACCCCGCGCCGAGAAGGCCGGTGGCACCCGTCACACCGGCTACCGTAATGCCCGTGAGCGTGGATTCCTCGGCCCGGGACGGGCAGCCCTCTGACAGCTCCGAACCCGCGTCCGGGGGCGGACGGAAGGAGCGCGGGCGCGCCGACCTGCGCCGCAGCGCCGAGCGTTACCTGTCGGAACCCGCCGAAGGCATCACCACCCGGCACGCGTTCTCCTTCGCCGGGCACTACGACCCGAAGAACACCTCGTTCGGGTCACTCCTCGCCTGCAACGAGGAGACGCTCGCACCCGCTGCCGGGTACGAGGCGCACCGGCACACCGACACCGAGATCGTCACCTGGGTGACCGGCGGGGCGCTCGCCCACCGCGACGACGCGGGGCACGCGAGCGTGGTGCGGCCCGGGATGGTCCAGGTGCAGTCGGCGGGGGCGGGCATCACGCATACGGAGCGGAACCTCGGCGGGGCGTCCGAGGCTGTGACGTTTCTTCAGATGTGGCTCCAGCCCGACGAGTTCGGGGGTGCGCCCGGGTTCGGGCTGCGGGCCGTGCCGGTGGCGGACGGGCTGACGCTGCTGGCTTCGGGGCGGGAGTCGGACGAGACGCTGCGCCTGCGGCGGGCGGACGCGGCACTGTGGCTGGTCCGGGCCGGGGCGTGGGCCCCGCTGCCGGAGCTGCCGGCTGCGCCGTTCCGCTACGTGCACGTGGTGGCCGGCTCGGTCGGCTACCGGACTGTCCCGGGGCCGCAGGGGGGTGGGCGCTCGGCGGGCGCGGGGGACGCGATTCGGATCACGGGGGACGCGTTCGCGGATCCGACGGCGGGGGAGGACGGGGTGGAGCTGCTGCTCTGGGAGATGCACAGCCCGCTGCGATTCGGGTAGCGGGCGCGAGACCGGGGGCGCGGGGAACTGCGCGACAAGGGCGGGTCACGTCCGCAAGGTCGCGATCACGTGCAGGTCATTGCCCTGCGTCGCGATCTTGCGGACGTGGTGCGTTCCCCTTCGCGCAGTTCCCCGCGCCCCTGTCTGCGCTCTCCCTGGTTTCGCACCCGCTACATCTCGGCGAGGACCGCGTCGCTGAGCCGGGGCCAGGCTTCTGCTGCCCAGGGGCCGAAGTCGCGGTCGGTGAGGGCGAGGCAGGCGAGGCCGGCGGTGGGATCGACCCAGAGGAAGGTGCCGGACTGGCCGAAGTGGCCGAAGGTGGCGGGGGAGTTGGCGGTGCCGGTCCAGTGGGGGGTCTTGTGGCTGCGGATCTCGAAGCCGAGGCCCCAGTCGTTGGGGCGGCGGTGGCCGAAGCCGGGGAGGACGCCGTTGAGGCCGGGGAAGGCGACTTCGCGGGTCGCGGCGTGGAGGGTGCCGGGGTCGAGGAGCTTGGGGGACTGGAGCTCGGCGGCGAAGCGGGCGAGGTCGGCGGCGGTGGAGAGGCCGCCCGCGCCGGCGGGTGCGCGGTGGGCGGTGTTGATGAGGGAGGCGTGCATGCCGAGGGGCTGGAGGACGGCCTCGGCGACGTACTGGGCGAACGGGATGCCGGAGGCGTGTTCCAGGGTGGCGGCGAGGACGTCGAAGCCGGCGTTGGAGTAGAGGCGGCGGTTGCCGGGGGCGGCCATCACGCGGTGCTCGTCGAAGGCGAGGCCGGAGGTGTGGGCCAGCAGGTGGCGGACGGTGGAGCCCTCGGGGCCGGCCGGGTCGTCGAGTTCGAAGACGCCTTCCTCGACGGCGATCAGCGCGGCGTAGGCGCTGATCAGCTTGGTGACGGAGGCGAGCGGGAACAGGTGGTCCTGCGGCCCGTGCGTGCCGAGCAGGGCGCCGTCGCTCCGTACGACCGCCGCCGCGGCGTTCGGTACCGGCCAGTTGTCGATCGTGCGCAAGCTCTGCATGGGGCGCACTCTAAACGACGGGTGCGGAGATCCGGTGTGCCAGGCTTGCTTGGAGTGCGCTCCAACTGAGTAGCGTCGGAGTCGTCGTCGCCGAGACCGGGGGTCAAGTTCCAGATGGCAGCGTCAATCCAGCGTGGTTCTCAACTGTCGCCGTGCGAGCGGGCGTTCGGTGCGCCGCTCGCGGTGCCGGACCGGACGCCGCGGCACGGGATCAGTGAGGTGTCCGCGATCAGCGGGCTGTCGGCGCACACGCTGCGCTGGTACGAGCGGATCGGCCTGCTGGACCCGGTGGACCGCTCGCACGCGGGGCAGCGCCGGTACAGCGACGCGGACCTGGCCCGGCTGGCGTTCCTGACCAAGCTCCGGCTGACCGGGATGCCGGTGGCCGACATGGTCCGGTACATCGAGCTGGTGCGGGACGGGGACGCCACCCGGGCGGCGCGCCGGCAGCTGCTGGTGGACCACCGGGCGGAGGTCCGGCAGCGCCTCGCGGACCTGCATGCCACGCTCGCCGTGATCGATCGGAAGATCGACCTGTACGGCGAGCAGGAGGAGGCGGCCGCGGCCGGTGCGGACGGCGACGAGACGAATGGGACAACGGGGTACCACCCGATCGAGGACAGGAAGAGCGCATGAGCAGCATCGAGACCACTCGGCTCGGCAGCAACGGCCCCGTCGTGGGCGTGCAGGGCCTGGGCTGCATGGGGATGAGCGAGTTCTACGGCCCGACCGACACCGAGGAGGCGCTGGCCACCCTCGGCCGGGCGCTGGAGCTCGGGGTGACCCTGTTCGACACCGCCGACATCTACGGCTCGGGCGCCAACGAGGAGCTGATCGGCCCGTTCGTCCGGGCGCACCGCGACCAGGTGGTGCTGGCCACCAAGTTCGCGATCGAGCGGCGCGCGGACGACCCGTCCTACCGGGGCGTGAACAACGACCCGGCGTACATCCGGCAGGCGGTGGACGCCTCGCTGCGCCGGCTCGGGGTGGACGAGATCGACCTGTACTACATGCACCGGCGCAACCCCGAGGTGCCGCTGGCCGAGTCGGTCGGGGCGATGGCGGAGCTGGTCGCGGCCGGCAAGGTGAAGCACCTGGGCCTGTCCGAGGTGACCGGCCCGGAGCTGCGGGAGGCGTACGCGGTGCACCCGATCGCGGCGCTGCAGTCCGAGTGGTCGCTGTTCTCCCGCGGGCCGGAGCGCAGCGCGGTGCCGGTGGCGGCGGAGCTGGGTGTGGCGCTGGTGCCGTACTCGCCGCTCGGCCGGGGCTTCCTGACCGGGGCGTTCGCCGACGCGGGGAAGCTCGGCGCGGACGACTTCCGGCGCCACCTGCCGCAGTTCACCGGCGAGAACGCGGCCGGGAACGCGGAGCTGGTCGAGCCGATCCGGAAGATCGCCGCGGAGCGCGGGGCGACGGCAGCGCAGGTCGCGCTGGCCTGGGTGCAGCAGCGGGCCGAGGTGCACGGCCTGGCGGTGGTGCCGATCCCGGGCACCCGCAAGCGCAGCCGGCTGGAGGAGAACGCCGCGGCCACCGCGCTGAAGCTGACCGCCGAGGAGCTGGCCGAGCTGGACCTGATCGGCGGCCGGGTGCAGGGCTCCCGCTACGCCGACATGAGCAACACCTCGGACGCCCGCGAGGTCTGACGGTACGTCAGTTCGTCCAGGGCGACGGGTGGGTGACGTCGTCGTAGTGGCCGAGGGCGATCGCGGCGAAGTTGTGCCGGCTGGCGGTGCCCCCGGCCAGGTAGCCGTTGTGGCCGCTGGCGCCCGCCGAGGAGACGGTCGTCGCGCCGAACGCCTGGGTGGTCGGGTCGGAGCCGTGGCCGAGGCCGCCGACCTCCAGGTACGGCACGTTGCCGATCCAGTCGCCCGGGTTGCGGGCCGCCCACACCTGGACGCCGGTGCCGAGCTCGGCGGCCGAGCCGACGCCCATCCCGGGGCTGCCGAACGCCACCAGGTCGATCGGCTGCCCGGCGTGCAGGGTCGGGGCGGCGGTGCCGCACACCACCGAGCCGTACGAGTGGCACAGCAGTGCGGGCGGCGCCTCCGGGTGGCTGGTCTGCCGCAGCCCGCCGAGCAGGCGCTCCAGGCGCGGCGCGGCGGCCTCGGCGAGCCGGGAGGTGGCCGCGTCCGGGCCGAGGCCCTGCGGGGTGACGTAGCCGGTCCAGGCGACCACCGCGGTGCGGGTGCCGGGCGACTGGGCGTGCTCCTCGGCGAGCAGGGCGCGGGCCATGCCGGCGGGGGAGCGCAGCGGCTCGCCGGACTGGTCGAAGTGGCCGAGGTCGGCGTCCGAACCGGGCACCAGGACGGCCACCCGCCGGGCGGCGGCCAGGTCGCCGTACACCTCGGTGACCAGGCCGCGGCCGCGCGGGTCGAACGCGAGGATCTGCCGGCCGGGGGCGAGCAGCGCCTCGGAGTCGTGGGCGCGGGAGACGGCCAGCGCCCGGGCGGTCGGGTCCAGGGCGCGGTCGTCGGCGCGCTGCCGGGCCCGGTCGCGTTCGGCGGCGATCGCCTCCCGGTTGGCCCGGTACCGGACGGCCAGCGGCGCACCGTCCAAGTTGCCGACCACCAGCGGGTATTCGAGGATCAGCCGGTCGATCTCGGCGCCCGTCAGCGAGGCGAAGAAGGCGGCGACGGCGGCCGGGTCGGCGGTGGCGGGATCCGGCAGGGCCTTGCCGAAGGAACCGTCGGCGACCCAGGCGGCGCTGCCGGCCGGCGGGGTGGTGATCGCCAGCTGTTCGCTCACCGCAGTGGCCTGGGCGACCGCGGCCCCGGCGTCCACCAGGGCGGCGCAGCCGGCGAACACGCCGATCAGAATTCGCTTGACCCGCCTGCGGTGCATGGCGTCCACTCCCTCGGGCCGGTACATCGCAGCGGGCCGGGCCCGATGGTGCTACGACTGCCAACTACTAGTCAGCCAGACTAGAGGGCGGCAGACGCGCCGGGCAGGGGCCAAACAGTGTTCCGCGTCACATTCCCTCGGACCCTACCCCTGGTACCCGTCCCGGACCCGCTTCGGCGCGACCGAACGCCAGGCCTCGGCGAGCAGTTCACGCAGCTCCTCCGGCTCCACCCGGGCGAGTCGGACCCGCACCCAGCCGAACCGGCCGGTGTACGGCGCCACCGAGTACACCTCGGGTGCGGCGGCGATCAGTTCGGCCTGCTCGGGCACCGTCGCCTTGACCGAGACCTGCCCGGAATCCGGGTGCCCCATCGCGAAGATCTTCCGACCCACCCGGAAGGTCTGCTGCTCCCAGGTGGTCTCCTGGTGCGCCTGCGGCAGCTCCAGGGCCAGCGCGGTCAGTTCGTCGAAGGTCGCCATGGCGGTCAGGGTAGGTCCCGGCACCGACAGACGGCGGGTGATCGGCCGTCAGACGATTGACGTGGCGTCAGACCGTGCCGAGCGCGTACACCGCGAACAGCGCGGCGCCGGCCGTCGCCGCCGCCCGCCAGGCCCGGGACGGCCACGGGGCGTCGAAACGCCGGGCCCAGCGGCCGATCAGCGCCAGCACCACGGCGAACACCGGCAGCCAGGCCAGCCGGCCCAGCGCCCACAGCCCGGAGTCGGGGGCGGTGGTCAGGCCGGGCACCTCGCCCAGTCGCGAACCGGCCAGCGCGGTCAGGAACATCGCGGTCTGGTGCCAGCAGAAGATCGTCATCGCGCCCAGGTTGACCACCACCACCGGCAGCCACAGCAGCGGCCGGCGCAGCGCCCGGCCCAGCCGGTCCTTCAGCAGCATCGCCGCACCGCCCTGCACCGAGGCCAGCGCCAGCACCAGCAGGGACGGCGGGTGCGAGTTGGTGCGGGCCGCGCCCGGCACGCCGACCATGCTCGCCGGGTAGTGGAAGACCAGCAGCAGCACCGCGAACAGCACCGCACCGCCGACGGCCGTCAGCCACGCCCCGGCCCGGGAGATCCGGCCGTGCGCCCAGTCCACGCCCAGCTGGTAGGCGAACAGCCAGCCCGGCAGCAGGTTCAGCAGGCTCAGCCAGCCCGGCATCGACGCGCCCCACGGGCCGTAGCGCAGCAGGTCCACCGCCGCGACGGCCGCCAGCAGCCCGGCCGAGGCCCACCCCTTCGTCCGCGCGCCGAACGTGACGCAGAGCGGGGTGAGCGCGGTCAGCACCAGGTACATCGCGATGTACCAGAGCGGCTGCACCATCAGCACCGCGCCCGTGCGCACCGTGTCGGCCGGCACCCCGAGCATCCGGAGCACCGGGATCAGCGCCGCCCACACCGCGGCCACCCCCAGCACCGGCCGGGCCAGCCGCAGCACCCGGCCGCGCAGCCACGTCGTGGCGCTCACCCCGCGCTCGGCCGACCGGCGCCAGGAGAGCGCCGACGCCCGGCCGCCGACCAGGAAGAACACCCCCAGCATCTGCAGCAGCCAGCTCAGCGGCGCCATGAACGACAGCGCCGCCAGCGGGCTGGCGTTGTGCAGGACGCCGTCGGAGAGGGTGAATCCGCCGAGCATCCAGTGCCCCAGCGGCACCGAGAGCAGCGCGACGGCGCGCAGCGCGTCCAGCGCGCGGTCGCGGGTGGCGGGGGTCTTCGCGTCGACGGTCGCCGCGGCGCGACGGACGGAAACAGGCAGCATCGGACGTCTCCTTCTTTCTTCGGCGGCGCGGGTCAGGCGGAGGTGGGGGAGCCGGTGGCGGCGAGCGCGGCGAAGGCCGCGAGGGAGGCCGAACCGGGGGCGAAGTAGCCGCTGTGGCCGTGCGAGCCGGCGGACGGCAGGAGGTGGGCGCCGAACGCCTCGGAGGTCGGGTCGGCGCCGTGGCCGAAGCCGAGGACGGAGACGTTCGGGACCTCGGAGATCCAGTCCTCCGGGTTGCGGGCCACCGCCCACACCGGCACCCGCAGTTCGTCCGCCCGCGCCAGGCCCATCCCCGGCGAGCCGAGCACCACCACCCCGGCGACCTGCGCCGGGTCCGGCGCGGACCGGCCGCAGACCACCGAGCCGTAGCTGTGGCAGAACAGCGTCACCGGGCCGGTGGCGGGGGCGAGGCCGGCCACCAGGCGCTCCAGGCGGGGTGCGCCGGCCTCGGCGAGGTCCTCGCGGGCCGCGTCGATGCCGACGCCGACCGGGGTGGTGTAGCCGGTCCAGGCGACCACGGCGACCTTGTCGTCGCTCGCGCTGCGCAGGGCCTCGGCCATGCCGGCGAGGCGGTCGGAGGTCACGAGGTCGGTGTCGGAGCCGGGGACCAGTACGGCGGTGCGGGAGTCGTGGGCCAAGTCGCCGAAGACCTCGGCGAGTTGGCCGCGACCGCGCGGGTCGAAGGCGAGCAGCCGGTGGTCGGCCAGTTCGCGGTAGCGGGCGGCCTTGGCGGCGGCGAGCCTGCGTTCCTCGCGACGGAGGGAGGCGTCGTCGGCGCGGGCCTGCTGGGTCCTGGTCTCCTGGGCGAGGGCCAGGGAGTTGGCCAGGTAGCGGAGCGGGATCGGGGCGCCGTCCAGGTTGCCGACCACCTGGGGGTGGCGGAGGGCGAGGTCGCGCTGCTGGGCGTCGGTCAGCTCGGCGAAGAACGCCGCCACTTCGGCCGGGGAGGCGTTGGCCGGGTCGGGGAGTCCGCGGCCCAGGCCGGTGTCGGCGACCCACTCCGCGGAGCCCGGCGGGGGGCCGGTCAGCGGGGTCTGCGCATCCGCCGACGCCCACGAACCCGCCCCCAGCACGGCCGCCAACACCAACCCGGCAACGGTTGTGCCTCGACGCAGACGCGACAGCATCGCTTCCTCCTTCTCCAGTCCGGTGACGAGGAGGAAGGTAGGAAGGAGGTGGGTGACCGGGCATCAACCTGCGGAGCCAAGAGGGGTGTCATACCGCAGCGGGAGACACCCCCGGTTCGTGCAATTCAGCTGCCGGGCTGGACGAGGCCGCTCTCGTAGGCGAGGACGACGGCCTGGGCGCGGTCGCGGAGGCTGAGTTTGGCGAGGATGCGCCCGATGTGGGTCTTGACGGTCTGTTCGGCGAGGACCAGGTGGGCGGCGATCTCCTGGTTGGAGAGGCCGCGGGCGATGAGTTCGAGGACTTCGGTCTCGCGGGGGGTGAGGCCGTTGAGGCGGAGCCGGGGGTCGCGGCGGGGGGCGGGGCGGTTCTGGGCGAAGTCGGCGATGAGGCGGCGGGTGACGGACGGGGCGAGCAGGGCGTCGCCGGCGGCGACCACGCGGACGGCGGAGATCAGGTCGGCCGGCGGGGCGTCCTTGAGGAGGAAGCCGGAGGCGCCGGCCCGGAGGGCCTCGTAGACGTAGTCGTCGACGTCGAAGGTGGTGAGCATCAGGACGCGCGGGCGGTGGACGACGCCGGGCGGGGGGTCGAGGAGGTGGCGGGCGGCTTCGAGGCCGTCCATCTCGGGCATGCGGACGTCCATCAGCACGACGTCGGGGTGGGTGCGGCGGCTGACGTCGAGTGCCTCGCGGCCGTTCGCGGCGTCGCCGACGACGTCGATGTCGGTCTGGGCGTTGAGCAGGGCGGCGAAGCCGGCGCGGACCATCGCCTGGTCGTCGACGATGAGGACGCGGATGGTCATGCGGTGGTCTCCCCTGGGGTGGCGTCGGTCGCCGTGATCGGCAGGACGGCGGCGACCCGGTAGCCGCCGTCGGCGGTCGGGCCGGTGTCCAGGGTGCCAGCCAGCAGGCGGACGCGCTCGCGCATTCCGGTCAGCCCGTGCCCGGTGGAGGCGGAGGTCTCGACGGCGGGGGCCTTGCCGGGCGCGGGGTCGTTGTCGACGTCCACGGTCAGCGCGCCGTCGGAGGCGGTGACGCGGACCCGGGCGGTCGCGCCGGGGGCGTGCCGGACGACGTTGGCCAGCGCCTCCTGGACGATCCGGTACGCGGACAGGCCGACCGCCTCGGGGACGGGGCCGAGGGCCAGGACCTCGTCGGCGAGGTCGAGTTCGGCGCGCACGCCGGCCTGGGCGACGGTGGAGAGCAGGCCCGGCAGGTCGGCCAGGCCAGGCTGCGGGGCCTTGTCGGCCTCGGTGTCGGCGGCCCGCAGCACCCCGAGCAGGCGGCGCATCTCGGCGAGCGAGCCGCGGGCGGCGGCGGCGATCTGGCCGAACTCGGCGACGGCGGGCTCGGGCAGGCCCTCGATCCGGTACGGGGCGCTGTCGGCCTGGACGGTGATCACCGACATGTGGTGGGCGACCACGTCGTGCAACTCGCGGGCGATCCGGGCGCGTTCCTCCAGCAGCGTGCGCCGGGCGCGTTCGGTCTCGGAGATCTGCTCCTGGGCGGCGAGCAGTCGCTGCGCCTCGCCGCGGCCGCGCAGGCTCCAGCCGAGCAGCATGATCACACCGGAGAGGGCGGTGACCACCACCGAGGTGCCGTCGAAGTACTCGCTGAAGGCCGTCCAGCTGAGGCTGTTGCCGAGGAAGGTGACGGCCCAGACGGCGAGCAGGGTACGGCCGCGCTCCCGGATGGCCAGGAACACCATCAGGAACAGGTAGCAGAGCAGCGTGGGCGCCGGCCACGGCCAGGGCTGGTCGGCGGCCGCGCCGTGGGTGGCGATCGCGCCGATCACCACCGTGGGCGCCATCAGCTGCCAGCCGGTCAGCGGCCGGACCAGCCCGAGTGCCAGCGCCCCGGTCTGGACGAGGGCCAGGGAGGCGGCCAGGCCCCCGTTCACGCCGTAGAACTGCGTCAGCGCGACCACGCCGGTGGGCAGCAGGGAGCCGACCATGGCCAGCACCGCCAGGAAGGGCAGCGCCCGGACCCACGGCCGGCGGGCGTTGTGCAGCGGCGGCCGGTGGTCCGGGACGGGCTCGACGAGGGCGCGGAGGAAGGTCTTCCAGGTGGTCACCGGGCCGAGGGTAGAACGCGGAACGGCCGCTGTCCTCATACTCCGGTCGGGCAGCGGCCCTGATACCGCAGTACTACCCGCGCCGGCGGTCAGCGCCAGGAACCGGCCAACGCCGGTCCTAGCTGGTCGAAATGGCGCTCGATCAGGGCCAGCATGCCGTCCATGCAGTGGCCGTGCTGGTCGGGTTCGGCGGCGTACGACAGGTGCGAGAGCCGCACCACACTGCCGAGCACGGCGGCGAGCAGCCGGGGGCGCAGGTCGAGCGCCGGGTCGAGGCCCTCGCGTTCGGCGAGGATCCGGGCGACCTCGATCTCCTGGTGCAGGGAGTTCCGCAGGTGGGCGGCGAGCAGGGTCGGGGTGGACTCGATCAGCTCGAAGAGCTCCAGTGCGCCCTCGACGGAGCCGCGTTCGGCGACCCGGCCCTCGTCAAGGGTCTGCCACACCTGGCGGACCGCGCCGCGCATCGCCTGTAGCGGGGTCTCCTCGGCGGGCCGGGCCCGCAGCAGGGTCAGGAACGTCTCCTCGGCGTCGGCCAGCACCGCGAGGGCGACCTCCTCCTTGTTGGCGAAGTACCGGAAGAAGGTGCGCTGGGAGACCTCCACCGACGCCGCGATCTCGTCCACCGTGGTCTTCCCGTAGCCCTGTCGCAGGAACAGGCGGTGGGCGGCGTCGACCAAGGCGTCCCGGGTGCGCTGCTTCTTGCGTTCGCGCAGGCCCGCGGGCTGCGGTTCGACGGCGATGGAGGTGCTGGCCATGGCTCAACTTTAGCGCTCTGCCACTTGTCACCAAGTGGCACAAGTCACCATTTGTCGTTTGTCAGCGACTGACATAATGTTCGAGCCGCTCTTCTCGCCACACCACACGAACGGGGAAGTCCGAGTCATGAGCCAGTCCGTCGTCATGGACAAGGAGGCGGCGCCCGCCGCCGGAGGGAAGCTGCGGGGACACCCCTGGCTGACCCTGCTCACCGTCGCCGTCGGCGTCATGATGGTCGCCCTCGACGGCACCGTCGTCGCCATCGCCAACCCGGCGATCCAGACCGACCTGCACGCCAGCCCCGCCGACATCCAGTGGGTCACCTCCGGCTACCTGCTGGCGCTGGCGGTCTTCCTGATCACCGCCGGCAAGATCGGCGACCGGTTCGGCCACAAGTCCACCTTCCTGGTCGGCGCGGTCGGCTTCGCCGCCACCTCCGCCGCGATCGGCTTCGCCGGCTCGATCCAGCAGGTGATCTTCTTCCGGGTGCTGCAGGGCCTGTTCGGCGCGCTGCTCCAGCCCGCCGCGCTCGGCCTGCTGCGCGGCGCCTTCCCCGCCGAGAAGCTCAACATGGCGATCGGCATCTGGGGCGGCGTCATCGGCGCCTCCACCGCGGCCGGCCCGATCGTCGGCGGCCTGCTGGTCGAGCACGTCAACTGGGAGTCGGTGTTCTACATCAACATCCCGGTCGGCATCGTCGCGGTGGTGCTGGGTTTGCTGATCCTCAAGGACGTGCGCTCCGAGAAGTCCGCCAAGTCCTTCGACATCCCCGGCATCGTGCTGCTCTCCGGTGCGATGTTCATGCTGGTCTGGGGCATCATCAAGGCCCCCAGCTGGGGCTGGGCCGACGCTTCGACCCTGATCTTCCTGGGCGGCGCGGTGGTCGCGCTGATCGCCTTCGCGGTCTGGCAGAACTACGCCAAGGAACCGCTCGTCCCGCTGGCGCTGTTCCGTTCGGTGTCGCTGTCGGCGGGCACCCTGCTGATGGTGCTGATGGCGTTCGCGTTCTTCGGCGGCATCTTCTTCGTGACGTTCTACCTCCAGAACGTCCACGGGATGGCGCCGGTGGACGCCGGCGTCCACCTGCTGCCGATGACCGGCATGATGATCGTCGGCGCTCCGGTGGCCGGATTCCTGATCGGCAAGGTCGGCCCGCGCATACCGATCGTCGGCGGCATGGTGCTCACCACCGGCGCGATGCTCGGCATGTCCACCCTGGACATCCACTCCGGCAACGGCGCCATGTCGCTCTGGTTCCTGCTGATGGGCCTCGGCCTCAGCCCCGTCATGGTCGGCGCCACCGAGGTCATCGTCGGCAACGCCCCGATGGAGCTGGCCGGCGTGGCCGGCGGCCTCCAGCAGGCCGCGATGCAGGTCGGCGGCAGCCTCGGCACCGCGGTGCTCGGCGCGGTGATGGCGTCCAAGGTCACCAGCGTGCTGCCGGGCAACTGGGCCGCCACCGGTGTTCCGTTCCCGACCGGTGAGCAGGGCGAACAGCTCAAGCAGGCCGCGCAGTTGGGCATCGCCCCGCCGATGCCGGAGGGCACCCCGGCGCAGATCGCCGACGGGGTCGCGGACGCGGTCCACTCGTCCTTCGTCAGCGGCATGGGCGTGGCCTTCACCGTCGCCTCGATCGTCGCGCTGGCGGCGGCGGGGCTGGGGCTGCTCACGAAGCGCGGCGCGAATGATGCCGGGCCGGCCGTGCACATCTGACGCGACGGCACCACGAGATCCGCCCTAGGAGGGGAGTCCCCGTCCTGGGCGGATCTTTGCGTTGTGCCCTGCCGCCTCGCGCAGTTCCCCGCGCCCCTGTTCAGTGCGGACCTCTCCAACGCGCCCCGCAGGGGCGCGGGGAACTGCGCGAGCAACCACGCGCAAACGCCAAAGATCCGCCCGGGGACAGAACTTCTGTCCTCGGGCGGATCTCTGTGGTGGAGCGGGTGGAGCGGCTAGCGCTTAGGCGTCGCCGCCGGCCGCGCCGGGGTGGGCGGCGGCGACGTCGAGGAGCTGGTAGCGGTCGATCGCGTCCTTCAGCGCCGAGCGGTCGATCTTGCCCTGCTTGGCCAGCTCGGTGAGGGTGGCCAGGACGATCGACTGGGCGTCGATGTGGAAGAAGCGACGGGCCGCGCCGCGGGTGTCGGCGAAGCCGAAGCCGTCGGCGCCCAGGGACTGGTACTGGCCGGGGACCCAGCGGGAGATCTGGTCCGGGACGGCGCGCATCCAGTCGGAGACGGCCACGAACGGACCCTCGGCCCCGGAGAGCTTCGAGGTCACGTACGGGACGCGCTGCGGCTCCTCCGGGTGGAGGAGGTTGAACTCCTCCGCCTCGACGGCGTCGCGGCGCAGCTCGTTCCAGGAGGTGGCCGACCAGACGTCCGCCTTGACGTTCCACTCCTCGGCGAGGATGCGCTGCGCCTCCAGCGCCCACGGCACCGCCACGCCGGAGGCGAGGAGCTGCGCGGGGATCTGGCCGGCGGTGCCGTCGGAGAGCCGGTAGAGGCCCTTGAGGATGCCGTCGACGTCCACGCCCTCCGGCTCGGCCGGCATCTTGATGGGCTCGTTGTAGACGGTCATGTAGTAGAAGACGTCCTCGCCGTGCGGGTGCTCGGCGGAGGAGCCGTACATGCGGCGCAGGCCGTCCTGCATGATGTGGGCGATCTCGTACCCGTAGGCCGGGTCGTAGGCGACCACACCGGGGTTGGTGGAGGCCAGCAGCTGGGAGTGGCCGTCGGCGTGCTGCAGGCCCTCACCGGTGAGAGTGGTGCGGCCGGCGGTGGCGCCGATCACGAAGCCGCGGGCCAGCTGGTCGGCCATCTGCCAGAACTGGTCGCCGGTGCGCTGGAACCCGAACATCGAGTAGAAGACGTAGACCGGGATCAGCGGCTCGCCGTGCGTCGCGTAGGACGAGCCGGCGGCGATCAGCGAGGCGGTGCAGCCGGCCTCGGAGATGCCGTCGTGCAGCATCTGGCCGGACGGGGACTCCTTGTACGCCAGCAGCAGCTCGCGGTCGACCGACTCGTAGGTCTGGCCGAGCGGGTTGTAGATCTTGGCGGACGGGAAGAGCGAGTCCATGCCGAAGGTGCGGTACTCGTCCGGCGCGATCGGCACGAAGCGGTTGCCGATGCCCTTGTCCCGCATCAGGTCCTTGAGCACCCGGACGAACGCCATGGTGGTGGCGATGGTCTGGTTGCCGGAACCCTTCTTGACCGCCTTGTACGCGTCGTCGCCCGGGAGTTCGAGCTTGCGCGGGCGGACCTTGCGGGTGGGCACGTAGCCGCCGAGCTCCTCGCGGCGGTCGTGCATGTACTGGATCTCTTCCGAGTTGCGGCCCGGGTGGTAGTAGGGCGGGTAGCCCTCGTCGAGCTGCTTGTCGGTGATCGGCAGGTGCAGCCGGTCGCGGAAGCGCTTCAGGTCCTCGACCGTCAGCTTCTTCATCTGGTGGGTGGCGTTGCGGCCCTCGAAGTTGGGGCCCAGCGTCCAGCCCTTGACGGTCTGCGCCAGGATGACGGTCGGCTGGCCCGTGTGCTCGCGGGCGGCCTTGAACGCGGCGTACACCTTGCGGTGGTCGTGACCGCCGCGGCCCAGGTGCTGGATCTGGGAGTCCGTCATGCTCTCGACCATGGCGCGCAGGCGCAGGTCGCCGCCGAAGAAGTGCTCGCGGATGTACGAGCCGGACTCGGTGGCGTAGGTCTGGAACTGGCCGTCCGGGGTGGTGTTCAGCTTGTTGACCAGGACGCCGTCGCGGTCCTGGGCCAGCAGCGGGTCCCAGGTGCGGTCCCAGACCAGCTTGATGACGTTCCAGCCGGCGCCGCGGAACTGAGACTCCAGCTCCTGGATGATCTTGCCGTTGCCGCGGACCGGGCCGTCGAGGCGCTGCAGGTTGCAGTTGACCACGAAGGTCAGGTTGTCCAGGCCCTCGCGGGCGGCCAGGGAGAGCTGGCCGAGCGACTCGGGCTCGTCCATCTCGCCGTCGCCGAGGAAGGCGTACACCTGCGAGTCGGAGGTGTCCTTGATGCCGCGGTGCTCCAGGTAGCGGTTCATCCGGGCCTGGTAGATCGCGCCGAGCGGGCCGAGGCCCATCGAGACGGTCGGGAACTCCCAGAAGTCCGGCATCAGCCGCGGGTGCGGGTAGCTGGACAGGCCGAACGGCGCCTTGGACTTCTCCTGGCGGAACGCGTCGAGCTGCTGCTCGGTCAGTCGGTCCAGCAGGAAGGCGCGGGCGTAGATGCCCGGCGAGGCGTGGCCCTGGAAGAAGACCTGGTCGCCGGACTCCCCGTCGCGGTCCTTGCCGCGGAAGAAGTAGTTGAAGCCCACGTCGTACAGCGACGCCGAGGAGGCGAAGGTGGCGATGTGGCCGCCGACGCCGATGCCCGGGCGCTGGGCGCGGGAGACCATGACGGCCGCGTTCCAGCGCGTCGCGTTGAGGATCTTCCGCTCGATCTCCTCGTTGCCGGGGAAGAACGGCTCGTCCTTGGTGGCGATCGTGTTGACGTAGTCCGTGCTGCGCATCTCGGGCACGGCGACACGCTTTTCACGGGCGCGCTCGATCAGCCGCAGCATCAGGTAGCGGGCACGCTCGCGCCCGCGCTCGTCGATGGCAGCGTCAAGCGACTCCAGCCATTCCGCGGTCTCCTCGGGATCGAAGTCCGGGACCTGGCTCGGGAGGCCGCCAATGATGATCGGGTTGCGATCGGATCCGGAAGCCACGCTGTTCCTTCACTGTCGGTCGAAACTGATTTGTCGCGCCGCCTCCATCGTGCTACCGCGTTCGGAGATCCGTCATCTCTACCGATCGGTAACCGTTCCGCCGGTTGGGCGGTACGGTCAGGAGGTGGTCCGACCTGGATCCCGTCCGGTCGATGGCGGCCGGTCGGGATGAGGGCCAACAGGAGACTTTACGCCCGCACACAGGGCTGGCCCGAATGCCGTTCGCATCTCGGGCAGGCGTGCGGCCCGCGCGCGGGTGGGCGACGAAGCATCCTCGTCCGG
Source organism: Kitasatospora sp. NPDC059795 (assembly GCF_042732175.1). Taxonomy (NCBI): domain Bacteria; kingdom Bacillati; phylum Actinomycetota; class Actinomycetes; order Kitasatosporales; family Streptomycetaceae; genus Kitasatospora; species Kitasatospora sp. NPDC059795. Next base: position 136,720 of record NZ_JBHWID010000004.1, read on the forward strand.
TACTGATGCGGACATTTCCGTGTGATTGCCCACACGGAGGGCGGCGTGTCGGCCCCCGACACGTCAACCTTTGGGTGGGATCGGGGGTCGGGTACTTGCGCGAACAGCCGCTCCCGTGTGGACTACGGCCACAGCCTCGGCATGGATGCCGAGCCGAATACTGGAGGTTATTCCCGTGAGCGCGACCGCGGACCCCGCGGACAAGTCCAACCCGGCACTTCGTCTGGGCTTCCAAGAGGGCCAGATCATTCAGGAGCTCGGGTACGACGACGACAGTGACCAGGAGCTCCGCGAGGGCATCGAGGACATCACTGGCACCGAACTCGTCGACGAGGACTACGACGACGTCGCCGACGGCGTCCTGCTGTGGCACCGCGACGAGGACGGGGATCTCACCGACGTCCTGGTCGACGCCCTGGAGTACCTCGCGGAGGGCGGCCTGATCTGGCTGCTGACGCCGAAGACCGGCCGTGACGGGCATGTCGAGGCGCACGAGATCGCCGATGCTGCGAAGACCGCCGGTCTGTCGCAGACCAGCTCGGTGGCGATCGCCAAGGAGTGGGCGGGCACCCGCCTGGCCACCCCGAAGGCCTCGAAGACCAAGCGCTGAGCCTCGGACCGTGAGTGACGCGTGGGCCCCGGGCGGGGGAGACTCCGCCCGGGGCCCACGCGCGTTCTGGCCGCCATAGTGTTCGCTGAGGGCTGAACATTGCGTCGATCGGCCCGATGGCTCACCCGAACGGCCGAACAAGGGTTGGCCGGATGGGAGGATTTCCCTGCCCGCACCACCACGTTCCGGCAGGAAGGTCCCTCCATGGCCATCGAGATCGGCGCCCAGGCCCCCGACTTCGAGCTGAAGAACCAGCACGGCGAGTCGGTCAAGCTGTCCGACTTCCGCGGCGAGAAGAACGTCGTCCTGGTCTTCTACCCGTTCGCCTTCACCGGCGTCTGCACCGGCGAGGTCTGCGAGATCCAGAAGGAGCTGCCGCGCCTGCAGAACGACCAGGTGCAGGTGCTCGCCGTCTCCGCCGACTCGCCGTTCTCGCTGCGCGTCTTCGGCGACCAGCAGGGCCTGGAGTACCCGCTGCTGTCGGACTTCTGGCCGCACGGCGAGGTCTCCCGCGCCTACGGCGTCTTCAACGAGGACAAGGGCTGCGCGGTCCGCGGCACCTTCGTGATCGACAAGGAGGGCGCCGTCCGCTGGAGCATCGTCAACGGCCTGCCGGACGCCCGTGACACCCAGGAGTACCTGGCCGCCCTCGGCGCGCTCTGATCGCCTCCCGGCCCGGCGACGCGCCGATTTCCGTCGCGCGCCGGGCCGAGTCGCCGCCCCCGGCCGGGAACCCCGCACTACGATCGGGCCGTTGACGGATCGGGAAACCGACTTCTTGGAGGACCACGTGGGTGTCAGCCTGAGCAAGGGCGGAAATGTCTCGCTCACCAAGGAGGCGCCCGGCCTGACCGCCGTGGTCGTCGGCCTCGGATGGGACGTTCGCACCACCACCGGCACCGACTTCGACCTGGACGCCAGCGCGCTGCTCTGCACCGAGCAGGGCCGGGTGCGCTCCGACGCCGACTTCATCTTCTTCAACAACCTGAAGAGCGCCGACGGCTCGGTCGAGCACACCGGCGACAACCTCACCGGCGAGGGCGAGGGCGACGACGAGCAGATCAAGGTCAACCTGGCCGGCGTCCCGGCCGACGTGGCCAAGATCGTCTTCCCGGTGTCGATCTACGACGCGGAGAACCGGCAGCAGAGCTTCGGCCAGGTCCGCAACGCGTTCATCCGGGTGCTCAACCAGGCCGGCGGCGCGGAGATCGCCCGCTACGACCTGTCGGAGGACGCCTCGACCGAGACCGCGATGGTCTTCGGCGAGCTCTACCGCAACGGCGCCGAGTGGAAGTTCCGCGCCATCGGCCAGGGCTACGCCTCCGGCCTGCGCGGCATCGCCCAGGACTTCGGCGTCAACGTCTGAGACACCGTGCAGGGAAGTGCGGGCCGGATCCGTTCGCGGAGCCGGCCCGTCGCCGTTTCACCACGCCGTGAGGACCTCGCCGACGGACCGGGCCGTGGTCATCCCGTGGCGGAAGCGCTCATGTCGGTGTCGCGCGCGCACCATTCGACCGTGACGGTTCGGCCGGCGGCGGCAGCGTGCCGGGTGGGGTGCGGCCGGTTGCGGTCGAACAGGAATCGGACGCGCGCTTGATAGATTCGGCCGCGATCCGCCCCCGGCCGGGGCGCGTGCGCGGACGGTTTCGGGCCCGCGGGGTGTGGCGGTCGGTCCGGGCGGAGAGCGGAGTTCAGGAAGTTCAGTCGGGTGTGCAGCACTGTACGGCCGTCGGGGAGCGTAGATCTCTTGAGGTGCGTCTCTTCGGGCGCGCCCCGCCGGACCGGCCCTCCCGGGCGGTCCGACGGTCGACGACCACAGCACACCCCGGGAGCCCCGGAGACGGGAGCTGGGAGGAAAGTCCGATGACCGTCACCCTTGCCAAGGGCGGAAACGTCTCGCTGACCAAGGCCGCGCCGAACCTGACCCAGGTTCAGATCGGCCTCGGCTGGGACGCCCGGTCCACCACCGGCGCGCCGTTCGACCTGGACGCCAGTGCACTGCTGTGCTCCGGCGGCCGGGTCCTCGGCGACGAGTACTTCATCTTCTACAACAACCTGCGCAGCCCCGAGGGCTCGGTCGAGCACCAGGGCGACAACCTCACCGGCGACGGTGACGGCGACGACGAGGTGGTCGAGGTCCACCTCGACCTGGTGCCGGTGCAGATCGACAAGGTCGTCTTCGCCGTGTCCATCTACGACGCCGACGCCCGGCTGCAAAGCTTCGGGCAGGTCTCCAACGCGTACATCCGCGTGGTCAACGTGGCCGACGGCAGCGAGATCGCCCGCTACGACCTCACCGAGGACGCGTCCGGCGAGACCGCGATGATCTTCGGCGAGCTGTACCGCTACCAGGGCGAGTGGAAGTTCCGTGCCGTCGGCCAGGGCTACGCGTCCGGTCTGCGCGGCATCGCGCTCGACTTCGGCGTCAACGTTCAGTAAGCAGCCCGGAATCGGTCAATTCCGGCAGCAAGAAAGGTAACCGACCCCGTGTTCCTCCGTACGTTCGGATGGTCCTTCGCCATCACGATCGCCGGCCTGATCGCCGCCGGCCTGATCTGGGGGGCCGAAGGATTCGGCGTCGTCCTGATCCTCTCGATCCTCGAGATCTCCCTGTCCTTCGACAACGCCGTCGTGAACGCCACCGTCCTCAAGCGGATGAACCCGTTCTGGCAGAAGATCTTTCTGACGGTCGGCGTGCTGATCGCGGTCTTCGGCATGCGGCTGGTCTTCCCGCTGCTGGTCGTGGCCCTGACCGCGCACCTCAACCCGTCGACCGTGGTGCAGCTGGCGCTCGACTCCAGCAAGACCCACGAAGGCCACACCTACGCGCAGTACCTGGAGGCCGCCAACCCGGCGATCGCCGCGTTCGGTGGCATCTTCCTGCTGATGATCTTCCTCGACTTCATCCTGGAGGAGAAGGAGTTCAACTGGCTGCGCTGGCTGGAGAAGCCGCTGGAGAAGATCGGCAAGCTGGAAGCCCTCTCCTCGGTCGTCGCGCTGGTCGTGCTCGCGGTCTCGGCCCGGCTGTTCGCCGGCGACCGTGCCGAAACGGTCCTGCTCGCCGGCGTCTGCGGCCTGGCCACCTACCTCGCCGTGAACGGCCTGTCCGGGGTGTTCGAATCCGGCCTGGAGGAGCAGGAGGAGGCCGAGGAGGAGGCCGAGCGCAAGGGCAAGTCGATCGTCCAGGTCGGCGGCAAGGCCGCGTTCTTCCTCTTCCTCTACCTGGAGGTCCTGGACGCGTCCTTCTCCTTCGACGGCGTGGTCGGCGCGTTCGCCATCTCGCAGGACATCTTCCAGATCACCCTGGGCCTCGGCATCGGCGCGATGTACATCCGATCGCTGACCGTCTTCCTGGTCCGCAAGGGCACCCTGGACGACTACGTCTACCTGGAGCACGGCGCGCACTACGCGATCGGCGCGCTGGCGACGATCCTGCTCGTCTCGATCGAGTACCACATCCCGGAGATCGTCACCGGCCTGGTCGGCGTCGCGTTCATCGGCGCCGCGCTGGCCTCCTCGATGGTCCGCAACAAGCGGGAACAGGCACTGGAACTCGCCGGTCCCGGCGAGAGCTAGTACCGGGGCACTGGTCGCGCAGCGACACAAGAGAGCCGCCCACCGGGGAGATTCCCGGTGGGCGGCTCTCGTGTGTGCGGCGGCCGTCAGCCGAGCTGCTGCTCGATCGCGCGGAGCTTGCGCTCCAGCGAGTCCAGCTTCGGCATCGACAGGGTGTCCTCGTCCATCGTCAGGTCGATGCTGGACGAGTACGGGCTGCTGGACGGCGATTCGACGGCGGCGCGGGGGCGACGGCCGGCGTTCAGGGCGGCGGGCTCCAGGGCGGAGGGGCCGACCCGGTCGAGGGAGGATTCCTCGGCGGCTAGGGCAGGCTCCGTAGCGGACGACGGGGAGTCGCCCGCGGCGGTCAGGGCGGGCACCTGGCGGCCGCCCCGGCTACGGCCCAGCACGCCGTTCTGGCGGGAGATCGCCTTCAGCTCGGCGCGCTCACGGCGGTCGGCGCTGCGGGCGCGGATCTTCGCGTCCATCTTGGCCTGGCGCTCCTCGCGCACCTCCTCGACGGCCTCGTCCAGGCTGCGGACGTTCTCCAGCAGCATCAGCGACCAGGCCGCGTAGGTCTCGCGCGGGGCGCGCAGCCAGCGGACCACGCGGATCTGCGGCAGCGGGCGGGGCACCAGGCCCTGCTCGCGCAGCGCCGCCACACGGGTCTGCTTCAGCGCCCGGTCGAACAGCACGGCCGCCGAGATCGACATGCCGGCGAAGAACTGCGGGGCGCCGTCGTGCGAACCGCCGCGCGGGGCGTGCACCCAGTTGAACCAGGCCGAGGCGATGGCGAACAGCCACACCAGCATGCGGGAGCCGAGCGCCGCGTCACCGTGGCTGGCCTCGCGCACCGCGAGCACCGAGCAGAACATGGCCGCGCCGTCCAGGCCGAACGGGACCAGGTACTCCCAGCCGCCGGACAGGTTCAGGTTCTGCTGGCCGAAACCGACCAGGCCGTGGAACGACAGCGCGGCCGCGACGCCGGCGCAGCAGAACAGCAGGACGTACGACGCACCGCCGTAGATGGCCTCCTTGCGGCGGCGGCGCTCCTCGCTGCGCTCCCAGGAGTCGCCGGACTCCTCGGCCTTGTTGTTCTTGAAACGCAGGAAGGCCACCAGGATGGCGGTGAACAGCAGGGCTGCGCCGCCGACCACGGCCCAGACCAGCTGTATGGAGGAGAGGTTCATCGCGGGCAGGGCCTCGGCTTTCCGCAGGGCAGGGGGAAGTAGGAGGTGACGTGACGCACGGGGCAACGCACGGGACACCTGTGCGGAGAGACGATATCGCGTCCGGGGCGCGGGCATCGTACGGGAGTGACGAACCCTCTGCCAGCAGACCCCGTCGGCGGGTTGACGTTGACTCAGCACCCCTCGGGTGGGTATTGGAGAGGCGGAGGACAGAACCGGCGCTGGGGGAGGACACGATGGTCTCGGTGTGGGAGTTCCTGAAAGGGGACCGCAACAACAGCTTCGACACCGGAGGGCAGTTCAAGGTCACACTGACCAAGTCCCAGCCGCAGCACGCCATCACGGGCTCGGCGGCGACCACCGGTTACCTGTACATCAACCTGCACTGGTCGACCCGCAGCGCCGAACGGCCCACCGCGGGCAGCGCGTTGCGCCGCTTCTTCGACCCGCGGATCCTGCGCCCGCTGGCCCCGGCCACGGCCGGCACCGCGCCCGTCGGCGTCGACCTCGACCTGGCGTGCCTGTACGAACTCTCCGACGGCACCCGGGGCGTGGTGCAGCCGCTCGGCCGGCTGTTCGGCGACCTCAACCGGCCGCCGTACATCAAGCTCTCCGGCGACGACGTGTCAGGTGCGCCGTCCGGCGAGACCATGCACATCAACCTGGAGAAGAAGGACCAGTTCAAGCGGCTGCTGGTGTTCGTCTACATCTACGACGACACCCCGGCGTTCGACCGCACGCAGGCCGTGCTCACCATCGTCCCGCAGAGCGGCCCGCGGATCGAGATCAAGCTGGACGAGCGGGCCCCGGCGGCCCGCTCGTGCGCGGTGGTGCTGATCGAGAACGACGGCGACGGCCAGCTGACGATCCGTCGCGAAGTGCGGTACGTGCACGGCTTCCAGTCGGACCTGGACCGGCTGTACGGCTTCGGCATGCAGTGGGAGCGGGGGTACAAGACCCCGGACCAGCCGGGGAGTTAGGGCCTGTCCGGGGCCTGTCCCGGCGGCTTCAGCGGGGCTGGAACTGCGGGCCCTGCGGCGGCAGCGCGAATGGTGCACCCGGCTGCGGGGGCACCGGGGGCTGCGGCGCGGGCTGCTGCTGCACGGGCTGCTGGTGGGCGGGCGGCGCGGGCGGCTGCTGGGGGTAGCCGTAGCCCTGCTGCTGGGGGTGCGGCTGGGGGTAGCCGTAGCCGCCCGCCTGCGGTGGCGGATAGCCGTAGCCCTGCGGTTGCGGTTGCGGTTGCGGGTAGCCGTAGCCGGCGGGCTGCTGCTGCGGGACGGGCGGCTGCGCGGCGTGGTGGACGGTCGGCGGCAGCGCGGGCGGCGGCGGGGCGAGGACCGTGGCGGGCGGGGCCGCGACCGGCTCGGGTGCGACGAACGGCTGGGTGGGCAGCGCCGGGGCGAGCGTCCAGTCGTCCTCGTCCACCGGGAGCGGCGCGGGCGGCTGCGGGGCGGCGGCCGGGCCGGGCAGGCGGGGGTCGGCGGCCAGCGGGGCGCCGCCGTCGCCGGTGGAATCCTCCACCGTGATGCCGAAGTCGGTGGCCAGCGCGATCAGGCCGTTCACGTACCCCTGACCGACGGCGCGGAACTTCCAGCCGCCGGAGCGGCGGTACAGCTCGGCGGCGACCAACGCCGTCACCTGCTCCTGCTCGTCGACGGCGAACTCGGCCAGCGCGGGCGTCCCTTCGGGCGCGCCGACGTCGAACAGCAGCACCCGCAGGCCCGGCACGGCGGGGAACGCGCCGCCCTCGGAGGAGCCGGCCAGCACCACCCGGTCCACCTCGGCGGGCAGTTGTGCCAGGTCGATCTCCACCGCGTCCCGGATCCAGCCGTCCGCGGCCTGCTTGGGCAGGTGGCGGACCAGGCCGGACGGGTGCCGGGGCTGGTTGTAGAACACGAAGTCCAGGTCGTCGCGGACCCTGCCGTCGCCGCCCAGCAGCAGGGCCGAGGCGTCCACGTCCGGGATGCCCGGGGCAGCCGTCCAACGCAGGACGGCGCGGACGGCGTTGGCCGTCAGCGGGATGTTGGCGCCCTTCGCCATCACGTGCGTCATAGCGCACCATCCTGCCGCCTGCCGGGGGCCCGGGACAACGCGGGCGCGGGGATCGGCGAGCCCCGCGCCGCCCCGGACCGCGATGTCGAGGGGCTTGCGCGGATTCGGTGTTCGGAACTCCTGCGCCGGCCGCGTCCGGTCGTACGATGGGCGGCCGGCGGCCCGGTGCTCCCCGTCCACCGCGGCGACCGCGCCCCGGCGAACTATCCGGCGACGCCAACCGTCCATGAGTCGAGGCGTCAGCCGTTGCCGGCCCCGAGCGGGCCCCACAGATCAGAGCGGGAGAGCACTTTGCGCCACTTCGGGCATCTCGCGGACGACGTCCGCAGCCGGCTCTTTCACGAGCAGCCCGTCGCCTTCGACCGGGACAGCGGGACGGACGTCCTGGCCACCGCGCTCGGCGCCACGCTCTACAGCCCCGCCACCCGCCCCACCCTGGCCCGCGACATCCGGCGGCAGGCCGCCCGCGGCGTGGTCTCCATGGTGCTGTGCCTGGAGGACGCCATCGCCGACCACGAGGTCGACGACGCCGAGCACAACCTGGTCGCCCAGCTCACCGAACTCGCCGCGGCGGGGGACGCCGAACTGCCGCTGCTGTTCGTCCGGGTCCGCGCCCCCGAGCAGATCACCGACCTGGCCCGGCGGCTCGGACCCGCGCTGCGGCTGCTCAGCGGCTTCGTGGTGCCCAAGTTCACCGAGGACAGCGGGCGGCCCTTCCTGGAGGCGCTGACCGGCGCCGAGGAGGCCGGCGGGCACCGGCTGTTCGTCATGCCGGTGCTCGAATCGCCCGAACTCGCCCACCTGGAGAGCCGTCGCGAGCAGCTGTTCGGCATCGCCCGGCTGCTCGACAAGCACCGCGCGCGGGTGCTCGCCGTCCGGCTCGGCGTCACCGACCTGTGCTCCGCGTACGGGCTGCGCCGCTCGCCCGACCTGACCGCGTACGACGTGGCGCTGGTGGCCCAGGTGATCGGGGACGTGGTCAACGTGCTCGGCCGGGCCGACGGCACCGGGTTCACCGTCACCGGGCCGGTCTGGGAGTACTTCCCGCTCCAGGAGCGGATGTTCAAGCCGCAGCTGCGCCGCACGCCGTTCGCCGAGGTCACGCCGCCTGCCGACGGGGTCCGGCAGCGGCTGATCGAACACGACCTGGACGGCCTGATCCGGGAGATCGAACTCGACCGGGCCAACGGGCTGCTGGGCAAGACCTGCATCCACCCCAGCCACGTCGCCGCGGTGCACGCGCTGTCCGTGGTCACCCACGAGGAGCTGTGCGACGCCCGGGACATCCTCCAGCAGCACCGCGGCGGCGGCGGGGTGAGCCGCTCCGCGTACACCAACAAGATGAACGAGGCCAAGCCGCACCGGGCGTGGGCCGAGCGGGTGCTGCTGCGGGCCCAGGTGTTCGGCGTCGCGCGGGCCGACGTGTCCTTCGCGGAGCTGCTGTCCGCCTGCGTCTCCTGACGCGCCCGGTTCCGGCCCCGCGTCCACCGATCGGACGATGCGGGCCTCCACCGGACGGTCACCGGATCCTCGCCGATCGGTACGCGAAGCGTCGCCGGTCGGTCGATCCGCGAGGCCCCGCGCTGCCCGTACGCTCGAACCCGGACGCGCAACCGTGCGTCCTCCCAGGTACCACCAGCACCACACGCACCACCCGTACCGCCTGTCGTCGTGATGAGAGGAGCCCCGATGACCGTCGACACCACCGCGCCCGGGCCGGTCGGGGCCGACCCCTGGACCGGCCAGTGGGTCACCGACCGGCTGGGCCTGCGCCTGACCGGCGGGCCCGAACTCACCGCGCTGATCGGCCTCGCGCTGCGCCGCAACCCCAAGCGCGCCCACCTGCTGGTCTCCCAGGTGCTGGGCAAGCACGTCCCGCAGCGGCCCGAGGTGGTGCACGGCGCCGGGCTCGACCTCGGCCGCCGGGTGGCCGCGCTGCTCGGCCCGGCGGAGACGGCGCGGGCCGTGGTGCTCGGTTACGCGGAGACCGCCACCGCGCTCGGCCACAGCGTCGCCGACGGCCTCGACGCGCCCTACCTGCACTCCACCCGCCGCCCCGTGCCGGGCCTCGCCCCGCTCGGCGGCTTCGAGGAGGAGCACTCGCACGCCACCAGCCACCTGCTGCTGCCCGAGGACCCTCGACTCCTCGCCGGGGACGGCCCGCTGGTGCTGGTCGACGACGAGTTCTCCACCGGCACCACGGTGCTCAACACCATCCGCGCCCTGCACGCCGCCCACCCCCGCGAGCGGTACGTGGTGGTCGCCCTGGTCGACCTGCGCACCCCCGCCGACCGGGCCCGCCTGGAGACCGCCGCCGCCGAACTCGGCGCCCGGCTCGACCTGGTGGCCACCGCCGGCGGCGGCGTCCACCTGCCCGAGGGCATCCTGGACAGCGCCCGGGCCCTCATCGACGCCCACCCGGAAGTCCCCCGACCATCCGCCCCGCAGGGCGAGTTGACGCACCTCCGGCTGCCCTGGCCGGAGGGCCTGCCGGACGGCGGCCGGCACGGCTTCACCCCCGCCCACCGCCGCCGCCTCGACGACGCGCTCCCCGCCCTCGGCACCGCCCTCGCCGACGCCGTCGGCCCCCGCCCCCGCCGGGTGCTGGTGCTCGGCTGCGAGGAGCTGATGTACGCGCCACTGCGCCTCGCCGATGCCCTGCAGCGCCAACTCCCGGACGCCGAGGTGCGGTTCTCCACCACCACCCGCTCCCCGGTGTTCGCCCACGACCACCCCGGCTACGCCATCCGCACCCGGCTCGCCTTCACCGCCCACGACGACCCGGCCGGCGACGACTCCACCGAGCGCTACGCCTACAACGTCGCCCCCGGCAGCGACCCGGACCGCCGCTTCGACACCGTCGTCCTGGTCGTCGACGACCCCGCCGACACCCCCGCCCTGCACGAGGGCCCCGACGCCCTGCTGCCCCGCCTGCGCACCGCCACCGACCACGTGGTGCTCGCCGTTCTTCCGTCGTACCGCCCGACGCCACCCGCCTGACGCCCCGCCGACCACCCGCTGCCCGAGCATCGCCCCTGCGTACCCCACCGAAGGCCCGGCATGACCGCACACATCGCCCCCGCCCCGCCCGCCGCCCGCCCGCTGCACGGGCCGGCCTTCTCCAGCTACCCGGCCGCCGACGTCACCTGGCTGCTCAAGGACCTCTCCGACGTCCACCTCGAAGCACCCGTCGAGGAACGCGAGGAGGCCGTGCAGTCCGGCGGCGCGCACTACGCCGAGTCGCTGCCGGTCGAGTACCAGCCCAGCCCCGAGTACCAGCAGCTGTTCCACAGCGCGCTGGCCGCCTCCGCCACCCGGCTGGCCACCGCCGTCGGCGCCGTCGCCGAAACCCTGCTGCGCGAACGCGGGACAGGCCTGGTGCTCGCCTCGCTGGCACGCGCCGGCACGCCCGTCGGCATCCTGATCCGCCGCTGGCTCGCCCACGCCCACGGCCTCGACGTGCCGCACTACACCGTCTCCATCGTCCGCGGCCGCGGCATCGACCAGGTCGCACTGCGCCACCTCGCCGCCCACCACCGCGCCGCCGACGTGGTCTTCGTCGACGGCTGGACGGGCAAGGGCGCGATCACCCGGGAACTCGACGAGGCCCTCGCCGGCACCGGCTTCGACCCCGGCCTCGCCGTCCTCGCCGACCCCGGCGGCTGCGTGCGCACCTACGGCACCCGCGACGACTTCCTGATCCCGTCCGCCTGCCTCAACTCCACCGTCTCCGGCCTGGTCTCCCGCACCGTGCTGCGCGCCGACCTGACCGGGCCGGACGAGTTCCACGGCGCCAAGTACTACCGGCACCTGGCCGACGCCGACGTCTCCACCCGGTTCGTCGACGCCGTCGCCGCCGAGTTCCCGGCCGTCGCCGCCGCCGTCGCCGCCGAGACCGCCCGCCTCGCCGCCGCCGACCGCACGCCCACCTGGGAGGGCTGGGCCGCCGTCGAGCGAATAAGCGCCGAGTACGGCATCGGCAGCGTCAACCTGGTCAAGCCGGGCGTCGGCGAGACCACCCGGGTCCTGCTGCGCCGCGTCCCCTGGCGGATCCTCGCCCGCCGCGGCGCCGGCGCCGACCTCGACCACATCCGGCTGCTCGCCGCCCAGCGCGGCGTCCCCGTCGAGGAGACCGACGACCTGCCGTACAGCTGCGTCGGCCTCATCCACCCGCGCTACACCCGTGGCGCCACCGGCGCGGACGGCACCGCCGTCCACACCTGACCCTGCCCCCGACCGAAGGAGACCCCGCCCGTGCCGCAGTTCCTGGTCGCCAGCGACCTCGACCGCACCCTCGTCTACTCCAACCGCGCGCTCGCCCTGGACGTGCCCGACCGGCTCGCCCCGCGACTGCTCTCGGTGGAGGTGCACGACGGCAAGGCGCTCTCCTTCATGACCGAGAAGGCCGCCGAACTGCTCGCCGAACTCGCCGAGCACACCCCCGTGGTCCCGATCACCACCCGCACCCGCACCCAGTACGAGCGGATCAACCTGCCCGGCCCCACCCCGGGCTGGATCCCCCCGTACGCGGTCTGCTCCAACGGCGGGCACCTGCTGATCGACGGCGTGCCCGACACCGACTGGCAGCGCGAGATCCGCGCCCGGCTGGACGCGGCCAGCGCCCCGCTGCCCGAGATCGTCGAACACCTCGCCATCAGCGCCGACCCCGAGTGGACGCACAAGCGGCGGGTCGCCGACGACCTGTTCGCCTACCTGGTCGTCGAACGCGCCGAACTCCCCGCCGGCTGGATCGACGACCTCACCGCCTGGTGCGCCGAACGCGGCTGGACGGTCTCCCTCCAGGGCCGCAAGGTCTACGCCGTGCCCGCGCCACTGTCCAAGAGCGCCGCGCTCGCCGAGGTCCGCCGCCGCACCGGCGCGGAGACGGTCCTCGCCGCCGGCGACTCGCTGCTCGACGCGGAACTGCTGCTCACCGCCGACCACGGCTGGCGGCCCGGCCACGGCGAACTCGCCGAGACCGGGTGGACCGCCGAGGGCGTCACCGCGCTCACCGAGATCGGCGTCGCGGCGGGCGAGGAGATACTCCGACAGATGCTGACCAGGGTCCGCGCCGGGGAGACGGCGGTGGCGGTCGGCTGACGGGCCTGCCGGCCCCGGGCCGACGTCAGCCGCAGCAGCCACCCCCGCAGCAGCCGCCGCCCCCGCCGCTCGGGGCCGGGGCGGCCGCACCGGACGCGCCGCCGCCCGTCACGGCGACGGTCGACAGCAGCTTCACGGTGTCGGGGTGGCCCTCCGGGCAGACGGCCGGGTCGTTGGCCTGGGCCATCGGGCGGCTGAGTTCGAACGTGGCGCCGCAGGAGCGGCAGCGGAAGTCGTAACGAGGCATGGGCAGCAGCGTACCGAGGAGGGCGGCGCAGCACGGCCTTCCCGGGGCGGTCGGCGCCCCTCGGCCTGCCGTCGGCGGGGGTGCGGGGACAGTGGGTGGCTCGTTCTGCCGGTGGTGGGCCGGTGTGGGCCGGTGTGGGGCGGGGTCGGTGCGCGGCGGTGCGGGGTCGGTGCGGCGGGTGCCGTCGGAGGACAGGCGTCCCGGTGTCCGCTCAGTGGCCGCGGATCATCGTGACCACCTCGGCCGCGGTCTCCCGTACCGCCGCCAGCTCGGTCAGGAACTGCCAGTAGTCGGGGTGCCGGCCGGCCTGCTCCAGCGAGTCGACCGCACGGTCCAGGCGGCCCACCGCCGCGTCCAACGGGCCGGCGTGCCGCGGGTCCGGCGCCTGCCGGCCCGCCATCGCCAGCCGCTGGGCGTCGCGCAGCGCGAACCGGGCCCGATCGATCTCGCGCTGCGGATCGTGCTGCACCTCGTTCAACTGCCGCAGCCGCTCGTTGACGGCCGTCACCGAGCCCTCGGCGGTCTCCAGCAGCGTCCGCACGGTGCTGATCGCCGAGGTGGCGTCCGCCCAGCGCTGGTCGCCCCGGGCCTGCACCGCCTCGGTCAGCCGGGACCGGGCATTGCGCACCGCGTCCGCGGTCTGCGCGGACACCTGCTGGAGGTCCTGCCAGCAGGCCGTCGAGAACCGCCGCCGCAACTCGCTCAGCGCGGGCTCCACCGTCCCGGCCCGGTTCTCCAGCGCGTCGATCCGGGTGCGCAGGGTGCCGACCCGGCGGTCGATCTCACCGGCCCGCTCCGGCAGCCGCGCCGCCTCCTCGCGCAGTGCCTCGGCCCGCCGCACCATGTCCTCCGCACGCTGCAGGGTGGCCGGCACGCCGTGCTGCGAGATGCCCTGGTTCAGCCTGGTCAGCTCCGGCGCGAGCTCGGCCAGCTTGGCCGCCAGGTCGTCCGCCTTCAGGCCCGCGCCGCGCGCCTGCTCCAGCGCGACGGTCGCCGCCAGCAGCGCCTGCTTGGCGCGCTCCACCGCAGGCGCCACCCGGATCAGCTGCGCCTCGGCGTGGTCCACCAGCGGCTGCAGGCGGCTGACGAAATTGCCCAGCTCGGTGCGCTTCGCGTCCAGTTCGCGCTTGGACTGCTCCAGCTGCTGCTTGGCACGGAAGGCCGCCGACGGGTCCAGCTCGGCCGCCTCCAGGTCGACCGCGTCCAACGCCCCCAGGTACGCCACCGTCACCTGGTCGATCCGGGCCACCAGGTCCGCGTACTCCTGCTCCACCCGGCGGGAGGTGGCCGGCTCGCCCGCCGACTTCACCGTCTCCACCGCGAGCAGGGCGTCCCGCTGCGCCGAATCCAGCTCGTAGAACGACTCCTGCGCCGCCTCCCGGGCCGCCCTGGCGTCCGCGCGCGCGCCGTCCCGCCGGCCGCCGCCCCACCAGCCGCCCCGACCCCCGCCACCGCCGCCGGCCACCCTCACCACGCGCTCCCTGCTCCGTCCCGTCCCACCACTGCACCGCCATTCTTCCCGATCACCCACCCCGCCCGGCACCCCCCGACGACACCCCCGCTCCCGGGGCCTGTCCTCGAACCCGCGAGACAGGCCTCAGGGGGCGGCGAACCACTGCCGGGACCAGGTAGTCTGTCCATTCGTCGTGCGACCGGCCCATCGGTCCACTTCGTTGCGGGCGCATAGCTCAGCGGTAGAGCGCCGCCCTTACAAGGCGGATGTCGGCGGTTCGAAACCGTCTGCGCCCACCCTCGCAAGCAGCGTAAACCCGGTAAAGGCCCAGCTCGGAGCGCATGCTCCGGGCCGGGCCTTTCTCGTTGGCGGGCGGTGCGGAGGTGATCACCTCCGGCCCGGCGGGCGCGGCGGCCCGGTGGCTGACACCGTGGCGACTGCGGATGCCGACCTGCCGACGGTGAGCACGAGGTGTCGCGCCCGCACTGGTTGCACGAGCCGTTGAGGCGGGATGTCGGGCGGGCGGCTACCAGCCCTGAGGGGCTGCGGGGATCTTCCCGGGGTTCCAGCGCCGCACTGCCTCTGCCAGGAGGAGCGCCGCCGGTACGGCCGCGACGGGCACGGTCCACCACGGCAGGCCGGCCCAGTAGGCGAGGACCGCGGGCGCGCCGCAGGCGAGCAGGGTGGTGAGGAAGAGCGCCCGGTAGATGGCGGCGCGGCAGGGACGGCCGGTGAAGCGAAGCACGCCCAGGGTGGCGAGCAGGACGGCTGCCAGCGTGGCGTAGGTGCCCAGCGCGGCGGTGAACTGCGGTTCGTCGCGGGGCTCGTCGGAGGCGGCCTGGGAGACGCCGTCCCGCTCCAGGCGCATCACCCGGCCGCGCCACACGGTGCCGTGCACCTGGTCGCCGGACGTCAGGTTCTCCACCACCGGCCCGGGGTTGCCGAACAGCACTTCGCCGTTCCAGAACGGTGTGCCGGTCAGCGTCGCCCGGTACTTGGGGTTCCTGCCGCCGTGGACGGTCGCGTCGGTGACGGTGAACGACACGGTGCGCACGCACTCCTCGACCGCCGCGAGCGGCTCCCCGGTCGGGCAGGCCGCGGCGGCCCGGTAGGAGCGGAGCTCCTGGGCGTCGTCCGGAAGCATGACGCCGAACAGGAACCAGGCGGCCGCCGCCGGGATCAGCGCTGTCGCGGCGAGCAGCGCGCCGCCGACGCGGGTGCGGGTCGAAGGCGTGGGACGGTGGGTCATGACGGTTCTCCCCCCGGTCCGGTGTGCGGGCGGAACGCCGGGTCGCCGTCGGCGGGGCAGGCCGCCCCGTCCCCTTCCGGGGGTCGGACGGCGAGGGGCGCCCGGAACACCGGACGTTTTCGACATTCTCGGAATCTGTCCGAAGCGCGCGGAAGCCCTCGCAGGAGGGGCCGGCGTCGGTGCGAGGAGCGGCGGGTCCGCAGCCGCGGTCGGGCCGGCGGTGTGCCGGCGGACTTCGCTTCGAGTGCCACGCACACCACCCCCGGACCGGCCAGCGGACATGACTGTCCCTTGTTCGCCGACCAGGCTTCCCGGCACTCCTGCCCGAACGGTACCGAAGTCCGACCACGCTTCGCACCCGTAGGCGAGGAGCCGGGATTGCGGTGGTGCCCGGCGGACCGCTTGCATGGCGGGATGGAGAACGGTGGGGCCGGGCGGCCGGTGGTGTACCTGTTCGGGTCGGCGGCGGGGGCGGTGTTCGGGCTGCCGGACGCGGTGCGGGAGGCCCGGGCGCGGGGGTGGGAGGCGGCGGTCGGGCTGACGCCGGCGGCACGGGGGTGGCTGGAGGCGCAGGTGCCGCAGCTGGAGGAGCTGACCGGGTACCCGGTGAAGTCGGCGTACCGGTGGCCGGGCCGGCCCGATGTGCTGCCGCCGCCGGACGCGGTGCTGTTCGCGCCGGTGACGTTCAACTCCTTCAACAGCCTGGCGCTCGGCCTCACCACGTCCTGGGTGGTCGGCTACGCGGCCGAGGCGCTCGGCAAGGGCATCCCGGTGCTGGTGATGCCCTGCGTCAACGAGGCCCTCGCCGCGCACCCGCAGTTCGCCCGTAGCGTGGCCACCCTGCGCGAGGCGGGCGCGCACATCCTGCTCGGCGAGGAGGGGACCGGCGACGGCAGCCGCCCGTTCCCGTGGGACGCCGGGTTGCGGGCGGTGGAGCGGGTGTTGGGGCGATGACGATCGAGGCGGAGCTGAAGGCCCGGGTGCGGGAGCCGGAGCGACTGGTGACGCGGTTGGCCGCGTGGGCGGGGGCTCCGGGGCGGGTGGAGGTGTACCGGGACGTGTACTTCGACCGTCCCGGTGGGGAGTTGTCGGCGGGCGGGGCCGAGCTGCGGGTGCGGACGGTGACGGGGGAGGCCGGGGCGCGGACGGTGCTCACGTACAAGGGGGCGGCCGTCCGCCGCGTGCTGCGCCGGCTCGATGTGGCGGACGCGGACCTGACCGTCGAGCTGTACACGGACGCCGTGACCCGGGCGAGAAGCCGGATCTGACGCGAAGCTCAGAGCAGCTTGCGCGGGCCGACCGGCGGAAGGGGGTCGGAGGGGCGGCGGTGGGGGTGCAGCAGTGCGGACGCGCCGCGCAGCTTCGCGGCGAGGCGGGTGGGGAGGACGAGGGTGTAGAGGAGGCCTTCGCCGCCGGGGCCTTCGACCAGCCAGGAGCTCCAGGGCAGCTGGAGGGTGGCGGCGGGGCTGAAGGCGACCGGGCGGACGCCGGCGAGGGGGAGGTCGGTCAGGCCGAGGCGGCACCAGCTGGAGAGGGTGAGGGTGCGGCGGGCGGGGTCGAAGCCGGCGGGGACGCAGTCGGTGATCCGGTCGTGGCCGATGCGGTCGAGGAAGCGCAGGTTGCTGCGGGTGGCGAGGTGCCGGGTGGCGAACGTGTCGACGGCGGCGCGCAGCTCGGCGGCGTAGCGGCCGGGGGTGGTGCCGGGCCGCCAGGGCAGGCGGATCTCGCCGAGGAGGTTGCCGAGTGCGCCGTCGGGCAGGCCGAGGGGGCGGCGCAGGTTGACCGGCATGGTGAGGGTCTGTTCCCGGTCGTCGGCGCCGTCGAGCTGCCGCAGGACGTGCATCACGTGGGCGCAGAGCGCGTCGTTGGCGGAGAGCGGGCGGCCGGCCTCGGCGGCGAGGGCGGCGCGCAGGCGCTGGACCTCGGCGGGGCCGAACCAGATCTGCACGGTGCGGTTGGCGAGGCCGGCGGCGGCGACGGTGCGGCGGAGTTCGGCGCTCTCGGCGGGGTCGGGGAGCCGGAGGGAGGGGATGCCGCAGTCCTCGGCGGGCAGGTGCGCGTCGAGTTGCCGTTCGCGGTCGGCGGTGGGGGAGAGGGCGGGCGGTTCGGTGCCTTCGGTGCAGGCGGACCAGGTGCGCAGCAGCAGGGCGAAGCTGTGCATGTCGCCGACGGCGTGGTGCCAGGAGAGGCCGAGGACGCCGGTGCCGTCGGCGAGGCGGTTGAGCCGGACGGTGAGCAGCGGCAGGCGTTCGCGGCGGGCGTCGGCGGCGCGGACGTGGTCGACGAGTCCGCCGGCCGGCAGTGCCATCCGGTCGAAGGCCTCGGTGAGGGTGTAGGGGGCGTCGGCGACGGTGAAGGGGACGCCGGAGTCGTCGGTGTCGATGAACAGCTCGCCGTCGTCGGCGGTGCGCAGGCGGCCGGCGAACTCGGGCAGCCGGTCGAGGGCGCGGGCGAGGCCGTCGGCGAGGGCGTCGGCGTCGAGCGGCCGGTGGTGGAAGAGGGCGACGGAGACCGGGAGGTCGGCGAGCAGCAGGTCGCCGACGGAGCAGCGGACCGGCCCGGGCCCCGGGCGGCCGGCGCGGACGGTGCGGATTTCGGTGTCGGACGTCAGCGTGCCGGTCATACCGGTCCCCTCCCTGGATCGACGGGGGAACGATAGGGGCGCGCGGGTGGGGGAAACCAGAGGTGTCCGAACGGTCGTTGACGTGTCGTCCGGCCGGGCGGTTCCCTGATTGCGGGGGTATGTGGCGTTTCTCATACCGATGTCCGAAAGGGGCACAACGGGGTGATGTGCGGTTTTCGTCACCGGGTGAGAGGTCGTTAACAGAGCTGAAATAAAGGCGATTGGCCACAAAGGATCATGTAATCAACGGAAACCAAGCCTACCAGCGCATGAAACGCAGGTGAACGCTAGGCTTCGGCCATGGTGAGCTGCGGAAACAGTGGGAGTTACGGTTCCCGCATGGTTCAGCTCGACAATCGCCCGGGAGCCGGCGCCGACGTCGCCACCGGCTCGGACGCCCCTGGCGGCGTCCGCTCAAAGGGCCTCAACAGCAACTCGGTGGGCCTGCTGGGCAACGCCGTGATCGGCGTGTCCACGGTCGCCCCGGTGTACTGCCTCACGACGACGCTCGGCACCACCGTGGCCGCCGTCGGCCTGCAGATGCCCGCCCTCTTCCTGGCGGGCTTCCTGCCGATGATGCTGGTGGCCTTCGCCTATCGGGAGCTGAACAAGGCGATCCCCGACAGCGGCACCTCCTTCACCTGGACGGTGAAGGCGTTCGGCCCGAAGATCGGCTGGATGTGCGGCTGGGGCCTGGTGATCGCGACGATCATCGTGCTGTCCAACCTCGCGGGCGTCGCCACCGAGTACCTGTACCTGCTGCTCGGCGAGGTCACCCGCAGCGATTCGATCGCCGCGCTCAACGACAACAAGCTGGTGCACGTGGTCACCTGCCTGGCGCTGATCGCGATCGCGACCATGATCAGCTACCGCGGCATGACCGCCACCAAGGGCGTCCAATACGCGCTGGTGGGTCTTCAACTCGCGGTCCTCGGCCTGTTCGGCGTCATGGCGATCACCAAGGCGCTCGGCCACGGCGACACCGGATCGCTGCACTTCTCCTGGAGCTGGCTCAACCCGTTCGCGGCCAGCTCCTTCACTGCGTTCGTGGCCGGCCTGTCGCTGTCGCTGTTCATGTACTGGGGCTGGGACGCCTGTCTGAGCGCCAACGAGGAGACCGGCGGCAGCGACAAGACCCCCGGCCGGGCCGCGATGCTCGCCATGGTGGTGCTGGTCGGCTCCTACCTGTTCACCGCCGTCGCGGTGCAGATGTACGCGGGCGTCGGCACCACCGGCACCGGCCTCGGCAACCCCGCGACCTCGTCCAACGTGCTGGCCGTGCTGGCCGGCCCGGTGATGGGCCCGGTCCTCGGCGTGCTGCTGTTCGTCGCCGTGCTGGCCTCCGCGTCCGCGAGCCTGCAGACCACCTTCATCCCGGTCAGCCGCACCGTGCTGGCGATGAGCGTGTACGAGGCGCTGCCGAGCTCCTTCACCGAGGTCAACGAGCGCTACAAGACCCCGGGCCGGGCGATCATCACGGCCGGTGTCGGTACCGGCGTGTTCTACACCGTGATGACCATGGTCAGCTCGCACGTGCTGGCCGACACCATCGCGGCGCTGACGCTGATGATCTGCTTCTACTACTCGCTGACGGCCTTCGCCTGCGCCTGGTACTTCCGCGGCGACTTCCGAAACTCGGTCCGCGACGCCGTGCTCAAGGTGATCTTCCCGCTGATCGGCGGCCTCACCCTGGCCGCGATCTTCGGCAAGTCGATGGTCGACATGATCGACCCGTCCTACGGCAGCGGCAGCTCGGTGTTCGGCATCGGCAGCGTGTTCGTGGTCGGCGCGGGCCTGCTGGCGCTCGGCCTGGTCGTGATGGCCGTGATGACCCGCCGCAGCCCCGCGTTCTTCCGCGGCGAGGTGCTGACGCGGGAGACTCCGGCGCTGGTCATCCCCGACTGAGCAGGGGAACACCACCAGGGGCGCGGGGAGCTGCGCGACAAGCGCAAGGCCCGTCCGCAAGGTCGCGATCACGTGCAGGTCATTGTCCTGCGCCGCGATCTTGCGGTTGGGTACCTTCCGCTTCGCGCAGTTCCCCGCGCCCCTGACGGCGCTCTCCGTGGCCGTCAGTAGGCGACGGTGAAGCGCTCGCCGAGGTGCTTGGGCTGCTCGATCTCGTCCAGCAGGGCCACGGCGTAGTCCTCGGTGGAGATCCGGCTCTGGCCGTCGGCGCCGATCAGCAGGTCTTCCAGGCTCTCGCGGTAGGCGCCGGTGCGCTCGCCCGGGGCGATGGTGCCCGCCGGGGAGAGGTTGGTCCATCGCAGGTCGGTGACGGTGCGCAGGAAGTCCAGCGCGTCGCCGTGCGCGTGCATGATCTGCAGCAGGAACTCCGGCAGGCCCTCGGCGTCCCAGACCTGCTTGCCGTCGGGGGTGCGCAGCGAGCCCGCGCCGCCCACCGTGATCAGCCGCGGCGCGTCCGCGCCCAGCGTGCGCAGGCCCGCCACCAGCGACTCGAAGGACGGCGCGATCAGCGCCTGGTGGCCCGGCCCGTCGCCGCCGCCGACCGCGCTGACCACCACGTCCGCGCCCTTGGCGTGCTCGGCCACGGACGCCGGGTCCAGCACGTTCCCGACCGCCACCGTCAGCGCCGGGTGGACGACCGTCAGCTTGGCCGGGTCGCGGACCACGGCGGTGACGGTGTGGCCGCGGCGCAGGGCCTCGGCCAGGACGCGGGAGCCGATGGTGCCGGTGGCGCCGTACAGGGTGATGGTGCTCATGGGGGTGTCTCCTCGTTGCCGTTTTCCGTCTGCGGTTCCGACCGTACGGCGGGCCGTCACCGGTCGGCGAGGTGCGCGCCCGACAGTGTGTGGTGAAAAACGGACAGGGGTGCGCCGGCCCGGAGCGGAAGAGGGTGGCGAGGCGGTGCGGACCCGGTTGCGTCCGATCGCGCCGGGAAGCCTTCGCCGGCAAGGGAATTGAGGGCGGATTGGCGGTGCGGTGACTCTTGACAACATGTCATGGGCGCGCCAATTTAGGGGGACCCCAGTGGGACCCCACATCCCTGAGAGGCACCCTCATGAAGAAGCCGCTCATCGGCGCGCTCGGTACCGTCCTGCTCGCCGGTACCGCCCTGGTCACCGCCACCCCCGCGTCCGCCGTCACCGTGAACTTCGCCGGCACGGTCGCGCTCAGCAACTGCTCCGGCTCGCTGATCCGGATGCCAGGCTCCGTGGACACCGACCCCGGACTGATCCTCACCAACGGCCACTGCCTGGAATCCGGCATGCCGGCCGCCGGCCAGGTGATCACCGACAAGGCGTCCACCCGCAGCTTCACGCTGCTCAGCGCCGGCGGCAGCAGCCTCGGCACGGTGCGCGCCAACCGGGTCGTCTACTCGACGATGACTGACACCGACGTCACCATCTACCGGCTGACCAGCACCTACGCGAGCATCAAGAACACCTACGGGATCTCCCCGCTGACCATGGCCACCACCCACCCGGTGGCCGGCAGCGCGATCAAGGTGCCGTCCGGCTACTGGAAGACCATCTACTCCTGCAACGTGGACGGCTTCGCCTACCGGCTCAAGGAGAGCAGCTGGACCTTCAAGGACTCGGTCCGCTACACCTCCGGCTGCAACATCATCGGCGGCACCTCCGGCTCCCCGGTGGTCGACGTCAACAGCGGCCAGGTCGTCGCCGTGAACAACACCATGAACGAGGACGGCCAGACCTGTACGTTGAACAACCCGTGCGAGGTCGACCAGAACGGCGTGGTGACCATCCGCCCCAACATCGGCTACGCCCAGGAGACCTACACCATCCCGAACTGCTTCGCCCCGGGCAACGTGCTCGACCTGACCCGGGCCGGCTGCGTGCTGCCCCGCCCGTAGCCGAGCCCCTCGCGCGCAGCCACCCGCGACCCCTCCGCGGGTGGCTGCGCGCGTTCCGGGCACCGGTCGCGCTACATGAAGCGCCGCAGCAGCCGGGTGCGGGCGGCCGTGAACGGCGGATAGGCGAGCCGCAGGGTGTCCAGCGCCAGCGGCTTGGACAGCACCGCCTTGGTGTGGCTGAACGTCTCCACCGAGAGTCGGCCGTGGTAGCCGCCCTGGCCGCTCTCGCCGACCCCGCCGAACGGCAGCCCGGGGACGGAGAGATGGGCGTTCGGGATGCCGAAGGCCAGTGCGCCCGAGGAGGTCTCGGCGGTCAGCCGGCGCCGGGTCTGCGCGGAGGCGGTGAAGGCGTACAGCGCCAGCGGCTTGTCCCGGGCGGTGATGAACGCGATCGCGGCGTCCAGGTCGGGGACGCGGACGATCGGCAGCACCGGGCCGAAGATCTCCTCGCGCATCACGGGCGACTCGGGGTCGACGTCGGCCAGCACCGTCGGGGCGAGGTAGCGGGTGGCACGGTCGTGCCCGCCGCCGGTGACCGTCCGGCCGTCGGCCAGCAGGGCCGTCAGCCGGTCGAAGTGGCGCTCGTTGACGATCCGCCCGTAGTCCTCGCTCGCGGCCGGGTCGTCTCCGTACATCTCCCGTACGGCGGTGGCGAGTTCGGCCTCCAGTGCGGGCCCGGCGTCGCCGATCGCGAGGACGTAGTCGGGGGCGACGCAGGTCTGGCCCACGTTCATGAACTTGCCCCAGGCGATCCGGCGGGCCGCCGCGGCGAGGTCCGCGCCGGGCTCGACCACCGCCGGGCTCTTGCCGCCCAACTCCAGTGTGACGGGCGTGAGATGGCGGGCGGCGGCGGTCATCACGATCCGGCCGACGGTGCCGTTGCCGGTGTAGAAGACGTGGTCGAAGCGCTGCTCCAGCAGGGCGGTGGTCTCCGGCACGCCGCCCTCGACCACGGCCACGGCCTGCGGGTCCAGGACGCGCGGCAGCCAGTGGGCGAGCGCGGCGGAGGTCGCCGGGGCGAGTTCGCTGGGCTTGACCACCGCGCAGTTGCCGGCGGCGAGCGCACCGACGAGCGGCGCCAGCGCCAGCTGCAGCGGGTAGTTCCACGGGCTGATCACCAGCACCGTCCCCAGCGGCTCGCGCACCGTGCGGGCCCGGGCCGGCGCGAGGGCCAGCGGCACCGGGACGCGGCGCGGGCGCAGCCAGCGGGCGAGGTGGCGCAGGGTGTGATCGATCTCGTTGACGGTGAACCCGATCTCGGTGAGGTACGCCTCGGTCGGGCTCTTGCCGAGATCGGCCTTCAGGGCGGCCGCGAAGACCTCCTCCTGTTCCACCAGCAGGCTCCGCAGGGCGCGGAGTTGGGCCTTGCGCCAGGCGAGCGGCCGTGTCCGGCCGGTGGCGAAGGCGGCGTTCAGGCGGGCGACGGTCGCGGCGGGGTCGGTCGCGGCGGGGTCGGTCGCGGCGGGGTCGGGGGAGGTGGTCGGGGCGGTGGGCGCGGCGGTGGGCGTGGAAACGCCGGAGGAAGCGTTCATGGCGTCGAGGATAAACGAAACGAAGTGATTTCGTTTCGTTTTGGCGGTTCCCCGTAGTCTGGGTGCCATGACCCGCACCGCACCCCCGCAGCCCGCGCCCGGGAACGCGCCGCGCCGGGGCCGCCCCCGCGACGCCGCACGCGACCGGGCCATCCTGGACGCCACCCTGGCCGTCCTCGCCGAGGGCGGCTACGGCGCGCTGACCACCGCCGCGGTGGCGGCCCGCGCGGGCGTCTCCACCGCCACCCTCTACCGGCGGTGGTCCTCCAAGGACGAGCTGGTGATCGCCGCGGCCGCCACCCACGTCGAGGACATCCACGCCCACCCGGACACCGGCTCCCTGGAGGGCGACCTGCGCGTCCTGCTGCGCGACAAGGCCGCCGCGCTCACCGGCGAGGCGGGCCGGCTGATGCAGGCGCTGGTCGGCGAGGCGGCGCAGAACGCCGCCCTGGCGGACGCGCTCACCACGGCCTTCCTGGAGCCGGTGCACCGCCGGGTCGTGGAGGTGGTCCGGCGCGCGGCCGAGCGCGGTGAGATCGCCTCCGTTCCGGACCCGGATCTGGTCGGAGCGGTGGTGGTGGGCCCGCTGATGAGCCGCTTCCTGCTCATGCCGCGCCCGGACCAGGTGGATGCGGCGACGGCGGAGTCCGTCGCCGACCGACTGCTGCCGTTCGCGCTGCGGGCGGTGGGCCGGTAGACGGCAGGAGCAGGGCTCCAGGGTCCCCGGGCGCGGCCTCTTTCTGAAGCAGTGAATCGGTGCTTCAATTCTTGGTATGGCCTATCGACGCACTGCCGCCGTCCAGGCCCGCCTCGACGGTCAGCGGGAGGCCGTCCTGCGGGCCGCCGTCGCTCTGCTCGCGGAGCGGGGGTACGGCGGGTGTTCGATGGCGGCGGTCGCCGACCGGGCGGGGATCGCCACCGGGAGCATGTACCAGCACTTCGACAGCAAGGCCGATCTCGCGGTGACGCTGTTCCGGACGGTCTGCGGGCGGGAGATCGACGCCGTCACCGAGGCTGCCGGGCGGGCCGCCGATCCGGTGGACGGGGTGGCGGCCGTGGTGGAGACCTTCGCCGCGCGGGCGCTGAAGTCGCCCCGGCTGGCGTACGCGCTGCTCGCCGAGCCCGCGGACCGGGTGGTCGAGGCGGAGCGGCTGGTGTTCCGGCGGGCGTTCCGCGACCTGATCGCGGCCCGGATCGACGAGGCCGTCGCCTCCGGTCGACTCCCCGCGCAGCGAGCCGAGTCGACCGCCGCCGGGATCGTCGGAGCGGTCGGTGAGGCGCTGGTCGGCCCGCTCACGGACGGCCGGCCGTCGGAGGCCGTCCTGCCCGAGCTCGTCACCTTCACCCTGCGCGCCCTGGGAGGGCACTGATGGCAAGCACGCACGAGGTCACCAACCAGGTGCCCGACCCGTTCGGCCACGACGTCGCCGAGGACCCCACGCTGCTGGCCGCCCTGGAGCGGGCCGGCGCGGGCTGGGCCGCCGAGGAACTGCACGCGCTCGGGCGGCTGGCCGGCACCGAGCAGGCCGCGGACTGGGCCCGGCTCGCCAACGACAACCCGCCGGTGCTGCGCACCCACGACCGCTACGGGCACCGCATCGACGAGGTCGAATTCCACCCGTACTGGCACGAGTTGATGCGCACCGCGGTCGAGCACGGCCTGCACGCCGCACCGTGGCGGGACGACCGTCCGGGCGCGCACACCGCCCGTGCGGCCAAGTTCTACGTGTGGGGGCAGGTCGAGGCCGGGCACACCTGTCCGATCTCGATGACGTACGCCTCCGTGCCGGCCCTCCGCACCAGCCCCGAACTCGCCGCCGCCTACGAGCCGTTGCTCGCCGCCCGGGAGTACGACTTCGGACTGCGCGAACCGCACGGCAAGCGCGGGCTGATCGCCGGCATGTCGATGACCGAGAAGCAGGGCGGCTCCGACGTCCGCACCAACACCACCCGTGCGGTGCCCGCCGGCGACGGCACGTACCGGCTGACCGGCCACAAGTGGTTCACCTCCGCGCCGATGTCGGACCTGTTCCTGACGCTCGCCCAGGCCCCCGGCGGCCTGTCCTGCTTCGTGCTGCCGCGCGTCCTGCCCGACGGCAGCCGCAACGCGCTGCGGTTGCAGCGGCTCAAGGACAAGCTCGGCAACAAGTCGAACGCCTCGTCCGAGATCGAGTACGAGGACGCGGTGGGCTGGCTGGTCGGCGAGGAGGGCCGCGGGGTGCGGACCATCATCGAGATGGTCAACATGACCCGCCTGGACTGCACCATCGGCGGTGCCTCCGCGATGCGCTACGGCGCGCTGCGGGCCCTGCACCACGCCGGCCACCGGCAGGCGTTCGGCAGGACGCTGGTCGAGCAGCCGCTGATGCGCAACGTGCTGGCCGACCTGGTAGTCGAGTCGGAGGCCGCCACCGCGATCGCCATGCGGCTCGCCGAGTCCACCGACAAGGCGCTGGCCGGTGACGAGCAGGAGGCCCGCTTCCGCCGCCTGGGCCTGGCCGTCGCCAAGTACTGGGTGTGCAAGCGCGGCCCGGGCCACGCGGCCGAGGCGCTGGAGTGCCTGGGCGGCAACGGCTACGTCGAGGAGTCCGGCATGCCGCGGCTCTACCGCGAGGCGCCGCTGGTCTCCATCTGGGAGGGCTCCGGCAACGTCGCCGCCCTCGACGCGCTGCGCGCGATGGCCCGGCAGCCCGAGAGCGTCGCGGCCGTGTTCGCCGAGCTCGACGCCGCGAGCGGACTCGACCGGCACTTCGACACCGCCGTCGCCGACCTCCGCAAGGACCTCGCCGACCCCGAGCACCTCGAGTACCGCACCCGCCGGCTGGTCGAGCGCCTCGCCCTCACGCTCCAGGCGTCCCTGCTGCTGCGCCACGGCGACCCGGCCGTCGCCGAGGCCTTCACCACGACCCGCCTCGGCGGCCGATCCGGCCTGGCCTACGGCACGATGCCCACCGGCCTCGACACGACGGCGATCCTCGCCCGCATCCCCGACCTGCCCTGACCCGGCACCGCCACCCTGCGGGGCCGGGCCTCAACTCGGCCGGCCCGTGCGGGGGTTGGGCGTCCGCCGGGCCCGGCCGCGCACGCGGGGCCGGGGCGCCGGATAAGCGCTGCTAGCGTGGCGGACGATTTCTTTTCCGGTGGTTTTCGAAGGGTTGCGGCGGCGATGGCGAAGTTCCTGCTGAGTC
This sequence comes from Kitasatospora sp. NPDC059795, assembly GCF_042732175.1. Classification (NCBI taxonomy): domain Bacteria; kingdom Bacillati; phylum Actinomycetota; class Actinomycetes; order Kitasatosporales; family Streptomycetaceae; genus Kitasatospora; species Kitasatospora sp. NPDC059795. Next base: position 163,354 of record NZ_JBHWID010000004.1, read on the forward strand.
TGCATCTGGTGGTCGCCGTGCTGGCCGTCGGTCCGGTCGCGGTGGCGGTGAGCATGTTCCCGCGGAAGGCGAAGGCCGCGCTGGCGGCCGGGCCGGAGCAGGCGACCGCGCAGGCCTCGGTGCGGCTGCTGCACCGGATCTGCAACATCTACGCGCTGATCGGGATCGCCGTGCCCGTGCTGGGCATCGGCACCGCGCAGGCGATGCACGTGCTGGGCAACGCCTGGCTGATCGCCTCGATGGTGCTGACGGGCATCGCCGCGGCCGTGCTGATGCTGTTCGTCCTGCCCAATCAGCAGGCCACCGTGGACGCGATCGACGCGACCGAGAACCAGGAGGCGGAGACCGCCCGGGCCACCGGCATGCTGAAGATGCTGCCGATGACCGCGGGCCTGTTCAACCTGCTGTGGGTGGTCGTGCTGGTGCTGATGGTCATCCGACCGGGGTCGACGAACGGGGCGTGACGCCCCGCACCTCCAGGCCGGCCAGCAGCTCGGCGGTGGCGGCCGCGACGGCCGCGACCGCCGCGTCGAACGCCTCCCGGTTGTGCGCGGCGGGAGCACGGAACCCGGAGATCTTCCGGACGTACTGGAGCGCCGCCGCGTGCACGTCCTCGGGAGTGGCGTCGGTCGTCATCGGGGGACGGAGAGTCTTGATGCTTCGGCACATGCCTCCAGTCTGCTCCGCCGCACCGACAGCGGAGCCGGTTCGCCGACATTCAGCCGGGAAACTGCCGAAGCCGCACCCCGGCCCGTTTGACGGCCCGCGCCACGATCGCCGTCTCGGCGCGCCGCACCCCCAGCGGGCCCAGCACCTCGGTGTGGAAGCGGTACAGCGCGGCGTGGTCCGGGCAGAACACCGCGGCCATCAGGTTGGTCGGCCCGCCGGTGGCCAGCACCCCGTGCACCTGCGGGTGCCGGGCCAGCGCCTCACCGGCCGCCGCCAGCCGCCCCGGCGGCAGCTCCAGCCACAGGTTGGCGTCCACGGCGGCGCCCAGCAGCCGCGGGTCCACGCTCACGTGGGTGCGCAGCAGGCCGCCCTCCGCGAGCCGGTGCAGCCGCCGCCGGACGGTCGACTCCGGCGCGCCCGAGGCGGCGGCCAGCGCCGCGTGCGAGCGGCGGGCGTCCACCGCCAGCAGGTCGAGCAGCCGGTGGTCGAGCCCGTCCGGCTCCGGCGGCGCACCGGCGGGCGGCGGCGGGGCCAGCAGCGCCTCCTGCTCGGCCGTCAGCGCGCCGCAGCGCCACGCCGAGGCGTCCGCGAACAGGTGCAGCACCGCGTGCGCGGTCGACTCCACCACCGCGTCGGTGGCCGGGAGTTGTCCGTACAGCAGCCGGTCCCGGGCGGCCGCGCCGCCGAGCACCACCGCCGACACCTCCTGCCCGCCCAGCATCACGTCCACGAACGGGACGTCCTCCCGGGCGGCCAGCGCCAGCGCGATCGCGTCCACCCGGCCGCGCAGCACCCGCACCCGCAGCAGCAGCGCGTCGAGGGCCGCCGCCCGGGTGTCCGGCATCCGCACCACCCGGACGGTGCCGGAGCCCAGCAGCCGGCCCAGCCGCCTGGTCACGGTGCGCGCCGACACCCCCAGCACCTGCGCGATGCGGCCGCTCTCGGCCCGCCCGTCCACCTGCAGCGCGTGCACCAGCTGCCGGTCGAGCGGGTCCAGCAGCGTGGCGGGATCCGCCGTGTCCGTGTCCATGCTGTCCGATTCCCGTCGAAACCTGTGCCCGAGACGTCCTGAAGCGTCGGCCCGACGGTACTCCTGGAGCCCACCGCAGCGAAGGAGAATCCCGTGGACGACATCCTGACCGGCACCGAGGCCGCCCTGCGCGAGGTCGGCGCACGGCTGGCGGCCCGGCAGCCGGCCGAACCCGTCGACGCCGCCACCCCCGAGCAGGCCCACGCCGCGTTCGAGGCGATCGACCGGCCCGCCGGCGAGCTGCTGCGCGAACGGCTCACCGCACTGCGCCCCGGGGCCGGTTGGCTGGACGACGAATGGGCGCAGGACGTGCCGCGCGACGGCGAGTGGTGGCTGTGCGACGCCACCGACGGCGCCGTGCAGTACCTGAGCGCGTTGCCGCAGTGGGCGCTCACCGCGACGCTGCTGCGCGACGGGCAGCCCGTGCTGGCCGTGGTGCACGCGCCGCTCGCCGGCACCACCCACACGGCGACCGCCGGCGGCGGCACCCGACTGAACGGCCGCCGCTGCGCACCCCGCCCCCGCACGCTGGCCGCCGCCGTCGCGGCCACCTCCCAACCCCCGCTGATCGCCCGCGACCCGCGCGCCCTGCACGCGGCCGGCGCCTCGCTGACCGCCGTCCTGCCGCACGTCCTCGCGGTCCGCAACCTCGGCCCGACCTCCCTCCAGATCGCCCAGGTCGCCTCCGGCCACCTCGCCCTCTTCTGGCAGTACGGCCCCGACCCCGCCAACCTGCTCCCGGGCGCGCTCCTCGCCGCCGAGGCCGGGGCCGCCGTCACCGACGCCGAGGGCCGACCGTGGACGCCGGCCGCGCCGTCCTTCGTCGCCGCCGCGCCCGGTGTGCACGCCGAACTCCTGGACGTGCTGCGGACGGTGTGAGCGACGGGACGAACTCCCGGGCGCGGTCCGGGCGTTGGACCAGTGGGGGCGAGAGCGACGGCGGTGGCGCTGACGCCCGGCCGGATGCGGTCGTTACGTCCTCACAGCTCGCCCAGGGTCGTCGGGAGGGTGGCCGCCGCGGTGAACAGCACGTGCTCGGTGGTGAGTTCGAGGTAGTGCAGGTCCTCGTGCCGGTGCTGGGCGGGCGGGTCGAGGGGGAGCGCGGAGAGGTCGATCTCGGGCAGCCGGTCGAGGGTGGCCCGGCCGAGCTTGATCAGCGCCTCCTTGCGCACCCACTGGCGCAGGAACGCCCGGGTGGGGTCGGGGTGTCGGCGGACGAGTTCGGCCTCGGCGGGGCTGAGCACGTGGCCGAGCGTCGCCGGGTCGTTGTTGCGCGGGCCGAGGTGCTCGACGTCCACGCCGATCGGGACGGGGCCGGCCGCGGCGGCGATGTTCCCGCCGGTGTGGGAGAGGCTCAGGTGGACGCCCGGGCGGTCGGTGAGCAGCGGCCGGCCGTGCCCGGTGCGCCCGCAGCCGGGGCACTGCTGGCCGAAGGCGACGTCGGCGGGGTCGATGCCGAGATGTGCGGCGGCACAGTACCGGACCAGCAGGTGGGCGGCGACGTAGTCGTCGCGGTCGGCGGGGCGGCGGAAGCGGTCGGCGCGTTCGCGTTCGACGTCGGTGAGCAGCCGCTCGTCGGCGTCGGGCCGGGCGAGGACCTCGGCGGTGGTGGCGAGCAGGGCGAGCGGGTGGTTCGACACGGGTCTCCTTGGGTGGGCGGGCGCCGTCACCTGTGCACCGGCAACTTAGTCCGTTCGAGTGATTCTTCTGCGAGTCGGTCGAGGGGAGGCTGATTATCGCTCTTGTGTGCCCCTTTTCTGGCGGGGGTCGGCTGTCCGTCGACCCACCGTCAACGAAAGGGGTACCCGTGCGACACGGCGCTCGTCCCAGGAGCCGGATGGTCCGGTACGCGGCAGTGGCGGCGCTCGTCGCCGCCCCTCTGGTCACCGTCGCTTCGATCGGTCAGGCCGACCAGCTCGCCCCGCCATTGGGGCCGTGCGTCGGGGACTGTCCGAACCCGTTCCCGATCCCGCCGCACAACGGCCCTGCCGCCGGCACCGACAACACGATCAACGTCTTCGTCGGCGGAAGTTACACGGTGGAGGGCCGGGCCGCCGAGGTCGAGGGGAAGGTCGTCACGGTCAAGGACCTCACCGTGAACAAGGACGGCGGCGGCCTCTTCAACATGGGTGTGGTCGGCGTCGGCTCCCAGGTCGCGCCGCCGCCCGGCACCGACCATGTCACGGTCGGCGGCGCCGTCGACGTCGTCACCAACAACCGGGTGCAGATCGGCGGCGGCGACCCGGCCCGCTGGGGCAACCTGGCCTACGGCACCACCCAGAGCGGCACCCTGGAGTTCTCCGGCCCCGGCGCGGCCCGCCATGACCCGGAGGCGATCGAGCCGTACCTCGGCCTCGGCACCGTCATCAAGGGCGACTCGACCTGCATGGCCGAGCAGACCGCCACCGGCACGCTGAGCGTCGAAGGCAACCTGTACACCTTCACCGGCGACGGCCACAGCATGCGTCAGATCTTCAACGTCGACCGGAACATCGGCAGCGACAGTGCCGCCGCCGACATCGTGTTCGCCGGGATCCCGGCCGGCGCCACGGTGATCGTCAACATGGTCGGACCGGACCCGGTGCTGATCCGAACCAACACCGGCAGCGGCTTCCCCGGCGACCAACTCACCGACATGCAGCCGCTGTTGATGTGGAACTTCCCGGCGTCGACCTCGGCGACGATCTCCGGCGGCGCCCAGTTCCAGGGCTCGATCATGGCGGGCAACTCGGCCGGCACCCTCACGGTGTCCACCCCCGGCGCCAACGGCCGCGTCTACGTGGCCGGCAACCTGGTGCAGACCGGCACCGCCGGGACGGAGATCCACGCCTACCCGTTCAACGGCGACCTGCCGACCTGCGGGCAGAGCCCGTCGCCGTCGCCCTCGCCGTCCCCGTCGCCGAGCGAGAGCCCGTCGCCGTCGCCCTCGCCGAGCCAGTCGGAGAGCCCCGGCCCGTCGCCGTCCGAGACCGAGACCCCCGAGCCGACGGAGGAGCCCACGCACGGCGAGCGCCCCGCGCCCGAGCCGAGCCGCCACAAGCCCACCGGCCCGCTGGCCGAGACCGGCAGCGGCCTGGTCGCCCCGGTGGCCGGCGCCGCCGCGGTGCTGCTGGGCCTCGGTGCGGTCGGCGTGGTGCTGGCGCGCCGCAGCCGCCGCCGCCACTGACGGCACGCCACTGACGGCACGCCACCACTGACGGCGCGCAGCCGCTGAGTCGAACGGCCGGAACTCCCTTGGGAGGACCGGCCGTTCGGTGTGTCAGGTGACGTCGCCGCGGCGGCCGAACCGGTCCTCGCGCCACTCTCCGGAGGCCAGCACCTCGCGCAGCGCCGTCGCCGCGTCGTGCACCTCCGCCCGGGACAGGTACAGCGGGGTGAAGCCGAAGCGCATCAGGTCCGGCGCGCGGAAGTCGCCGATCACGCCGCGGGCGATCAGCGCCTGGACGATCCGGTAGCCCTCCGGGTGCCGCAGCGCCACCTGGCTGCCGCGCCGCGCGTGCTGTTCGGGCGTCGCCGACGCCACGTCCAGATCGGCCGTCAACTCCAGGAAGAGATCGGAGAGTTCGAGGCTCTTGGCGCGGACCGCGGCCGGATCGGCCAGCTCCCACACGTCGAGCGAGGACTCCAGCGCGGCCAGCCCGAGCACCGGCGGCGTCCCGGTGAGGAAGCGGGTGACGCCCTCGGCGGGCCGGTAGCCCGGTTCGAAGTCGAACTGCCGGGCGTGGCCGAACCAGCCGGTCAACGGCTGCCGGGCGTCCGGGTGGTGGCGCTCGGCGGCGTACAGGAACGCGGGCGCGCCCGGCCCGCCGTTCAGGTACTTGTAGCCGCAGCCGACCGCGAAGTCCACGCCCGCCGCGTCCAGTTCGATCGGCAGCGCGCCGGCGGTGTGGCACAGGTCCCAGACGGCGAGTGCCCCGGCGCGGTGGATGCGTTCGGTGACGGCGGCCATGTCGAGCAGCTCGCCGGTGCGGTAGTCCACGTGCGACAGCAGCACCACCGCGGTGTCCGCGTCGAGTACGTCGTCCAGCCGCGCCGCCGAGTCCACCAGCACCGGGCGGGCGCCCGGGTGCAGGCCGGCCAGCCCGTCCGCGATGTACAGGTCGGTGGGGAACGCGTCCCGCTCCGCGACCAGCACGTGCCGCCCGGGCCGCAGCCGCAGCGCCGCGCCGAGCACCTTGAACAGGTTGACGGAGGTGGAGTCGCAGACCACCACCTGTCCGGCGGCCGCGCCCAGCAGGTGCGCGCCGAGCCGGTCGCCGAGCCGGCCGGGCTGGTGGAACCAGCCGGCGTCGTTCCAGGACCGGATCAGGCCGGTGCCCCACTCCTCGGCCACCACCTTCGCCAGGTGGCCGGGCGTGCGCCGGGGCAGCGCGCCGAGCGAGTTCCCGTCCAGGTACAGCACGCCCTCGGGCAGCGCGAACTGCTCGCGCAGCGGGTGCAGCGGGTCGGCGGCGTCCCGCGCGGCGCACTCGTCGCGGGTGGGGGGCACGGTGCGAGTCGTTGTCACAGTTCGTTCCTGACTGACCACAGTTCGGGGAAGACGTCCTGGTCGGCGGAGTGCTTGAGCCAGCTCAGGCCGGAGGAGCCGCCGGTGCCGGGCTTGCCGCCCATGGTGCGCTTGACGGCCGAGTAGTGGCGCTGCCGCCAGCGGGTGACCCGCTCGGCGGTGTCGAGCAGCGCCTCGCCGAGGCGGGCCAGGTCGGCCAGCTCCGGGTCGCTGTACACGGCCCGCCAGGCGGCCTCGACGGCGTCGTCGTGCTCGCGGCGGGAGCCGGCGGGAGCCGCGGGTATCTCCAGGCCGCGCCGGGCGAGGACGGCCAGCGCCTCGTCGTACAGGCTGGGCGTGCGCAGCTCGGCGAACAGCTCGTCGTACTCGGCGGGGGAGTCCTGGTACATGGTCAGCATGCGTTCGCTCTTGTGGCCGAGCAGGAACTCCAGCAGCAGGAACGTCGAGGACTGGAAGCCGGACGCCTCGCCGAGCACCGGTCGGAACGCGTTGAACTCGCCGGGCGTCATGGCGGCCAGCAGGTCCCAGGAGGAGACCAGCACGTCCTGGGTGTGCTGCCCGCGGCGCAGCGCGTCGCCCGCGGCGGTCAGGTCGTCCTCGCGGAGCGCGGCGCGGGCGGCGGTCCACTCGCGGTGCAGCAGGTCGAACAGCAGCTCCATCACCTGGGTGGCGACGATGAACGTGTACTCGGCGGGCTCGGCGGAGACCGGCTGCTGGAGCGAGTGCAGCTCGGCCAGGTGCACGTACTGGGCGTACGGGGTGCTCGCGTCGGGCGCCTGATCGCTGCCGAACCGCAGGTGCGGCTGGTGGGTTTTCCCGGTCATGGCCGGTACCTCCTGGTTCCGCCCGCTCCGGGGTGTGGCGGGGCGCCACCATTGTGCGGCGCGGCGGCCTGCTCTTGAATGGGCGTCGTAGCCCGATCGGCGGCAATGCCCTGTCGTTCGAAAGGCACTTCGCCCCGATCGCCTGATGAACGCAAAGGAGTCGACGATGGACGCGGTGGACCGGCTGCTGCTGGCCGAACTCCAGGCCGACGCGCGGCTGTCGTACAACGAGCTGTCCCGCCGGGTGAACCTGTCGCCGCCGGCGGTGGCCGAGCGGGTGCGCCGGCTGGAGTCGGACGGCGTGATCACCGGCTACCACGCGCACCTGGACCCGGCGAAGGCCGGGGCGGCGGTGATGGCCCTGGTGACGGTGCAGTGCTACGGCCCGCGCTGCGTGCTGCGCGACCCGGAGGTCGCGCACTGGCCGGAGGTGTTCCAGCTGCACCGGGTGACCGGCGGCGCGTGCTGCGTCCTGCTGGTCGGCGTCCCTGACATGCCGGCCTTCGAGCGGCTGACCGACCGGCTGGGCGGCTACGGGCAGCCGACCAGCTCGATGATCCTCTCCAGCCCGGTCCCGTGGCGGGCGATCCCGGCGTCCTGAGTCCGGCCGTTCAGTGGCCGTTCGCGGACGGGGCGAGGTGCACGCCGAGGCTCTCCAGCCCGTACAGGAACATCTCCACGCCGACGGCGGCCAGGAGCAGTCCGAGCAGCCGGGACAGCACCTCCAGCGAGGTGCGCCGGCTGGCCCGCAGCAGCGGGGCGAGCAGCAGCACGGACAGGCAGTCCAGGGCGATCACCGCGACGTACATGGCGGCGACCGTGGAGTGCCACTCGAAGGTGTCCCGGGTGAGCGACTCGACCAGCAGCGCGGTGATCGCCAACGGGCTGGCCACGTACGGCAGCAGCAGCTCGCGGATGCCGTCGGCGACGGGATTGGCGAGGTGGCCCTCGCTGCGGCCGCCGCCGAGGTGCACGCCGAGCACCAGCGCCACGGCGTAGATGAAGAAGATCACCCCGCCGGCGATCTGCAGCGACTGGTCGGAGATGTGGAACAGCGCCGCCATGACGTCCGCGCTGTACGCCAGCACCAGGCCGACCAGTGCCGCGACCAGCGAGGACACCAGGGTGAGCCGGCGCAGCTCGGCGGGGGTGCGGGTCTGGCTGAGCTGGGCGAAGGCCAGCAGGACCTTGGGCGGGCCGACCACGGCGAAGAAGGTGACGAAGACGGTGCTCAGGTTGATCGCCGACATGCGCCCATGATGGGTCGTCAGCGCAGCCGAACGGTGACGCCACCCTGGCGCAGCACGTCGAGGACGGCGTCGAAGTAGGAACGTTCCTCCTCGTCGGGGCCGATCACCCGGCGGGTGAGCACCTGGGCGGAGCGCAGCGCGTCGCGCCAGATCAGCACGAACGGCGGCTCGGGGGTGAAGCCGCCGCGCAGCATGTCGGCGAGGGCGTCGAGGTTCTTGCCGTAGTAGCCGTCGGGGGCGTGCACGGCGTGGCCGAGTTCGGCCCAGAACCCGGGTTCGCCGGTGACCCGGGCGCCGTGCAGGACGTACTCGGGCGGCTGCGGTGCGGTGGGCATCGGGAGTCTCCCTGCGGGGTGGGTCGGGTCGCCCGGATGGGTTCGCCGGGTCGAACGAGGGCGGTGCACACGCTGGGATGGGCCCTACGGTCTTCACTTCCACACCCAGGGACAACACCATGACCAGTCTGCACCGCAAGGATCTCGGTCTGTTGGCACTGCGCACGGTCGTCGGCGGTGTCCTGTTCGCGCACGGCGCGCAGAAGCTGTTCGGCTGGTTCGGCGGGGGCGGCCTGGAGGGCACCGCGCAGGCCATGGAGCAGATGGGCTTCGAGCCCGGCGATCGCAGTGCGCTGGCGGCCGGGCTGGGCGAGGTGGGCGGCGGTGCGCTGCTCGCGGCGGGCCTGGCCACCCCGGCGGCCGGGGCGGTGGTCGCCGGGACGATGGCGGGCGCGATCTCGGTGCACTTCCCGGCGGGTTTCTTCGCGCACGGCGGAGGCTACGAGTACCCGGCGCTGCTGGGCGCCTGCGGCCTGGTGCTGGCGGTGTCCGGCCCGGGCCGCTACTCGTTGGACGCCGCCTCGGGCCACGCGTTGGGCCGCCCGTGGATCAGCGTGCTGGCGTTCGCGGCGAGCGCGGCGGGCACCGTCGCGGTGGTGACGCGCCGGCAGGAGGAGGTGCGCCGACGGGAGGCCCGGGCCGCGGACGCCGCGACGGGTGAGGACGGCACCGGGCTCTCCTGAGCGCCGCGAGACGAAAGGAAGGACCACTGATGGAGCGACAGATCCGGGCGGTCGCCGGTTTGGCGGCGGCCGTACTGCTGGGTTCGGCGGCGCTGACGGGCTGCACCTCGAGCGGCAATCCGACCCCGGCCGCGTCCTCGGCGCTGGAGGGCGGGAAGTCGGCGCTGGCCTCGGCCGCGGGGTCGGCGACGGCGAAGATCGGTTCGGCGGCTGCCTCGGCCGGCGAGTCCGCGCAGGCGGCCGCGTCCTCGGCGCTGGCGAGCGTCAAGGGCGGGCTGAACGCGAAGGGCGACGTGTCGCTGGGGTCGGCGACCACCGAGTCGGACGGGAAGCTCTCGGTGCCGGTGACGGTCACCAACCACGGCTCCCAGCCCGGCAAGTACACGATTCAAGTCAACTTCGACGACGCCTCCGGGAACCTGCTGGACGCCACCGTGGTGACGGTGCCGGAAGTGGCTGCCGGGGCGACTGCGCAGGCCACGGCGCACAGCAACCGTTCGCTGAACGCTCCCGTGACACCTGTGGTGGCGAATGCGCTGCGGTACTGATCGGTCACCGAACCTTAAGCGGGGCGTAAGCGTCAGATCCCGCTCTTGACGGTCGAGTTGGTCTAGTCCATTTTACTTGGCAGGTGCAGGGAGCCCCTGGGCCGGCGTCGGTGGTTCAGACCACCGGCGCCGGTTCGGCTTATCCCGTACCTGGCGTTTTTGCAGGCCAACGCTTCGATTCCCCCTGTCATGCCCCTGGCTGTGCGGCCCCACCTCGCACGGTTCGTATCCGGGTTTGTCAGGACCCCCACAACCAGGAGTCACGCAGCCATGCTTCGTACCGTTTCCCCCGAGTCGCCGACGCGGCGGCGACCCAAGGGCTGGGCCGCGCTCGCGGCCGGCACCGCGGCCTCCCTGCTGCTCGGCGGCACGCTGGCCCTGACCGGCGGCACCGCCCAGGCGGCCCCCACCAACTCGACCGGTGCGCCGGCCACCAGCGGTGGCATCAAGGTGGCCTATTTCGACCAGTGGTCGATCTACGCCAACGGCTACTACCTGAAGACCATGAACGACACCGGCGCCGCCGGGAAGCTCGACTACCTGATCTACGACTTCGGGAACATCGACCCCACCAACCTCACCTGTTTCGAGGCCAACAAGGCCGCGTCGCAGAACGAGGACGACCCCAACGCGGGTGACGGCGCGGGCGACTCCTTCGCCGACTACCAGAAGAGCTTCGGCGCCGACATCTCGGTCGACGGCGTGGGCGACACTTGGAACCAGCCGATCGTCGGCAACTTCAACCAGCTGAAGAAGCTGAAGGCGAAGAACCCGAACCTCAAGGTGCTGCTGTCGATCGGCGGCTGGACCTACTCGAAGTACTTCTCCGACGTCGCCGCCACCGACGCGTCCCGGAAGAAGTTCGTGTCCTCCTGCATGGACCTGTACATCAAGGGCAACCTGCCCGCGCAGGGCGGCTACGGCGGCCCCGGCACCGGCGCCGGCATCTTCGACGGCATCGACATCGACTGGGAGTACCCGGGCGGCAACGGCCACGCCGGCAACCACTCCTCGCCGAACGACAAGCAGAACTTCACCTCGCTGCTCGCCGAGTTCCGCAGCCAGCTGGACGCCCAGGGCAAGACCGACGGCAAGACCTATGGCCTCGCGGCCGCGGTCGGCGCCGGTCAGGACAAGATCAAGTACGTCGAGACCGACAAGATCGGTCAGTACCTGACCTTCCTCGACATCATGACGTACGACATGCACGGCGGTTGGGAGGCCCAGGGCCCGACCAACCACCAGGCCCCGATCTACACCAACCCGAACGACCCGATGAACCCGGTCCCGGGCGGCAACGGGAAGTACTCGCTGGACAACGCCATCAAGGCGTACACCGTGGGTGACCCGCAGTACGGCATCCCCGGCGGCTTCCCGGCGAAGAAGATCAACGTCGGCGTCCCGTTCTACTACCGCGGCTGGACCGGCGTCACCGCCGGCGCCAACCACGGCCTGTTCCAGAAGGCGACCGGCCCCGCGCCGGGCGGCTCCTACTCGGGCAACGTCAACGGCATCAAGATGTACAAGGAGCTCAACGGCTTCGTCGACAACCCGGCCTACACCTACTGGGACGACGCCGCGAAGGCCGCGTACTTCTACGACGGCAACACCTTCTGGTCGGGCGAGAACGCCCAGTCGATCCAGGCCAAGCTGGACTACGCGCACTGCAACGGCCTCGGCGGCTCGTTCGCCTTCTCGATGTACGACCTGGGCACCCAGACCGCGCTGTTCGACAAGATGGTGACCGCGACCAACGGTTCCGCCGCGAACTGCCCGGCCGCCCCGACCGAGTCGGCCAGCCCGTCGCCGTCGACCTCCGCCTCGCAGTCGGCCAGCCCGTCGGCCTCGGCGTCCCCGTCGACCTCGGCGTCCCCCTCCACCTCGGCCTCCCCGTCGCAGTCGCCGACCACCGGCGCCTGCTCGGCCGCCCCGAGCTGGAACGCGGCCACCGTGTACGCCACCGCGACCAAGGTCTCCTGGAAGGGCCACTACTACACCAACAAGTGGTGGACCACCGGTGAGGACCCGAGCCTGACCGGCCAGTGGGGCACCTGGACCGACAACGGCCCGTGCTGAATGACTTCTGACTGACCTCTCGACGGACGAGGGGCGCAGGGAGATCTCTCTCCTTGCGCCCCTCGTTCCGTTGTGCGCGGTGCGGGCGAGCGGGTTCGTTGCCGACGGGTGGGATGCGTGGCAGACAGGTGGGATGCGTGGCCGACGGACCGGTCAGCAGGTCAGGTCGTCGGTGCGGCCGAGGGCGTCCGGCTGGGACTCCTCGATCCGGCGCAGCATCCGGGTGAGCGTCGCGGCCAGCTCGGGGCGGGCCTCGGCGGGGACGTCCTGGAGCACGTCGGCCTCGAAGACCGCGGCCATCCGCATCAGCTCGATCCACTTGTCGCGGCCGACCGGGGTGAGCTCGATGATCACTCGGACCCGGTTGGCCTCGTCGCGGTCCCGGGTGACCAGGCCGTCGGCGACCATCCGGTCGATCCGGTGGGTCATCGCGGCCGGGGTCAGGCCGAGCCGCTTGGCGAGCTCGCCCGGGCCGAGCCGGTACGGGCTGCCGGCGAAGACCAGCGCCTTGAGCACCTCCCACTCGGCGTTGGTGATGCCGAGGGTGGCCAGCTGGCGGCTGTAGGCCACGTTCATCCGGCGGTTGAGCCGGGAGAGGGTGGAGACGATGGTCTCCACCTGGGGGTCCACGGTGGGGAACTCCCGCTGGTAGAGGGCCACCTGCTCGGCGATGCCGAGTTCGGTCGGGCTGGCGGGCTCCGCTCTGCGTGCGCTCATGGGGTCATTGTTCCACGCATGGTGCACCTGTTAAGCCTTTGACTCGTTAAGGTTTCCATGCTTAGACTTTAGGTCTGAAATCTTGCGAGGTAAAGCCGTGGCTGTCGAGGCCCGGCTCCGGTGTCTTTGAGGGGTGTGCAGTGAAGGAGTGGGGCGGCCGACTGCGTCGCGTCCAGGTCGGCAACGCACTGAGCGCGTTCGGCAGCGGCTTCACGCTGCCGTACATGTTCGTGTACGTGAACGAGGTGCGCGGCCTCGGTTCCGCGGCGGCCGGCGCGGTGTTCACCGTGTTCGCGCTCGCCGCGTTCGCCGTGCTGCCGTTCACCGGCCGCGGCATCGACCGGTACGGCCCGCGCCCGGTGCTGCTGGCCGGCGCCGCGATGGCCGCCGGCGGTGCGTTCGCCTTCGGCCAGGCCACGGGCACGCCCGCGCTGCTGGTCTCCTCGTTCCTGTTCGGCGCCGGTGTCACCACCTGTCAGCCCGCGCTGGCCACGATGATCGTCCGCTGCACCCGCAAGGCCCAGCGATCCCGCGCCTTCGCGCTCCAGTTCACCCTGGTCAACCTGGGCATGGGCATCGGTGCGCTGGTCGGCGGCCAGATCGTCGACACCGCGGACCCGGCCAGCCTGACCAGGCTGTTCACCATCGAGGCGCTGACCTTCCTCGGCCTGGCCGCCGTCACCGGCACCGCGAAGATGCCGGCGGCGGAGGTCGAGCCGAGCGGCGCGGCCGCCTCCTCCGGCAAGGGCGGCGGGCTGCGGGCGCTGGTCGCCGACAAGGCGATGCTGCGGCTGTGCCTGCTCGCCGGGCTGATCTTCTTCACCTGCTACGGCCAGTTCGAGTCCGGCGTCGCCGCGTTCGCCACCCACACCGTCGGGATCGCTCCCTCCATCCTGGGCCTGGCGATCGGCGCCAACGCGCTGACCATCGTGGTGCTGCAGATGTTCGTGGTCCGGATCACCGAGCGCCGTCGCCGCACCACCGCGATGGCCGCCGCCGGCGTGGTCTGGCTCGCCGCCTGGGGCATGGCCGCGGTGGCCGGCCTGATCCGTGAGGACGCGATGGCCGCGACGGTCGCGATCGTCGCGATCTACGCGCTGTTCGGCGTCGGCGAGTCGCTGCTCGCGCCCACCATGGGCCCGATCGTCGCGGACCTCGCCCCGACCCGGCTGCTCGGCACCTACAACTCCGGCTACGCCCTGGTGAAGCAGACCGCCGTCGCGGCCGGCCCCGCCGTCGGCGTCCTGCTGGTCGGCTCCGGCACCTGGCCGCTGTACCTGGCCTCGATGGCCGTCTGCACCCTGCTGATCGTCGCCCTCGCCGTCCGCCTGCGCGGCTTCCTGACGCCCGCGCAGGACAACGTCCGGGTGATCGCCGTCCCGCAGCGCGAGCTGCGGGAGCTGGAGGCGGTGGCCTGACGGGCGCGCACGGCCGCCCGGCCGGGAGAGGTTCCTCTTCCGGCCGGGCGGCCTCTTCGTGTGCCGGGAGGGGTCAGCGGCGGGTGGGCATCAGGAGCGAGAAGGTGTCCTCGCGGGACGGGAAGCGGATGGCCAACGGGGCGATGGGGCCGGTCAGTTCGAGGATCAGCTGGTCGGCGCCGCCGACCGCTTCGAGGAGGAAGTCGCGGTTGACGTGGACCAGCAGCTCGGCCGGGGCGGTGCTGCCCGGGAGGGCGTCGGCGGCGGTGGCGGTGACGGCCGTGACGGGGAAGTCGACGCCGTCCTGGGAGCGGGTCACGGTGGACTCCCCGGTGGCGGCGAGCATGCTGCGCAGCTGGTCGGCGCTCAGGGTCAGCCGGTGGGTGGGCTCCAGCCGGACCAGGCGGCGGTAGTCCGGGAAGTCGTGGTCGGCGCGCTCGCCGGAGAGCTCGCGGCCGGCCGCGCGGATGGTGAACTGGGCTTCGTCGATGACGAGTTCGGCTTCGGCTTCGGTCTCGGCGGTGCCGGTGAGGAGGGCGCGGGCGGCATCGGCGAGGGCGGTCGGGAGGAGGGCGGAGGCGGCCGGGCCGTCCAGGGCGGCCGGACAGTCGGCGACCGCCAGACGGTAGCGGTCGGTGGCGACCAGGTGCAGGACGCCGTCCTCCACGTCCAGGAAGATCCCCGCGACGGCGGGCACGGCGGCGTCGGACGGAGCGGCGAAACGGACGGCGTCCAGGGCCGCGGCGAGCCGGGCGGCGGGGACGGTCAGGCGGGTCTGGGGCACGGGGAACTCCCTGGAATCGAGCAAGGCGCGGACGGTGGAGAGTTCACGGCGGGCATCGGAGAGGCCGTCCTCCAGGCGGCGCAGGTGCGCGTCCAGCTCGGCGCGGGCCTCGGCCGGGGTGCCGGTCAGGATCCTGGTGATGCCGGCGAGCGGCATGCCGACACGGCGCAGGCGGGCCAGCAGGCGGGCGTCCGGCAGTTGCTCGTTCGCGTACCAGCGGTAGCCCGTGTGCGGGTCCACGGCGGCGGGGGCGAAGACGCCGGCGCCGTCGTAGAAGCGCAGGGCGCTGACGCTCAGGCCGCTGGCGCGGGCCGTCTCGCCGATGCTGAGCATGCTGTTCTCCACGGGGTGGATCCTGGGGGCTCGACCTGGTCGAGGGTCAACTGCGCGACAAGCGCCGACCGGTCCGGAAGGTCGCGATCACGTGCAGGTCATTGTCCTGCGTCGCGATCTTGCGGTGTGGCGCCTTCCGCTTCGCGCAGTTCCGCCCCCTCGGCTTCGCCTGGGGGTACCCCCAGCGCCCCTGTCTTCGCGCTCACCCGCTCTCGCACGAGTCCCCCCACCGCTGTCGGCGTGCTCGTTGCGGCTAGGATTTGCGACATTGCGGACAAGTCGTCAACTTGCGGGCGGACGGGGAGGATATGGCGCTGGCGGTCGAGGTGCGGCGGCAGGTGGGCGGCGCGGTGGCGGCGGCGGACCGGTACGGGTGGTGGGGGCCCGTCGGGGTGGCGGTGTTCGCGGGGGTGCTGCGGCTGTGGAACCTGCCCTACCCGAATGCGTTCGTGTTCGACGAGACGTACTACCCGAAGGACGCGTGGTCGCTGCTGCAGCAGGGCTACGAGGCGGTCTGGCCGGACAACGCGAATCAGCTGATCCTCGGTGTGCCGCAGGTGATCCCGCTCAGTGAGGCGCCCGCGTTCGTCGCGCATCCGCCGCTGGGCAAGTGGGCGATCGCGGTGGGGGAGCACTTCTGGGGGCTGCATCCGTTCGGCTGGCGGATCGTGGTGGCGGTACTGGGCTCGCTGAGCGTGCTGATGCTGGCGCGGATCGGCCGGCGGCTGTTCCGGTCGACGCTGCTCGGGTGCGTCGCGGCGCTGCTGATGAGTGTGGACGGCCTGCAGTTCGTGATGAGCCGGGTCGGTCTGCTGGACGGGATCTCCGGGTTCTTCGTGCTGGCCGCGTTCGGCTGCCTGCTGATCGACCGTGACCGCACCCGGGACCTGCTGCGGGCGGCCCGGGCGGAGGGCGGACGGGCGGGGGACGAGGTCCGGCTCGGGGTGCGGCCGTGGCGGCTGGCCGCCGGCGTGCTGCTGGGGGCGGCGTGCGCGGTGAAGTGGAACGGCCTGCAGATCCTGGCGGTGTTCACCGTGCTCACCCTGCTGTGGGACCAGGCCGGGCGGCGGGCGGCCGGGGCGTGGCGGCCGTGGCGGTCGATGCTGCGGCGGGATCTGTGGCCGAGCGCGCTGTCCATGGTGGGCAGTGCGCTGGTGGTGTACGTCGCGTCGTGGAGCGGCTGGCTCGCGAGCAGTGGCGGCTACGGCCGGCAGTGGGCGGACGGCCGGGCCGGGCTGTCCCCTGCTCGGACGCCGCTGGTGGACATCCCGTTGCCGCAGGTGCCGATGAGCTGGGTGCCGGCGCCGCTGCGCAGCCTCTGGCACTACCACGCGCAGATGTACGACTTCAATACCGGCCTGTCGTCCCCGCACACGTACCAGTCGAACGCGTGGAGCTGGCTGGTGCAGGGCCGACCGGTGTCCATGTACTGGGAGCAGGTGCCGGACGGGCAGCGCGGCTGTACGTCCGGCGAGGGGTGCGCGAGTCAGATCCTGGCGCTGGGCACGCCGTTCCTGTGGTGGACGGCGTGCTTCGCGCTGGCGTACGCGCTGTACCGGTGGTTCTTCCGGCGGGACTGGCGTTCCGGCGCGATCCTGGCCGGCGTCGCGGCCGTCTACCTGCCGTGGTTCCAGTACCAGCAGCGGACGACCTTCTCCTTCTACATGGTGCTGCTGGTGCCGTTCCTGTGTCTGGCGGTGGCGCAGATGCTGGGCGCGATGCTCGGGCCGGAGGGCTGCCCGCCGCGCCGGCGCCGGTGGGGCGCGGCCGGGGCCGGGCTGATCGTGCTGGCGATCGTGGGCTGCTTCGCGTACTTCTACCCGCTGTACACGGCGGAGGTGATCCCGATGTCCGAATGGCGCGACCGGATGTGGTTCACCAGCTGGATCTGACGGAACCGACAGGACGTGAAGACGCTTTCCGCAGGCGGGGGTTCGCAGCTGCTCCCGGTGACCTGGCCGCTCGCCGCGGCGTGCGTGGTGCTGCTCGCGGTGGCCGCGCTGGTCGCCGGACGGGCCGGACTGGGGCACGGGCGGGCGGTGCTGCGCGCCGGGGTGCGGGCGGCCGTGCAGCTGGCGGCCGTCGCACTGGTGATCGCCTGGGTGGTGCGGTCGCTGTGGGCGTCCGCGCTGTTCGTGGTGCTGATGTTCGCCGTCGCGGTGCGCACCGCGGGCCGGCGGATGGGCGAGGGCCGGGCCGGGCGCGGCGGACGGTGGGAGTGGGCGTGGGCGGCGGCGCCGATCGCCGCCGGGGTGCTGCCGGTGCTGCTCCTGCTGGCCGTCACCGGGCTGCTGCCGCCGAAGGGCCTGAGCGTGATCCCGGTCGCGGGCATCCTGATCGGCGGGGCGCTCACCGCGACCTCGTTGGCCGGGCGGCGGGCGCTGGACGAGCTGCGGCTGCGGCACGGCGAGGTGGAGGCCGCGCTCGCGCTGGGCTTCGAGGAGCGCGAGGCCCGGCTGGAGATCTGCCGCACGGCCGCCGCGACCTCGCTGGTGCCCGCGCTCGACCAGACCCGTACGGTCGGGCTGGTCACCTTGCCCGGCGCGTTCGTCGGCATGCTGCTGGGCGGTGCGACGCCCGTGCAGGCGGGCGCGGTGCAGCTGTTCGTGCTGGTCGCGCTGCTGGCGGTGGAGGCGGTGGCGGTCGCCGCCGTGCTGGAGCTGGTCGGCCGCGGGCTGGTCGGCGGGCAGCGCGACGATCACGGGCCGGGCGGCGGGCGGGGCGGGGGTCGGGGCGGCGGGCGGGGCGGGGGTCGGGGCGGCGTCCGGTAAGCTCGGCGCGTTGTTGAAGGGGAGTAGCCCTCCACCGGACCGTCGACATACTGGCCCGTGCCTCGCGGACGTGCCCGGCGCCCGGGGCACCCTGCGGGGTGTCGGCGAGACCTTCGGCCGCAGTGCTGTGACCATGAACCAGTGCTGCCGGGCCGAGGCGTCCCCTTCCACGGGTACCCGGGGCGCGGCGGCCCGAGAACGAGAGACACCCGCATTCGATGAACAGCCTGACCATCGCCGCGCTGACGTTCGGCATCATCTTCCTCTCCGAACTGCCGGACAAGACCGCCCTGGCCAGCCTGGTCCTCGGCACCAAGTACCGGGCGAGCTACGTGTTCGCGGGCATCGCCGCCGCGTTCGCCCTGCAGGTCGCGCTGGCCCTCGTCGCGGGCAGCCTGCTGTCGCTGCTGCCGCACCGCTGGGTGGAGGGCGTCACCGGCATCCTGTTCCTGGTCGGCGCGGGCATGCTGCTGTGGCACAAGGAGGACGAGGACGACGAGGGCGAGGGCAAGCAGCCCGCGAACAACTCGTTCTGGAAGGTCGCCGGCACCAGCTTCGTGATCGTCGCGGTCGCCGAGTTCGGCGACCTCACCCAGATCATGACCGCCAACCTGGCCGCCAAGTACGCCGATCCGCTGGCCGTCGGCCTGGGCTCCTGGCTGGCGCTGTGCGCGGTCGGCGGCATCGCCATCGTCGGCGGGCAGAAGCTGCTGCGGCACGTGCCGATGAAGGTCATCGTGCGGATCGCCGCGCTGGCGATGATCGCGCTGGCCGGGTTCAGCCTGTTCAAGGCGATCACCGGCTGATGCACCGTCACATGGGCGGCTAGCAGTCCGGGTTCTGTGCCATCGATTCCAACAGGGCTCGGGTCTGCGGGTCGTAGACGCCCCTGGTGATTCCCTTCAGCTTGTTGCGGTTCTGCTGCTGGAAGGCGGCCAGCGTGTTCTCCGTCCAGTAGCCGAAGCCGGGCTGGTTGTTCTTGGCTCTGTCCAGGGTGAGATCGCCGATCCGGTTGCAGCCGACCGTCATCAGCAGCCGCTGCAGCTGCACCACGTCCGGCCCGGTGTCGTCCCGCTGCAGCGTCCGGCTCGGGGTGGACGAGGGCGGTTGGGTGGTCGGCGGTGCGGACGGGCTGTCCGTGGCCGGGGTGCTGGCGACGGGTGCGGCCGCCGGCTGGGTGGTGGCGGGCTGGGACGGCCGGGCGGAGGAGCGGGTCGGCGACGGAGCGGTCGAGCTCGCCGACGCGTCCGGGGAGGCCTCGGCGCTCGGGGTGCTCTCGGCGGTCGAGGCCACCGCCGGGCCGGTCGGGGCGGGCAGCGCGTGGTCGGTGGAGCTCGGCGAGGAGGACAGCAGCATCGCCAGGCTCGCCGCCAGCGCCGTCACGCCCACCGCGCCGCCCGCGATCACCAGCCGCTTGCGGTCGGCGCTGCGGCGGCGCTGCGAACGGCGCTCCGTGCGGCTGACCGGCGGGGCCGGCTCGCCGTCGTCGTGGAAGCCGAACATGCCCAGGTCGGTCGCCGGGGGCCGGGCGGCCGGGACGGGCGGGAGCAGTGCGGTGGCGGGTTCGGGGCCGGCGGGTATCGGCGGGATCAGCGCGGTCGGGGGCTCGGGCTGCGGCTGCTGCGGTATCGGGTTGGGCGGCGGCGGGACCACTCGGCCGAGCGGGAACGGGACGCCCTGGTCGGTCTGCACGAACCGTCCGGGCGCGGGGGAGCCCTGCGGCGGGACGGGCGGCAGCAGCTGCGTCGCGGCGGCGTCCGGCCGGCCCGGCACCGACGGCGGCGCGAACGGGGCGGTGGGCTGCGGGGGCACGAACTGCGGCTCGGGAACGGGCAGTTGGTGGGTGATCGGCTGCACCGAGGGCGACCCGATCCGGGTGGCGAACGGGTCGCCGGCCGGGTCGCCGGACTCCACCACGGGCGTGCCGGCGACGTACGGGCGCACCAGGTGCGGGCTGTCCAGCGGCGGGAGAACCACGGTCTGCTCGACCGGGGACACGGCGGCGCACGCGCAGCTGCCGGCCGGACCTGCGGTGCCGCAGTGGGGACAGCGGTCTGCCGACATCGGCCGGTCCTCCTCGGGTCGGAAACGAACGGGGTGATTATGCAGGACCATCCCACGGGGCAACAGGGACGTCCGGACCGGGGTGCGTTCAGCCCGCCGCCGCGCCCGCCTGCTCGCGGAACTGCTGCGGGCTGAGACCGCGGACCCGCTTGAACGCGGCGCTGAGCGCGAAGCCGCTGCCGTAGCCGACCCGGCGGGCGACCGCCGTGAGGGTGGCGTCCGGTTCGGCCAGCAGGTCGGCGGCCTGGGCGAGCCGCCAATGGGTGAGGTACGCCATCGGGGGCTCGCCGACCAGGTCGGTGAAGCGGCGGGCCAGCGCCGCCCGCGAGACGCCCGCCTCGGCGGCCAGCTCGTGCACCGTCCAGGCGCGCGCCGGGTCGGAGTGCAGCAGGCCCAGCGCGCGGCCCACCACCGCGTCCGCGTGCGCCCGGTACCAGGCCGGGGCGTGGCCGCCGGCGTCGCGCGAGAACCAGCAGCGCAGCGCGGAGATCAGCAGCAGGTCGAGCAGCCGGTCGAGCACCGCCTCCTGGCCCGGCTCGTCCCGTCCGATCTCCGCCTCCAGCAGGCCCACCAGCGGCGAACTCCACTCCTCGGCGGACAGCCGCAGCACCGGCGGCAGCGCGCGCAGCAGCCGTCCGCTGACCTCGCCGTGCAGCTGGTAGGTGCCGCTGAGCAGCACCGTCGACGCGTCCCTGGCGGTGCCCCAGGTCCGGACGCCCTGGTCGAGTTCCTCGCACATCCGTTCGCCGGCGGGCGTCGTCGACACCTGCCCCGGGTGGATCACCACCTGCGGCGCGGTCTCCGGCCGGTCGGCGACGGTGTACGGCTCCGGGCCGCGGACGATCGCCAGGTCGCCGACCCGCAGCGGCACCGGCGGGCCGCCGTCCGGGACGATCCAGCCGTCGCCGCGCACCGTGGTCAGCACCGTCAGCGGCGCCCGGTCCTCGATCCGGATCGCCCACGGCGGGTCGAACACCGACCGCAGCAGGAACGCCCCTTGGGCCCGGGGACCGGTCAACAGTGCGGCGAGCGCGTCCATGGCCGCCAGCGTAGACGTCCGGCGCCCCGCCGGGTGGACGCTCACACATGTCAACGAGCTTCTGGGCCATGGATCTTGAACCCCGCCACCGGTTGACTCTTCCCCATGACCACACGAACGGGGGCCCACGGCATGGCAGTTCTTCGCACGGTGACGCTGATCGGCGCGACCCTCACCGCCGGGCTCGCCGCGGGCCTGTTCTACTCCTACGCCTGCTCGGTGATGCCGGGCCTCGCCAAGGTCGACGACCGCGCCTTCGTCGACACCATGCAGCGCATCAACGTGGCCATCCTGAACGGCTGGTTCATGCTCAGCTTCCTCGGCGCGCTCGTCCTCATCGTCGCCGCCGGCTTCCTGCAGTGGCGCGGCGGCGACCGCACCGTCCTGCTGTGGATCGTCGCCGCGGCCGTCCTCTACCTCGCCATGCTGGTCATCACCAGCGCGATCAACGTCCCCCTCAACGACAAGCTCGCCGCCGCCGGCGCCCCCGACAAGCTCACCGACCCCGCCGCCGTCCGCGCCGCCTTCGAGGACGTCTGGGTCCGCTGGAACGTCGTCCGCGCCGTCACCAGCACCGCCGCCTTCGCCTGCCTGACCTGGGCGCTCGCACTGTCCGGCCGCAACTCCTGACCCGGGGTCAGGCGAGTCGGACGGTGTGCTCGCCGCCCGGGGAGACGGTGAGCTCGAACCGGTCGAACCCCGGCCGGCCCAGGCCGTCCCACCACCGCCACGCGGACTCCACCTCGTCCCACAGCCGGCGCGGGCCCGACTGCACCACCTCGAACCCGGCCCGCCCCGGCTCCCGGTCGGCCGTCGCCCACGAGGTGCCGACCGTGTCGTGCAGCCAGAGCGTGTAGGAGCCGTCCGGGTAGCGCTCCGTCAACGGGAAGACCGCCGGTACGCGGACACCGATCGCGAACATCGCGGCCCAGTCGCCGAGTTCGTCCGGTGACAGGGCGGTGGTGGAGCGGACGCCATCGGCGGGCCACGGCCCGTCCAGGTAGGCGAGGCTGCTCGCCGGGCGGGTGCTGCGCTGGGCGCGCAGGCGCATGAAGGCGGAGGAGTGGACGAACCTGCCGCAGGCGCTCCCGTCCGGGCGGACCGTCAGCCGCACGATCGCCTCGCCGCCGTACTCCGGGCCCCAGGGCGCGACGATCACTGCGCCCGGGCGGCACTGCCGGATCCAGGCGGGCGGCACGCTCCCGACCGAGCAGGTGGCGATCACGCGGTCGAAGGGCGCGGTCGGCGGATGCCCGGTCGCGCCGTCGCGCACCACCGCGGTGGGGGCGTAGCCGGCCCGGCCCAGCCGCCGTCGGGCGTCGGCCGCCGAGGCGCGGTCCAGTTCGACGGTGGTGACGTTCGCCGAGCCGAGACGGTGCGAGAGCAGCGCGGCGTTCCAGCCCGTGCCGGTGCCGATCTCCAGCACGCGGTGACCGTCCGCGACCTCCAGCGCCGCGAGCATCGAGAACACCATGGTGGGCATGGAACTCGACGAACTCGGCATGGTGCCTCTGGAGTTGCCGACGTGCGCCCCGTCGTCCCACTGCGTGGTCAGCGGTACGTCCGTGTACACCGCCCGCCACCACCCCGCCGGATCCTCCCGGCGATTCACCGCCGCGCCCTGCCGCACGCCGTCCGCCATGCCCGGCCACACGGTGTCCGGTACGAACAGGTGCCGGGGAACGGCGTGGTAGGCCGCGAACCAGTCCGGTTGCAGCGACCCGTTGGCGATGAGCGCGGAGGCCAGCCGGTCGCGGCCGGCCTCCGCGAATTGACGTGACGTCACCACCTCAGTGGCCCGTCGCCGGGCCCTGGCCGTCCGAGGTGTTCCCGCCCTCGTCGCTGCCGCCGCCGTGCTTGTTGCCGCTGCTGCTGTCGTCCTGCTGGCCGCCGCCGGAGCCGTCGCCGGTACCGCCGCCGTGCTTGCCGTCGAACGCGGGCATGGTGCCTCCTTGTGCTTCCTCTCGGGCGGACGGGGGTTCCGTCCGCTGCTCACGTTAGGAGCCGGAGGTGGGGCGGAGGGGGCCTGATTCTCGGTAATTCCCCTGGTGGTGTGAGGAATTCGCGGATTCGCTCAGGGCAGGTCCAGTGCCTGCCGACACCGGGCGATCACCCGCTGGGCGGCCGGGCCGTGGACGGCCGCGCGGTTCAGCGACTCCCACACGCGCAGGTAGAGCGCCACGCTGTCCGGGTCGTCCAGCCAGAGTTCGGCGTGCCAGTCCTCGGCGATGACCAGGCGCTCGTCATGGACTCAGAAGCCGTTGGCGGGCGGCAGTTCGACCGGGGCGTCGAACGGGACGATGCCGAGGGTGACGTTGTCCAGGCCGATCACGCCACTGAGACGGTCGAGTTGGGCGGCCATCACGTCCGGCGGGCAGATCCGGGCGCGCAGGGCCGCCTCCCACATGACGATGTGGAAGCGCTTGCCGCGCCGGTACAGCAACTCCTGGCGGCGGACCCGGGCTTGCACCGCCTCGTCGATGTCACGGGGAGAGCGGTGGAGACCGACGTAGGCCTCGAAGATGTGCCGTGCGTAGTCGGGGGTCTGGAGCAGGCCGACGATCATCGCGCCCTCCCACGCCCGTAGTACGGACGAGGACTCGCACTCGACCGTCAGCCGGTCCTGGACCGGCCGGTGTCCGGCCGCCAACTGCCGTCTCCAGGAGCGGGATTGCGTCTCGAAAGCGCGAAGCCTGGCCGACAGTTCGGCTGCCGCCTCCGGCTGCCCGACGCCGTCCGCCCAGGCTCGTAGGTCCTCGTGGGTGGCGGTCTGGCGGCCGGTCTCCAACTTGCTGACCTTGGACTGAGTCCACCCGAGCCGCTCGGCCAGTTCACGACCTGTAAGACCGCCCTCGGCCCGCAGCTCACGAAGCCGCAGACCGAGGGCGTAACGCGCCTGTTGGAAATCGGTGCTCACTCGTTGGACGGTACCCCAGCCCGGAACTCGCGGTGCGGCACGGCGAAGTGCCAGGCGGCGTCCCGCTCCTGGCAGGCACGGTTGACCCGGACCGGGTCGGTGATCACCTCGACATCGGTCAGCAGGTCGTCGGCGTCGAAGTGCAGCAGCGCGATCGTCCGGGAGTCGAACACCCAGGCGTCCTCCAGCGGAAGGCCCAGCCGGTCGGCGTCCTCCCGCCACAGGTAGCGGACGTCCTCGCCCACGGTGCCGATCTGCTCGGCGTTGTCGAGCAGGTAGCGCTGGCCGAGGGTCGGCGGATTGTCCATGATCCGCACCCGCTCGAAGCGCTTGCCCTGTGCGGACTGCGCACGGCGGTTGCGGGCCCAGTCGTCGTCCATGTCCCAGCCGGGGTCCTCGCCGGCCACGAACCGGCGGTAGGTTTCGGTCTGTTCGTCGGAGCGGTACTGGCGGCGGGTCTCCAGCCGGAAGGCCGTGTGCTGGAAGGTGTGGAACATCGACTCGAACTCGTCGTAACTGATCATCACCGGCTCGCGCTCGGCGGTGCGCGGCGCGAAGTCCGCGAGCAGGACGCGGGGTACGGTCACAAATCCCTCGCCGGGCTTGATGTTGCGAAACTGGGCCACCTCCGCAGGATCGGTGACGAGGTCGCCTTGCACGATCACCTGCCCGGTCTCCTCGTCCTCGTACAGCGTCGGGCAGCCGTCGCTACCGGAGTTGCTTCCGATGTAGCGCAGTCGACGAGTCATGTCCCTGTTCCCCTCCTGTTGGTGGTCGGCCCCAGAATGCCCGCGTGTTCGGCGGGGCAGGGCGCTGATTCGCGAATATTCGTCCGGAGGGGCGGGCGTGACGTGCGTCATGGGAACTCGGCCTTCGGTGCCGGACAGCTCATAGGAGTGATCACAGATATGCGAACCCGGGTGCGGGCCGGGGACCCGAATGTCTTCGGGGAGCTTTTCGACCGCTATGCCCGAAGTGTCTACAACCATGCCTTTCGGCTCACCGCGGACTGGTCGGTCGCCGAGGACGTCATGTCGGCGACGTTCATGGAGGCCTGGCGGCTGCGCGGCAAGGTGACCGCCGAGGGCGGGTCGCTGCGGCCGTGGCTGCTGGGCGTCGCGACGAACCTCGCCCGCAACCACTGCCGCAGCAACCGGCGCTACCGGGCCGCGGCCGCGGCGCTCGCCCAGGCGGGGCCGGCGGAGGTGGAGGTGCCCGACCACGCCGACGAGGTGGCCGGCCAGGTGGACGACCGGCGCCGGATCGCCGTGACGATCGCTGCGATCGGGACGTTGCGGCGGCCCGAGCGCGAGGTCCTGATCCTGTGCCTGTGGGAGGGGTTGGAGTATGCGGAGGCCGCCGAGGCCCTGGGCATTCCGGTCGGGACGGTCCGCTCCCGGCTGTCCCGCGCCCGGACCAAGCTGCGCAAGATCGCTCAGGCGGAACTGGTGGCGGAGAGTCGGGAACCCGCCCGCCGGACTCGACAGACAAAGAGTGACCGCGTGACCGCGGTCCGGCCCGTACCGGAAGGAAACCGATGAACGCCAGCCCCTCCCAGCCGCGTCCGGCTGGACGGCCGGAGACCGACGGCCTCCGGCCGACCGCGGAGCGGGATCTGCCGGCGGGCCGCCACGAGTTCCACAAGGAGCAACTGATGGCCCGGATCCACGAAGACCTCGACAGCGCCACGCCCCGCCCCGCGCGGCGCAACCCGTTCCTGCGCCGGGCGATCCTGCTGCCCGCGGCGGCGTTCGCCCTGACGGGCGCGATCGTGGCCGTCGCCGCCCTGAGCCCGGGCGGCGAGTCGGGCCAGGTCGCCGCCTCGGACGGCGGCCCCGTCCTGACCACCACCGTCGGCGTCGCCGACCCGAAGGGAGCCGTCCAGCTGCTCGACCGGATCTCGCTGGCCGCGCAGGAGACCACCGTCCCGAAGCCGGGCGCGAACCAGTTCGTCTACATCGAGTCGAAGGTCGCCGGCACCAGCATCCGGGTCGACAGCGGCAAGAGCTCGGTGGTCAGCCAGGCACTGAACACCCGCCGGAGCTGGAAGTCGCCCGACGGCCACCGGGGTTGGCTGATCGACAAGCAGCACAAGGACGGCATCACCCTCGACACCGACGAAGCGCCCTACCTCAACGCGCCGTCCTACGACTACCTGAACACCCTCCCCACCGACCCCGACGCCCTGCTGAAGAAGATCTACGCGGAGACGGCGGGCCACGGCCCCGGCCCGGACGCGGAGGCGTTCGTCACCATCGGCGACCTGCTCGTCGAGAGCTACCCGTCTCCCCAGCTCGCGGCCGCGCTCTACAAGGCCGCCGCCAAGATCCCCGGTGTTGCCCAGGTGGACGACGCGGTCGACGCCATCGGCCGCCACGGGGTCGCGGTGACCCGCTTCGAGCCGAAGACCGGCGTCCGCAACGAGTGGATCTTCGACAAGTCGTCCTTCGCCCTCCTCGGAGCACGCGCCGTCCAGGTCGAGGCCGATCCCGCCGACGGCGGCCTGATCAAGCCCGGCACGGTCATCAGCACCAGCGCCGTCACGGCACGGACGGTCGTCGACGGCATCAAGCAGACCGCCGCCCAGCAGGCCTGACCCACCGGCGCGCCACGCCCCCGGAGGTCTCGTGTCGAGGCTTCCGGGGGCTGCCGTGTGAGGTGGGGGAGGATGGCGGCATGAGCGTCGTGAAGATCAATGTGCTGACTGTCCCTGCGGAGCAGCGGGAGGTGTTGGAGCAGCGGTTCGCCGCGCGGGCCGGGGCGGTGGAGAACTCGGACGGGTTCGAGTGGTTCGAGTTGCTGCGGCCGGTGGACGGGACGGACCAGTACCTGGTGTACACGCGGTGGCGCGACGAGGAGTCGTACCTCGCGTGGATGGAGGGCGGCCCGATGAAGGCTGCGCACCAGGGCGGGGGCGAGCGGCCGAAGCCGGCGGCGACCGGCTCGGAGCTGTGGTCGTTCGAGGTGGTGCAGTCCGCCGGGGCCGGTCGCGAGTAGGCGCCGCCGTCCCTTCGGGCCGCTCCCCGCGCGGGGAGCGGCCCTCGTGCTGTTCGGGAGGGGTTCGCCCGGAGGATGACGTGGAGGTGGGATCCCGGCGGGATGTCAAGGCGGCGATGTACGCCGGAAGTTGGAGGGGCGGGCCGTCCTGTGGCGGTACGTGGGGCGGGGGTGGTGGAACGGAGACTGGAGGCAATCGAGGTACTGGTTCGGCACAGAGGACTGGCATGGCGCTGCGGCGAGACGGACGGACGGCTTCCCTGCTGACGGTGGGGGCGGTGACGGCCGTGGTGGCGGGGCTCGCTCCGGGGGCGGCGTTCGCGGCGGGGGATCCGTTGCAGCGGTACGCGCAGCAGGAACTCCGCTGGGAGCGCTGCGAGACGGACGGGCTGCCGGCGTTCGAGTGCGCGAAGGTGAAGGTGCCGCTGGACTACGCGAAGCCGACGGGGCGGTCGATCGAGGTCGCGATCTCGCGGGTGAAGGCGGGGAGTGCGAAGCAGCGGCACGGGGTGCTGCTGATGAACCCCGGGGGTCCGGGCAGCCAGGGGCTGACGATGCCGGTGGAGTTCGAGCCGATGCTGCCGGCGGAGGTGCGGGCGCAGTTCGACCTGATCGGGTTCGACCCGCGCGGGGTGGGACGGAGTTCGCCGGTCGCCTGCGAGTTGACGGAGGACCAGCGGAGCATCCAGCACCCGTACAAGAAGGCCACGTTCGGGAAGGACGTGGAGCGGGCCCGGTCGGTGGCGGACAAGTGCTGGGAGAAGGCGGGGGACGTGCTGCCGTACATCACCTCCCGCAACACGGCACGGGACATGGACGTCGTCCGGGCGGTGCTGGGCGAGCGGCGGATCTCCTACTTCGGGTACTCGTACGGGACGTACCTGGGCGCCGTCTACACGCAGATGTTCCCGCAGCGGTCGGACCGGATCGTGCTCGACAGCGCGCTCGATCCGAAGCTCGCCTGGCGGGACTCGTTCCGGGGCTGGTCGTCGGCGGCCGAACTCGCCTTCACCCGCTGGACGGAGTGGGCCGCCGCGCGCAACGCCGCGTACGGGCTGGGGGGCACGGCGGCCGAGGTGCGCAAGACGTACTGGGACCTGGTGGCGCAGGCCGATCGGACGCCCGTCCCGACCGAGGACGGGCGGGGGCTGGACGGGGACGCCATCCGTGCGGGGTACCGCGCGTTCGTGCAGGTGGAGGCCGTCACGCCGTGGATCGTGGCGCTGAAGGCCGCGGCGGCGGGCGGGCCGGCCGTGCCGGGTGTCCCGCCGATGGCCGCGGACGACAACATGACGGCCGTGACCTGGGCGGTGTTCTGCGGCGACACCCGCAGTTGGCCGCGCGACCCGGAGCAGTACCGGCGGGACGCGATCGCCGACCGGGCCAGGTACCCGCTGGCCGGCGACCTGGGGGCGACCGTCCAGCCGTGCGCGTTCTGGAAGTCGGCGGCCGTCGAGCCGGCGACGGTGGTGAACAACGAGGTCGACGCGCTGATCGTGCAGAACCAGTGGGACCCGCAGGCGACGCTCGCCATGGCGCAGGGCATGCGCCGGGCCCTGCACGGCGCGCGGATGGTCACGGTGGCGGGTGGTGAGGGCCACGGCGTGCTGGTGGCCGGCCCGTCCTGCGCGGACGGCGCCTTCACGCGCTACCTGACCACGGGCCGGCTGCCCGCGAAGGACGCCACCTGCAAGAACTAGCGGAAGGCCGCGCGGCGGGTGGCGCGGCGGAGGGTGCGCAGCAGGGGCCCGCCGACGGTGAGGCAGAGGACGGCGGTGAGGGCGGCGCGGGGGAGGTCCCAGCCGAGGGAGGTGGTGAGGCAGTAGAGGGCGAAGCGGGCGAGGTTCGCGGGCAGGGGGTCGCCGGGGACGAAGGAGATCGAGGTGCTCAGGCCGCCGATGTACGGCCAGCCCTGGAGGTTCATCACGGTGCCGTAGCCGACGGCGGAGACGACGCCGTAGACGGCGAGCAGCAGGAGCTCGGGGCGGCCGCGCAGCCGGGCGGCGCCCGGGAGGAGGCCGGCGCCGAGGCAGACCCAGCCCATGGCGAGCATCTGGAACGGCAGCCACGGGCCGACGCCGCCGGTGAGCAGGCCGGACGCGAACATGGAGAGCGCACCCAGGACGAAGCCGAAGCCGGGGCCGAGGGCGCGTCCGGAGAGCACCATCAGGAAGAACATCGGCTCCAGCCCGGCGGTGCCCGCACCGAGCGGCCGCAGGGCGGCGCCGGCGGCGGCGAGGACGCCGAGCATGGCGACGGCCTTGGCGTCCAGACCGGGCGCGCCGCCGGCGGTGCGGCCCTCGGAGAACTGCGCGACCAGAACGGCCAGCAGCAGCGGCAGCAGCAGGGCGAACAGCCAGGGCGCGTCGGTGGAGTGGCCGACCAGGTCGGAGTCGCGGGCGGCGAGCAGCGGCCAGCCGAACGCGGCGACGCCGACCGCGGAGACCAGGGCGAGCACCAGGATCGAGCGCCGCCCGAGCGGGACCGGCCGGGCGAGGTCTCGGGGGGTCATGACAACTCCCGCAGGGCAGCGGCGACTTCGGGGACGGTGAGGTACGGGGGCAGGATCTTCGCGGTCTGCGGGGCGAAGGTCGGGGAGGCGAGCACGACCTCCGGCGTGGGGCCGTCGGCGACGATCTCGCCCTCGGCCAGGACGGCCGTGCGGTGGGCGAGTTCGGCGGCGAGCTCGACGTCGTGGGTGGCCAGCAGCACGGCGTGGCCGTCGGCGGCGAGGGTGCGCAGGATCTCGACCAGCCGGGCCTTGGCGGCGTAGTCGAGGCCGCGGGTGGGCTCGTCGAGGAGGATCACCGGCGGGCGGGCGGCGAGGACGACGGCCAGGGCGAGGGTGAGGCGCTGGCCCTCGGAGAGGTCGCGGGGGTGGCACCGGTCGTCGATGCCGGGGAGCAGCGCGGCCAACAGGGCGCGGCAGGTGCCGGGTTCGGCGGAGGCGTCCCGGTCGGCGGCGGTGCACTCGTCGGCGACGGTCTCGGCGTACAGCAGGTCGCGCGGGTCCTGCGGGACGAGTCCGACGGAGCGGATCAGGTCCTTGGGGCGGGACTTGTGCGGGACGAGGCCGTTCACCCGGACGGTGCCGGACTCGGGGGCGTGCAGGCCGACCAGGCTGCCCAGCAGGGTGGACTTGCCGGCGCCGTTGCGTCCCATCAGTGCGGTGATCTGCCCCGGGAACAGGGCGAGTTCGACGCCGCGCAGGGCCGGGACGGGACCGCGGGAGACCACCAGCCGGGAGGCGGCGGCGATCGCGGGCCCGGTCGGCGGGCCGGCGGCGGGAGCGACCGGCGCGGGCAGCCGCTCGCGCAGCGTCGCCGCGCGGCGACGGGCGTCGCGGACGGTGAGCGGCAGCGGGCTCCAGCCGGCCAGCCGCCCGAGGTCGACCACCGGCGGCCGGACGGGCGAGCGGGCCATCAGCTCGGCCGGGTCGCCGAGCACGGGCGGCTCACCGGGCCCGGGCAGCAGCAGCACCTGGTCGGCGTACTGGACGACCCGCTCCAGCCGGTGTTCGGACAGCAGGACGGTGGTGCCGAGGTCGTGCACCAGCCGCTGCACGACGGCCAGCACCTCCTCGGCGGCGCCCGGGTCGAGCGCCGAGGTCGGCTCGTCCAGCACCAGCACCTTGGGGTGGACGGTCAGCACCGAGCCGATCGCGACCCGTTGGCGCTGGCCGCCGGAGAGCGCGGACAGTGCCCGGCCGCGCAGGTCGGCGAGGCCGAGCAGGTCGAGGGTCTCCTCGACCCGGCGGCGCATCACGGCGGGCGGCAGGCCCAACGACTCCATGCCGTAGGCGAGTTCCTCCTCGACCGTGTCGGTGACGAAATGCCCGGCCGGGTCCTGGCCCACGGTGCCGACCACGTCGGCGAGTTCGCGCGGCCGGTGGTGGCGGGTGTCGCGGCCCGCGACGGTGACCCGGCCCGTCAGGACGCCGCCGGTGAAGTGCGGCACCAGGCCGGAGACGGTCCCCAGCAGGGTGGACTTGCCGGCGCCGGACGGGCCGACCAGCAGGCAGAGCTCGCCCTCCGGAATCGTCAGGTCGACGCCGCGCAGGGCGGGTCCGTCGGCGTCGGCGTACTCCACGCCGACCTGCTCGAAAGTGATCACCGGGTGCTCCGGGGCGGCTCGGGGGTGACGAAGGCGGGCAGCAGGCCGATCAGCACGGCCGCGGCGGGCAGCAGCGGCAGCCGGGGCGCGGTCGGCGGCACCACCGACGGCGTCAGGGCCTCCGGCCAGTGGCCCGCGTACCAGATCAGGGCGGCCGCGACCAGCGCGCCCGAGACGGCCGTCAGCCACTCGGGGAGCGCCCACGGGTCGGGCCGGTACCGGGTGCGGACGGAGCGCCGGCCGCCGAGCGCCAGGCCCGCGCCGGACGCGGCGACGCCCGCCAGCAGCACCGGCACCGCCCAGGCGTGGCTGCCCGCGGTGAGCAGCCCGTACGTCGCGCTGCACACGCCGAGCAGCCCGACCAGTGTCAACGCGCCCGCGGTGCGCACCAGTCGGCGGGAGACGTCGGCGGTGCGGCCGAAACCGCGGGTGTCCATCGCCGCCGCCAGTGCCACCGAACGCTCCAACGCGCCTTCCAGCACCGGCAGTCCGACCGACAGCACGGCCCGCACGCCCCGGTCGGTGCGGCCGCGCAGCCGGCGCGCCGCGCGCAGCCGCCGGACGTCCCCGACCAGGTTCGGCGCGAACGTCATCGCGACCACCGCCGCCACGCCCACCTCGTACAGCGCACCCGGCAGCGACCGCAGCAGCCGCGACGGCGAGGCCAGTGCGTTCGCCGCGCCCACGCAGGCCAGCAGCACCGCCAGCCGCAGGCCCTCGTACAGCGCGAACAGGATGCCCTCCAGGCTCACCGAACCGCCCAGCCGGACGCCCTGCGCCCAGCCGGGGAGCGGGAGTTGGGGGAGCGTGAAGAGGACGTGGGTGCCGCCGACGGGGGAGCCCAGCACGATCGCGAAGACCACCCGGGCGGCCAGCACCAACAGGCCCAGGCGCAGGAACGCCGCGTACGAGCGGGCCCACGGCGCGTCGCCGCGCCGGGCGGCGACCACGAAGCCCGCGACGGCCAGGATCAGCAGCAGGAGCACCGGGTTGGTGGTCCGGCTGGCCGCCGCCGCGAGGCCCAGCGACCACAGCCACCAGGCGCCCGGGTGCAGCTGCCGGGGCAGGGCACGGCTGTGCACCGCCCCCGAGCCGACGGACCCGGGGGCGTCGCGGCGCAGTCGGTCGACGGACATGGTCAGCGGGTGCGGCGGCGACGGGCCTGCCAGACCGCGCCGGCGCCCAGCAGCACCACCGCGCCGGCCCCGACGAACACGCCGACGGCCGGCCCGCCGTCGCCCTTCGCGGCCGAACCGCCGGACGCCGACGAGGAGTTGGAGCCGGCCGCGACCTGCTCGCCGCAGCCCGCGCGCGGGTAGCCCGCGATCGCGCACAGCAGCCCGCCGGAGTCGTAGCGCAGCGGCGGGGCCACCGCCGCCAGCACCTCCGCCGAGTTCGCGCCGGTCGGTACCGAGGCGCACAGCGACTTCGCCTCGGCGGGCTGTTCACCGTTCGGGGCGTCCTTCGCGGTGCCGAAATCGAGCACCACGGCGACCCGCTTGTGACCGCCGCTGGGCGCGGTGTTCGCGCAGGTCGCGGCGAAGTCGGCGGGCAGCGACGGCCGCGGCGCGTCCTGGCCGCCGTCCGGGCTGAGCACGAAGCGCCAGCCGTCCACCGCGCCGTCCGCGGGCACGTTCGCGGTCGGCCCGACCTGCTGGAACGACCAGCCGTCCGCGCCGCCCTTCCAGAACGACCAGTACCGGTAGTCCGCCGCGTACGCGGACCCGGCGGCCGGGCCGAGCGCCGCCGCCAGCACCCCGAGCACCACGAGCAGGCCGACAACGGCCGCCACGGGCGCGGGAGTTCGGAGCTTCCGGCCGGTCACCGGTGCTGCTCCGGCTGCTCGCCCGCGGCGCCCTCGCCCGACGCGTTCCCGGTGGGCGGGTGCGCGGCGGACGCGGCGGCGGCCAGCTGGTTGTGGCGGCGCCGGTTGAGGCTGAGCAGGACGGTCGCGACGACGCCGACGGCCAGGCCGACGCCGATCAGCCAGCCCGCCGAGAAGCCGCTGTTCTCGTCGGGCTCGGTGATCGCCGAGCCGGGCGCGCGGGTGGCCTCCGGGTCGCCGACGGTGGGGCCGGCCTTCGGCTTCGGGCCGGAGTCGACCAGCAGCTGCACCATGTTGGCGCCGCCGAAGTTGTAGGGGTCGAGCTTGGCGGCGCGGGCGGTCAGCACCAGGGTGGCGGCGGCCGCCGGGTCGGTGCCGCTCCTGCCCTGCGCGGCCCAGGCGTAGCCGTTGCCGGCCAGCCAGTCGGCGGCGCTGGTGGCCTCGGCGGCATGGCCGGAGGCGACCAGGCCGAGCACCGACCAGGCGGTCGCGTTGTAGTCGGCGGTGGCCGCCGCGCCGGGGGTGTCCAACAGCAGGCGCTGCCCGTTCGCGGCGAGCCGGCCGGTCAGCCAGGAGGCGTCCGCCTCGGCGGAGTCGGTGTGCGCGACCGGGCCGTCGCCCGGGCTGTCCGGGCAGGCCAGGGCCTTCGGTGCGGCGTCCTTGCGGTCGGCGGTGGTCACCGGCAGGCGCCCGCCCGCGGCGGCCAGCAGCGCCTGCGCGGAGGCGAGCGTGTTGGGGGCGGCCGGGGCGCCGGCGACCGGCTGGTAGACGTACGCGCCGCGCTGCTCGGCGGAGGTCCAGCAGCCCAGCTGGAAGGAGGCCAGCCCGCGGTAGGCGGACTGCCCGCCGGGGACGGCCGTCGTGGCCGGGTCGAGACCGGCGGCCAGCAGTGCGTTCACCGCCATCGCGGTGGAGTTGGCGTCACCGGGGGTGCCCGGGTTGTAGGCCCAGGTGCCGTCCACGGTCTGCGTGGCGCGCAGCCAGTCGGTGCCGCGGGTGACCTGCTCCTTGTGGTCGCCCAGCACGGTCAGCGCCTGGACGGCCATCGCGGTGGCGTTGGAGTCCTCGGTGGCGGGGACGCAGGCCGCGCCCTCGACCCGGTAGGACGGCCAGCCGCCGTCCGCGCACTGCTGGTCGAGCAGCCACTTCACGGCCGCCTCGGCCGGTTCGACGTTCTCCTGGCGCAGGGCGATCAGCGCCAGCGACTGCCGCCACACGCCGTCGTACTGCGGGTCGCCCTTGCCGTACAGCCCGGCGGGCACCCCGGACGAGGCCGGCGAACCTGACGCGGAACCGGTCGCCGAGCCGGACGGGGAGCCCGACGTCGAGCCGGACGGGGACTCCGAGACCGCACCGGACGGCGAACCGGAGACGGACGGCGAACCGGAGACGGACGCCTCGGGCGAGGGGGAGGCCGGGTCGTCGGCGAGCGCGGGCACGGCGGCGACGCCGGCGAGCAGGGCGCCTGCCAGCGCGGCGGCGCCCAGTCGGGCAGCGGTCAGCATGGGGGTGAAAGCCTTTCGGGAGCGGTCGCACAGCGGACCCGTGCGCACGGGCCGCCCGTAGACCCACGACGGAGGAGGGCCGCTCGTCTCCGGCCGGGCAGTCCGACTGCGCCGCGCCGCCGGAACGGCGCAGCTCACGGTTGCGGGTCAGTGCCGGAATCGCACCGGCTTCCCCCGGCCTCGGAGGCGATGTGAAGTTGTCGGCGGTCCGGTGGGGGCCGTCCCGCGCCCCCAGAACTCTAGCCGCCGACCGGCGCGGCACCCCTCGGAGGTGGTGGAACGGGTTGCAGTTCGTCCTCGGCCGCGGCGGGCGACGCGAGCGTGAGCAGCCGGGCGGCGGTGTGCAGGTCGGCCCGCACCTCGGCCAGCGAGGCGCGCCCCGACAGCCACGCCAGCAGGGTCGCGTGCCAGGTGTGCGCGACCACCCGAAGCGCCGCCTGCTGGCCGGCGGTCGGCGGGTCGGGCAGCCGCGCGGCCTCCAGCACGATCGCCGAGGTGACCTGAGCGACCTCGTCCACCTCGCTGCCCACCGAGCGGTCCGCGA
This sequence comes from Kitasatospora sp. NPDC059795, assembly GCF_042732175.1. Classification (NCBI taxonomy): domain Bacteria; kingdom Bacillati; phylum Actinomycetota; class Actinomycetes; order Kitasatosporales; family Streptomycetaceae; genus Kitasatospora; species Kitasatospora sp. NPDC059795. The sequence goes on from NZ_JBHWID010000004.1 coordinate 198,303, forward strand.
AGGACAGCGCGCGCACCATCGCCTCCGCCAGCCGCGGTTCGCGCTGCAGCGCGTGGAAGGCGTGGGTGAGCGCCTCGGCGACCCGGGCCGCCGGGTCCGCGCCGGTCGGCGGACGCCGTCTCACCTGCTCGTGCAGCCGCTCCAGCTGCTCGCGCATCACCGCCACCAGCAGGTGCACCTTCGACGGGAAGTAGCGGTACAGGGTGCCCAGCGCGACCTGCGCGCTCTCCGCGACCTCGCGCATCTGCACCGCCTCCAGCCCGCCGCGGGCGGCCAGCGCGGTCGCCGCCCGCAGGATGCCCCGGCGGCGTTCGGCCTGGCGCGGCGTCAGCGTCCCGTCGGCGGTGGCGTTCGCGGTCACGTTCACTCCCGGGGCGAGGATCGGAGGGAGGGCTGCTGGGACAGGGCGCAACAGGCGGCTGCGGAGCGTGGCGTGAATCACCTGCCACGGCTCCTGACGGCAAGCTACGGCCCGGTAATCTTCGAGGTCTCTCGTTGTTCACTTTCCCCGACAGCGAGCCTGCACCACTGTGAAACGTGATCTACTTTACCGGTCGGCGGCCCTGTCCGTCGCCGGTCCCGGTAAGTAGGGAAGAGGGGCCCCGGATGACCGCGTTGCCGCCGCCGTCGCTGCGGATCGCCCTGCTGTCGTACCGCGGCGACCCGTTCTGCGGCGGCCAGGGCGTGTACGTGCGCCACCTGTCCCGGGAGCTCGCCCGGCTCGGCCACCACGTCGACGTGATCGGCGCCCAGCCGTACCCGGTGCTCGACGAGGTCGAGGGCCCCGGCTCGGTGCGGCTGGTGGAACTGCCCAGCCTCGACCTGTACCGCGCCGACGACCCGTTCCGCACCCCCGCCGCCGCCGAGTTCCGCGGCCCGGTGGACCTGCTGGAGTTCGCGGTGATGCGCACCGGCGGCTTCCCCGAGCCGCTGACCTTCTCGCTGCGCGCCCGCCAGTACCTGGCCCGGCACAAGGGCCGCTACGACGTCGTCCACGACAACCAGACCCTCGGCTACGGACTGCTCGGGCTGGCCCGGCACGGCTTCCCGCTGGTCACCACGGTGCACCACCCGGTCACCGTGGACCGGCAGTTGGAGATCGACGCGGCTGCCGGCCGGCTGGAGCGGCTCGGCAAGCGCCGCTGGTACGCCTTCACCCGGATGCAGCAGCGGGTGGCCCGGCGACTGGAGCACGTCATCACCGTCTCGGAGAGCTCCCGCAGCGAGATCGCCGACCACCTCGGCGCCGCCTCCGACGCCATCTCGGTCGTCCCGATCGGCGCGGACACCCGCCTGTGGTCGCCGTCCGACACGATCGCCCGGGTGCCCGGCCGGATCGTCGCCACCTCCAGCGCCGACGTCCCGCTCAAGGGCCTGGTGCACCTCGTCGAGGCACTCGCCAAGGTCCGCACCGAACGCGACGCCCACCTGGTCGTCGTCGGCAAGCCGCAGAAGGGGGACGGCCCGGTCGCCGACGCGGTGCGCCGGTTCGGGCTGGAGCAGCACATCGAGTTCCGCACCGGCCTGACCGACGCCGAACTCGTCGACCTCTACCGCTCCGCCGAGGCCGCCTGCGTCCCGTCGCTCTACGAGGGCTTCTCGCTGCCCGCCGCCGAGGCGATGGCCACCGCCACCCCGCTGGTCGCCACCACCGGCGGCGCCATCCCCGAGGTCGCCGGACCCGACGGCGGGACCTGCCTGGCCGTCCCGCCCGGCGACGCCGGCGCGCTCGCCACCGCACTCGGCCGACTGCTCGACGACCCCGCGCTGCGCACCCGGCTCGGCGAGGCCGGACGGGCCCGCGTGCTGGAACGATTCACCTGGGCCCGCGCCGCCGAACTCACCGCCGACCGTTACCGGGCCGCCATCGCCACCGGAACGGGCGCCGCCGCCCGCTCCGGGCCGGGCTGGCGCTACGTCGGCTGACTGACCGTCAACACCCGTACCACCCCTTCGTGAATGGGAGCCCCGCAGTGCTGACCGTCGACTTCTCCCGCTTCCCGCTCGCCCCAGGCGACCGGGTGCTCGACCTGGGCTGCGGCGGTGGCCGGCACGCGTTCGAGTGCTACCGGCGCGGCGCCAACGTGATCGCCCTCGACCGGAACGCCGAGGAGATCGCCGAGGTCCGCAAGTGGTTCGCCGCCATGGAGCAGGCCGGCGAGGCGCCCGCCGGGGCCAGCGCCACCGCCATGGAGGGCGACGCGCTGAACCTGCCGTTCGACGACGACACCTTCGACAAGATCATCATCTCCGAGGTGATGGAGCACATCCCCGACGACAAGGGCGTGCTCGCCGAGATGGTCCGCGTCCTCAAGCCCGGCGGACTGCTCGCCGTCACCGTGCCCCGCTACCTGCCGGAGAAGATCTGCTGGGCGCTGTCCGACGAGTACCACGAGGTCGAGGGCGGGCACATCCGGATCTACAAGGGCGACGAACTGATCGAGAAGGTCCGCGAGGCCGGCCTCCAGCCCTACGGCAACCACCACGCGCACGCCCTGCACTCCCCGTACTGGTGGATCAAGTGCGCCGTCGGCGTCAACAACGACAAGGCCCTGCCGGTGCGCGCCTTCCACCAGCTGCTGGTCTGGGACATCGTCGGCACCCCCGTCATCTCCAGCCTCACCAAGGCCGCCGAGAAGGCCCTCAACCCGGTCATCGGCAAGTCCTTCGTGGTGTACGCCAGCAAGCCGCAGCAGCCGCAGCAGCCGCAGGCCGGCGAGTGACGGCCGCCGTCCCCGCGGCCCTGCTGCTGGACGGCGTCCTCGACGCCGCCCAGGCCGCCGACACCGTCCGCTCGATCCTCGCCCACCAGCACAGCGACGGCGCGATCCCCTGGTTCCACGGCGGCCACCTCGACCCCTGGGACCACACCGAGGCCGCGATGGCCCTCGACACCGCCGGCGAACACGCCGCCGCCGAAGCCGCCTACCAGTGGCTCGCCGACCGGCAGAACCCCGACGGATCCTGGTACGCCGCCTACGCCTACGGCCAGGACGGCATCGCCGACGGCACCGCCACCGACCGCGCCCGCGAGACCAACTTCTGCGCGTACCTCGCCGTCGGCGCCTGGCACCACCACCTGTCCACCGGCGACGACCGCTTCCTCGAACGGATCTGGCCCACCGTCAGCCGCGCCCTCGACCACACCGTCCGGCTGAGCCTCCCCGGCGGGGCGATCGCCTGGCGGCAGGACGAGGACGGCACCGCCGCGACCGACGCGCTGCTCACCGGCTCCTGCTCGATCCTGCACGCCCTGCGCTGCGGACTCGCCATCGCCGACCACCTCGACCGGCCGCAGCCCGACTGGGAGTTGGCCGCCGGACGGCTCCGGCACGCCATCGCGCACCACCCCGAGCGGTTCCTCGACAAGGACCGCTACTCGATGGACTGGTACTACCCCGTCCTCGGCACCGCGCTGCGCGGCGAGGACGCGACGCGCCGGCTGGCCGCCGACTGGGACCGGTTCGTGGTGCCCGGCCTCGGCGTCCGCTGCGTCAGCGACCGGCCCTGGGTCACCGGCGGCGAGAGCGCGGAACTCGCGCTCGCACTGTGGGCGGCCGGGCAGTCCGACCGGGCCGTCGACATCCTCCGCTGGATCCAGCACCTGCGGCACGAGGACGGGTCGTACTGGACCGGGTTCGTGTTCGAGGACGACGCGATCTGGCCGGAGGAACGCACCACCTGGACCGCGGGGGCGCTGCTGCTGGCCGTCGCGGCGCTCGGCGGGGACCACGCGACGGTGAGCGTGTTCGGCGGGGAGCACCTGCCGGCCGGGCTGGTCGTCGGCGACTGCTGCTGAACCGGCCTGCGCAGAGGTCCGCCCCGGGGGGGGGGGTGCCCACGCGGGGGGGGCGGATGGTGTTGGGGGGGGGGGTGGGGGGGGGCGGCCCCCCCCCCGGGCCGCGGGAGCCCCCCCGGGTGGCCGCCAGGTGGGTGTTGGGG
>NZ_JBHWID010000004.1:202254-334878 GCF_042732175.1 Kitasatospora sp. NPDC059795
CGCTCGTCTTCCGCCCGCCGCCCCGCGGGGCCGGGCAGTGTGGGGCCACTCCTGCGGCCTACTCCTCTTGGTGTACGCGGGGTTGTGCGTCGGCCGACGCACGCCCCTGAGCGGGCGTCAGCCGCGCTGGATGCCCGCAGTGTCGTTGAGGACGCCGTGGGTGCCGTCGGGCAGCTGGGCGACGAGCGCGGCGCCGCGCTGGTCGACCGCCAGGTACCAGGTGCCGGGCACCAGGTCGCCGACCGGCGGGGCCGCCGGGTTGTCCTTGTTGGCCAGCTGACGGACCGCCGGAACGGCGAACCAGAACGGCGCGAACGGAGCGGCCGCGGCCTGCGGCGGAACCTGGTCCTGGATGGCCGGCTGGACGGCGGTGGGCTGCTGCGCGGCCGGCTGCGGGGCCGGGGCGGAGGCCTGCGCGGGCGCCGGGTAGCCGTAGCCGCCGGCGGGCTGGCCGCCGAACTGCTGGGCGGCGGGCACCGTCTGGTCGGCCTGCGGCTGCTGCTGGCCGGGGAACGGCTGCTGCTGCCCGCCCGGGTAGCCGTACGCGCCGGGCTGACCCGGCTGGCCGCCGTACGGCGGGAACGGCTGCGGGGTGGTCGCCGCGGGGGACGGGGCGTCCGACAGCAGCGGGCCCTGCAGGGCCGGGACGAGCGGACCGGCGATCACCGCGCCCGCCAGCGCCAGCGTGGAGAGCAGCGACAGGTAGGCGCCGACGCCGTTGGTGAGGGCGGTCGGGCAGCCGAGCAGCGTCCACAGGCAGCCCCAGAACGAGAGCACGGACAGCGCCGTGCCCCACTGGTCCAGCCGCAGACCGGCGACCTGCTTGGTGCCCCAGTTCTCCTTCTGCAAGCGGAACAGCAGGATCAGCGCCGCGCCGATCAGGCCGGTGAGCACCACCGACGGCAGCAACGGGAACAGACCCGAGGCCCAGGCGTTCGACGACGCGTCGGCCGGGCAGTACTTGCCGGAGCAGTCGAGCTTCCGGAAGGGCAGGAAGGACGAAATCAGGAGCAGGACCGCCGCACCGGCGACGGCGGCGTCTCCCCTGGTGAGAGCGCGCAGGTTCACTGACGTTCCCCTCATTGGTGTAGTCGTGGTCGGCGGGCGGTGACCGAGCCCCCGTGGTACCGGAGCGGTACGACGGGGCAAAAGCCTAGGGCCAACGCGACGCCGTGTGCACAGCGCCCTCCGGATCCGGTACGAACCGGACAACCGGGAGGAGCATCCGGCACGAGGACAGGACGGGTACGGGACGGTCGGTTCGGGCTGGTCGGCTCACCCCGTGAGATAGCTGGTCAGAGCATCGGCGACGGCCTGCGCGGCGCGCTGACGCCACTCCGGGTCGGACATCCGTCCGGCGTCGCCGGTGTTGCGCATGTTGCCACACTCGATGAACACCTTCGGGATCTTCGACAGGTTGAGTCCTCCCAGGTCGCTGCGCGTGTCGAGGCCCTGCCGGCCGATGTAGCTCGACGTCGGCTCACCGGTGCCGGACGTGAACGTGTCGCGCAGCAGCACGCCGAGCCGGTGCGAGGGATCGACGATCGCCGAGGTGTCGGCCGGGCCGGACACCACCTTCGCCGGCATGATCACGTGGAAGCCGCTGCCGGACGCCGGCGCGCCGTCCGCGTGGACGGAGACCGCCGCGTCCGCCTTCGCCTCGTTGCCGATCCGGGCCCGCTCGTCGATGCACGGACCCCACGGCCGGTCACCGTCCTGGGTGAGCGTCACGGTCGCGCCCCGGTCCTGGAGGATCTGCCGCGCCCGGTGCACCACGTCCAGGGTGAAGTCGGCCTCCGAGTAGCCCGCGTTGGTGGACGTGCCGGTGGTGTCGCACTCCTTGCGGCTGTTGCCGATGCTCACCTGCCGGTTGATGTCGGAGGTGTGCTTGACGTTGCCCGCGTTGTGGCCCGGGTCGAGCAGCACCGTCTTCCCGGACAGCGGACGGTTCGACGCGCTCGCGGACGGCGACGGGGACGACGACGGCGCGGCCTCGTCGGCGGACGGGCCGCCCCCCGGCGCGGGCGGGTCGGAGGCGTCGACCCGGTCGCCCTCCGCGTAGTGCGGCGACACCGAGGGGTGCGCGGTGACGTCCCGCGCGCTGTTCGCGACGGCCTGCCAGCCCAGCCAGCCGATCAGGCAGACCGGCAGCACCACGCTCGCCAGCTTCACGGCCGGCCGCCGGCGCGCGGTGCGCCGCTCCGGGCCGGGGTACGGGTCGGGCTCGACGGGGGGCGGGGTGGTGCGGCCGGTCACGAGTTCCTCAGATCCTGTCCCAGGTACGAACCGTCAGACCGTAGGTGTCGGCGATCGGCTTCCATTTCGCCACGAAGTCCTTCTTGGACTGGGTGGCCTGCGGGTTGAGGTCGTTGGCACGGCTCAGGTCGGCCGTGCTGGGCACCGTGTTGTTCGCGCAGCCCTGCGAGGAGACGGTGCGGGCCCACGCCGCGTACGCCCGGTCGATGTCCCCGGACTGCTGCCAGGCGTCCTTCAGCTTCGCCACCGCCTCCGGCCCGCCCGGCAGGTTGTCGGTGTGCAACTGGGCCAGATCGGCGAGCAGTTGGTCGCGCTGCTGGGCACCCGTGTCGAACACCTTCGCGGCCGCGTCGATCTCCGCCTTCGGCGGGCAGCTGCGCACCTTCGCCACCGCGTTGCCGATCGGCGCCTTCGCGTTCTCGCCCTTCGTCAGCAACGCGTCCAGCGCCTTCGCCTGGGCCGAGGCCCCCGGACCGGCCGAGGACGAGCTCGACGGCGACGCGGACGGGTCGGCGGACGGCGAGGTCGACGGCGCGGCGCCGCCGCCCTGGCCGCCCTGCGGGGCCGGCGCCGGGGCGGAAGCGCCGCCCTTCGCCTCGGGCGTCCCGCTGTCGCTGTTCTTCACCGCCCACACCACGCCGACGCCGATCAGCACCAGCAGCGCCACCGCCGCGCCCACCAGCACCGGGGTGCGCCGCCGCCGCGGGTCGTCCTCGTAGTCGAACTCGGGCTCCTGCCCGGCGAATCCGCCCGCGAACTGCTGCTGGCCGCCGAAGCTCTGCTGGCCGCCGTAACTCGGCTGCGGGCCGCCGAACTGCGGCTGCTGGTAGGGCTGTTGGCCGAACTGGTCGAACTGCTGCTGGCCGCCGTAGCTCTGGCCGGGCGGCGGGAACTGCTGGCCGCCGAAGGTCTGCTGGCCGCCGAAGCTCGGCGGCGGTCCCGGGGGTCCGGGCGGTCCCGGCGGGGGCTGCGGGGCACCGAACTGCTGCTGTTCGTACGGCTGTTGGTCGAACTGCTGCGGGCCGCCGTAGCTCTGGCCCGGCGGCGGGAACTGCTGACCGCCGAAGGTCTGCTGCGGGGCCGCCGGGGGCTGCTGGGGCTGCTGGGCGGCGGGCTGTGGCGCAGGCGCCGGTGCGGGGATCGGCGCGGGGGCCTGCTGCGGGCCGCGGACCGGGGTCGCCGGGCCGGGGGCCACGGCGGTCGGCGTCGCCTCGGGCTGCGGCGGCAGCGGGGGCACCGGGGACACCGGGGCGACGGGCGTGACCGGGCCGGCGTCGAACTTCGGCAGCGGGATCGCCGTGGTGGCCGGACCCGCGGCCGCCGGGTCGTCCGCCATCGGCCGGCGGACCCAGCCGCCCGCGCCGTTGTTCGCGGTCGGATCCCACACCGCTCGCGCGGCCTTGCCCTGTTCCGTCATGCGCTGTCCTCGCCCCCGCCTACTGACCCGCCGATGCCTGCCGTCGTCGTCCGACCGTGCCCCGCACCGGCCGTCCGCCGTCTGCCGCCCCGACACCGTACCGGCCGTCGGCGCGGCGGGTCACGGCGGTCCGCAAGGCGTCGCGGTGGGGACGACGCCGGAACGGCGATGATCGTTCCCGGCCGGGGCCGGAAAATCGGGCCCGGCCGTGGAGCAGTGGTGAAGGTGGGTCAGGACGCGGCGGCGCGGCGCAGCACCCGCAGCGAGCCCGTCACCGAGACCTCCTCGAAGCCCTCGTCCAGCGCCCGCAGGTACACCCGGTACGGGGCCTGGCCGCCGTCCGCCGGGTCGGGGAAGACGTCGTGGACCACCAGCAGGCCGTCCTCGGCCAGGTGCGGGACCCAGCCCCGGTAGTCGCCGGTGGCGTGCTCGTCGGTGTGCCCGCCGTCGATGAACACCAGCGCGAGCGGGCTCTGCCACACCGCCGCGATCTGCGGGGAGCGGCCGACCAGCGCCACCACGTGCGGCTCCAGCCCGGCCGCGTGCAGGGTGCGGCGGAACCGCGGCAGGGTGTCCATCAGCCCGACCTCCGGGTCGACCAGCCCGGGGTCGTGGTACTCCCAGCCGGGCTGCTGCTCCTCGGAGCCGCGGTGGTGGTCGACGGTCAGGGCGACCGTGCCGGCGCGGCGGGCGGCGTCGGCCAGCAGGATCGCCGAACGCCCGCAGTAGGTGCCGATCTCCAGCACCGGCAGCCCGGTCCGCCCGGCGGCGTCCAGCGCGGCCGCGTACAGCGCCAGGCCCTCGTCCTCGGGCATGAAGCCGGTGGCGGCGCGGAACGCGGCGAGCACCTGCGGGTCGGGCGTGGCCGCGGCGGACGGGTCGGTCATCGGGCGCTCCTGCGGGGCTGGTCGGGCGACTGACCAGGACCCTACTGGATGGTAGGAACGCCCTTCCCCGGGCCTATACCAGCTTGCCGGCGACCCGGCGGCGGAGCTCGGCGAGTTCGGCCTCGATCAGGGCGGCCCGGCCGGAGTCCAGCACCACCGGGTGCCGGTGCTGCTCGGGGGCGGTGGCGGTGAGCATCCGCAGCCGCAGGTGGGTCGGCGGGTGCGAGCCGTCCACGGCGTCGCCCTGCCGTGCGGCGACCCGCAGCCGGCGTTCGGTCTCCATCGGCGGGACGGTGCGGACGGCCTCGGCCAGCGACTGCCACAGGTCCGGGTGGGCGGACTGCCCGCCGTCGGCCCGCCGCCGGGGGAGGGTGCGCTGACGGAGCACCACCGTCTCGAAGGTCGGCCAGTGCAGCGACGAGGTGAGCGCGCCCCGGGTGTCGGCGACCGAGGTCAGCCGGACGGACAGCCGGTCGGCCCGGTACTCGGCGGCCTGCCCCGAGCGCAGCGACAGCCGGTTCATCACCAGCGCCAGCCCGTACGCCGCCCGGTTGACCACCCAGAGGACGTGGTTCGCCACCGAATCGGCGATCAGCATCATCAGTCCGGACGAGCCGGTTCCGAGCCGGGTCCGCTTCGGCGCGGTCAGCCTGCACCACTCGACCAGCGCGGCGGTCGCCGAACCGGTCCACAGGCCGCGCCGGTTGTCGCCGTTGACGCAGCGTCCGAGCTCGTGCGCGAGCACCGAGACCCGCTGCTGCGGCGCGAGCACCGTCCACAGCGGCAGGCCGATGGTCAACTGCCGCCGCCGGCGCAGCCCGAGCACGGCGAACGAGAGGTTCCAGTCCCCGTCCACCACGATCGTGTCGACCTTCGTCGCGCCCACCTCCTCGGCGATCCGGTCCACCAGCGCGTACAGGGTCGGTGCGGTGGCGCGGTCCAGCACGCCCTCGCGGGCCGGGCGGCCCAGCCGGGGCCGCAGCAGACAGGCGACGGCCAGCGCGACCACGCCGAGCAGCCGGTTCGTCCAGGCCGGCAGCAGCAGCCCCGTGACCAGGGCGATGCCGAGCAGGAAGACCGAGAGCGAGACCAGGTGGACCGCCCCCGCCAGCGCGTACGCCGCCACCGTCGAGGAGTCCTGGAGGTCGGAGCCGTCCTCCGCGACCAGCTTGAACACCTGCTCGGACCGCTCCCGGACGTCCCGCCGGGCCGCCTCGGCCCGGCGCTCGGCCTTCTCCGCCCTGCGCCGCTGACGCGGCGTGAGGTGCTCGGCGGGCGGCTCGGGCGGCAGCAGGTTCCACTCGCAGCTCGGGCACCAGGTCGGGAAGCGCTCGTTGACGGCGAGTGGCGACCGGCACTCGGGGCAGCGCTCGACCGGCTTCTCGGCGCCGGGTCTGTCGGACGGGTCGGTGATGGTGTCAGTGGTGGGCACGGCGGCGGATCCTGCCACGCCCGGGACACGACGGGAAAGCGGTTTCTGCGCTATACAGAGGGCCGTTCCGCCGCAGTAGAACGTGTTCCACCGTCGTCCCCCGCCCCTCCCACCGGCCTGCCGGTGGCACCCTCATCCCGGGAGCAGCCCGTGCGCGCAGCGATCCTGCAGAAGACCGGACAGGACACCCTGGACGTCCGCGACGACGTCGAAGCGGTCGGCTTCGGGCCGGGAACGGTCCGGGTCCGCATGCATGCCGCCAGCCTCTGCCACTCCGACCTGTCCGCGATGGCCGGCGTGCTGCCGCAGCCCGCGCCGTTCGTGCCCGGCCACGAGGGCGCCGGCGAGGTGGTCGAGGTCGGCGACGGCGTCACCGGCCTCGCGCCCGGCGACCGGGTGGTGCTGTGCTGGATGCCGCCCTGCGGCAGCTGCCCCGCCTGCCGACGCGACCAGACCCACCTGTGCGTGGCCTCGCTCCGCCGGCTCTCCACCCCGACCTTCCGGATCGGCGGCGACACCGACGCGTACGGCTTCTACAGCACCGGCGCGTTCGCCGAGGAGGTCGTGGTCGCTGCCGACGCCCTGCTGCCGGTGCCCGACGACCTGCCGTACGACCTGGCCGCGCTGATCGGCTGCGGCGTCACCACCGGACTCGGCGCCGCCGTCAACACCGCCCGGGTGGAGCCCGGTTCGGCCGTCGCCGTGATCGGCGCGGGCGGCGTCGGGATCGCCGCCGTCCAGGGCGCCCGGATCTGCGGCGCCGCCCGGATCACCGTGGTCGACCCGGTGGCCTCCCGGCGCGAACGGGCGCTCGGCTTCGGCGCGACCGAGGCGATCGCCCCCGACGGCCTCAAGTCCGCCGCCCGCAGCGTTCCCGGCGGCGGCTTCGACTACGTCTTCGAGGCGGTCGGCCGCTCCGAGACCGTCCGGGCCGGCTACGACGCCGCCCGGCGTGGCGGCGCGGTGGTGGTGATCGGCGCCGGCGCGGCCGACGACCGGGTCTCCTTCAGCCTCGGCGAACTCTTCTTCAACGAGAAGCGCCTGCTGCCGTCCATGTACGGCGGCGGCGACGTCCGGCGCACCGCCGGCCGGGCCGTCGAGCTGTGGCGGGCCGGGCGGCTCGACCTGGCCGGGATGATCACCCACCGGCTGCCGCTCACCGAGGTCAACGAGGCGATCCGGCAGATGCGCAGCGGCGAGGCGCTGCGGACCGTGCTGACCGTCGACTGAGCCCGGCGAGCGTCCCGGACGGCACCGTCGGGCCGAGCCCGGCGAGCGTCCCGGACGGCCGACGCCCCCGGCTCCGTCAGGACGGTGACGGGGGCGGGGGCGTCGGCGGTGCGAGGTGGTCGTGCGGCGGGCCGTCGGCCCGCGGCGGCCAGAACGTCAGCGGCGATGGCGGCCGTGCGGGTCCGCGTCCGTGCTGTCGTCGCTGGCAGTGGTGCCCCGGTGCCGACCGTGAGCCACGCCGTCGGCGGTCTCGTCGGCGCCCGGCGCGCGGTGGTCGTGCTCGGTGGTGTCGTCGATGGACTCGGACATCTGGTCAGTTTTCTCCGTGCGAATGGGCGGTCTCTGCGAAAGGTGCACCGGTACGCCACGGCGCACCGATGTGCCCGGAACCCGGACAGCAGGAAGCCGGCCGTCCTCGTGGTCGGCCCGCGCGGGGGCCACGATAACGGCCGAATCGGATCGGAGCCTACCCAAACCGCTGCGCGTCGCGCCCCGAAACCCCTGACGGGCGTTCACCGTCCGGCCCGGCCCGGGCGCCTGTCCGTCCAGGCGTCCCCGCCGGTGCAGGGCGGTACCGGGGGTGGGTATGGGGCTTTTCGTCAAGTGCCGTCGGTCTGTCGCGATTTGATGCTTTCGTCCGGCTCGGGCGCCGCAGCGGGCCGGTCGTCACGCACGGCGGACCGGCAGCCCAGGTCGGTGCCGACTCGGCCGCGCCGAGCACCATGGGACTGCCGGTCCGGAGGTGTGGTCGCACGTGCGGGGCGGGGTGGTCGCTCACCGGTGGTTCCGACACCGGGTGAGGGCTACCGGGGCCCCTGCGCGTGCCGACTCCGGGCGGGAGGGCCGTGCCCGCCCCCGCTTCGGGGGTGGACACGGCCCGGGGTGGCCCGAGGTCAGCTGATGGTGAAGATCAGGCAGGTCAGGGCCAGGCAGGTGAACTGGCACCCGGCGCCGTGGCCGCCCAGCTCGACCGACTCCAGCTCCGGCAGCTCCTGCAGGGCCGCGAGGTCGGTCTCGAACGCGGTCATGTTCTCCATGATGTTTCCTCCCCTATGGGTTCTCGTCGGGCACGGACGTGTCCGACGACTGCGACGGAAAGCGGTTTCCCGTTGCAGGTCCGGCTCCCGCCCGGCGCGCTCCGGGCCGCATCCGGGCAGGCCGGCGGGCCCCCGCGCGCGGCGGGAAGTCTGTTGTGGGTTGTTTCTTCGGGCGGGTTCTTGTTCGGGCGGATCGATAGGCCGGGCGGATCGGCGGGTCGGGCGGATCGGCGGGTCAGGCAGGTCTGCCGGTGCGCAGGAACCCCGCCAGCAGCTCGTGCAGGACCGCCGAGCCCTCCTCGGCGAGCAGCTCGTGCCCCGCGCCCGCCGCCTCCACGTACCGGAAGTCGGCCCCCTCGGTCCGGCCCAGGCGCAGCAACTCGTGCCGCAACAGGCGGGATTGACCGACCGGCACCACCTCGTCGCGGTCGCCGTGCACCACCAGCAGCGGGGCGCGCAGCCGATCCGCGAGCCACAGGACGTCGCGCGGACCCCGGGCGTCGTCGATCGGACGGTCGCCGCCGAGCCGGGTGGTCAGCGCCCGCACCGGCGCCGACGCCTCCGCCAGCAGCCGGCCGCCCGACAGGAACGGCGCCACCACCGCGCACCGCGACACCGTCCCCGCCGGGGCGTGCGCTGTCGCCAGCAGCGCCAGGAACGCGCCGTAGCTGACCCCGAACAGTGCCGGCGGCTCCAGGCCCAGCGCGGCCCGGTGCCCGGCGATCCCGGCCAGCAGCGCCAGGACGTCGTCCAGGTCCGGCCCGCCCCACGCGTTGCGGATCGCCAGCGCGAACTCCGGGCCGTAGCCCGTCGAACCGCGCTGGTTCGGGGCGACGACGGCCAGGCCCTGCGCCGCCATCCGCTGCAACGCCGGGTCGAACTCCAGCCGCCAGGCGTCCGCCGGCCCGCCGTGCAGCGCCAGCACCAGGTGCGGGGCGGTCAGCCACTGCTCGCCGCCGTACACCACCGCCTCCACCGGACCGGCCGGACCCGCCAGCTCCAGGCACCGCGCCGACTGCCACCGGCCGCCGTCCCCGGACACCGCCGAACCGTCCAGCCGCCACCCGGCTCCGTCGGCCGCCGGCAGCGCGTCCACGTCCACGGTGGCGAGGGCGGCCGGGCGGTCCGGCGCCGAGTACGGCATCCGCAGGCCCGCCGACGACCAGTGGCCGACCGCGCCGAGCCGCCCCGGCGGCACCGGCAGCCGGTCGAGCCGGCCGCTGCCCGGCTGCCACAGCACCAGCGAGGACGCCGCGCCGTGATCCATCTGGAGCACCACCCGGGGTTCCGTGCCCGGCCCGTCCGGCGCGAGGGCGATCGGCCGCAGCAGCCGGCCCGGCTGGTGCAGGCAGTCCGGGAAGCGCACCGGATCGGCCCCGCCGACCAGCGCCCAGCCCAGCCGGTCCACGCCCGGCGCGTCACTGCGCAGCATGCCGAAACCGGTGGCCGGGTCGAACAGCACCAGGCGGTCGTTGCTGCTCTCGCCCAGCTCCAACAGTGGGCTGGTGGAACCGAGTTGAAGATCCAGCACGACGGTCTTCACCATTCCGCCGACCACCCGGTCCAACGCCAGCAGCCGACCGGCCCCGTCCAGCCACACCCCGCCGCCGTACAGCCCGGGCAGCTCCGCCACCACGCGCGGCGCGGAACCGTCCGCCGCCAGCAGCCACACCGTGGTCACCGGGCGGGTGTCGGTGCCGAGCAGCACCGCGACCGGCGCCTCCGCGGGCCCCGCCGGGCCGGGCATCGCCAGCATCCGCAGACCCGGCAACCGCATGGCCGCCAACGGGAGTTCGACCGCGGGCCCGCCCGGTTCCCCGGCCGCGAGCAGCACCAGCGCATGCCGGTCGCCGTCGTGCCGGCACGCCAGCACCCGCCCGTCCGGCAGCGCGGCCAGCTGCGACCGCAGCCCCTCCGCCCGGCCCTCCGGCAGCACCAACCCCACCGGCTCCGCCGCCCCCGTCCCCGGCAGCCGCCAACTCTCCACGTACCAGCCGCCGTCGGCCCCGGTCGCCAGGCACGCCGCATGCGACCCGTCCCCGGCAAAGGTGAAACTCAACCGCCGCAACGCCTGCGACGCGGTGCGCACAGTCGCCGTACTCATCGGGATCCTCCTACGGTGCGGTGGGGCAACGGTGTTCCGGTCGAGTGGCTCAACTGCTCGACGCCCGGGCGCGTTCGGGGCGCCGTCGAAGACGCCTCCCGGTACGGCTCGGGGTCGGACCAGAGGCGGGGCCCGGAATGGCGCAGGCGGAGGAGGAAAGCGAGGGGGCCGGTGGTGCCGGTGCCGTAGGCGGGGGTGGAGGCGGCGCCGGTCTCGTCGGGGAGGAGCAGCAGGCCGTCGCGGCGGGCGGCGCGGGCGGCGATCAGCCGGGCGATCTCGTGGGCGCCGCGGCGGAAGCGGGTGTCGCCGGTGGCCCGGGCCAGGTCGAGCAGGTACTCGCCGTTGCCGGCCAGGCCGTGGCAGGCGGAGACCCCGCTGTGCCAGCGGGCGTTCAGCACGGCCAGGCCGGCCGCCTCGGCCAGTCGGCGGGCGCGGTCGTCGCCGGTGCTCTGCCAGTAGCGGATCAGGAAGCTGCCGGCCCCGGAGGAGCCGCTGCACCAGTGCGCCAATCGGACGTGCGCGGGGTCGCCGTGGCTCTGCGGCCACCAGGCGGCCTCGCCGTCCCGGCGGACGGTGGCGGCCAGGGTCTGGACCGCCCGTTCCGCCCCGGCCGTCAACTCGACGGCGGACGGATCACCGGCCGCGGCCAGCCGGTCCGCGCAGGCCAGCAGGAAGGCCCCGACCCCGGCGACCCCGTGGGCGTGCCCGAGGTGGACCGCCCCGGCGAGCGCCGAGTCGAAGTCGGCGGGCACTGGCCAGACCGTTCCGTACGGTTCGGTGCGGGCGGCGGCCAGCAGCGTGCGGGCGCACTGTGCGGCGCGTTCGAGGAACTCGCGCGCCCCGGTGGCGCGGTGGGCGCGCAGTTGGAGGAAGCCCGCGCCGGCAGCGCCGTGGCAGACGTCCGGATTCGGCCAGGCGAGCGGGACGTCGAGTGCCGTCTTCGCGGCCCGTTCGGCGAGGCCGGCGTCGTCGAGGGCGTCGGCGGCGTCGAACAGTGCCCAGGCGGTGCCGGAGCGACCGAAGTGCAGGCCGGGCAGCACCACCGGTTCGGAAGCCGCGCGCCGTTCGACCCAGTCGGCGGCCGTCACGGCGAGGGCCCGGGCCTGTGCGCGGACGGGTTCGGGCAGCGGGGCGAGACTCGCCCGGGCCAGCACCGCGAGCACACCGGCGGCGCCGTGCTGCACGTTGCACGGGTCGGTGAGCTGCCCGCCGGGCACGGTCGGCCACAGCCGGTCGAGCCGTTCCGGAGTGGCGGTGGTCGCCAGGTGACGCAGCCCGTCGTGCAGCAGCCGGTCGAACGGCGGCGGGCCCGCCGGGCGCGGAGCGGGCGGGGCCTCGCCGTCGAGCTCCTTCCGGGCCCGGGCCACGCTCCACCGCCGCTCGGCGTCCTCGGCACGCAACCCCAGTACCAGCGGGGCCAGTCGGCGCGCGGTGAGGCCCTCCCGGGCGGCCGACGCCAGCCAGCTGCCCATGGACCCGTCGCCCGGCAGCAGCGGGTCGTGGCCGGTGGCGAGCAGGAAGAGCAGCCCGCCGAGCGCGTACAGGTCGGCGGAGGGCGCGGCCAGGGCGGTGCGGTGCGGCCCGGCCTGCTCGGGGGCGCGGTACCCGGGGGTGCCCGCAGTGCCCGCCAACTCCCCGGCGGGGACGGTCAGTTCGAGGTCCACCAGGCGCACGCTCCGGTCCGGCAGGACCAGCACGTTGCCGGGGGAGAGGTCGCGCAGCACCAGCCCGTGCCGGTGGACGCGCTCCACCAGGCCGAGCAGGGCCGCCGCCAGCGGACCGGCCTCGGCCCACGGCACGTCCGGGGCGCCGTCGTGCCGCAGCCGGGAGGCCACCCAGCTGCCGAGGGCCTGGCCGGGGACGCGTTCCTGCACCAGGAACAGCGAGTCCTGCTGCTCGACCAGGGCGTGCACCCGCGGCGTCAACCCGGTGTCGGCCAGTCGGCCGAGCAGCTCGGCCTCGTGCCGCAGCGCCTCGCGGGCGTCCGTCCCGGCCCGGTCCACCTCGATGTGGGCGCGGGCCTGCTTGACCACCACCTCGGCGCCGGTGGCGGGTTCGGTGCCGAGGAACACGCCGCCCTTGGCGCTGTGCCGCAGCGCCGCGGTGAGTGCCCAGCGGCCGTCCAGCAGCACCCCGGCCCGCCGCCCCTTCGCCGCCGGCGGTGCGGAGGTGGTCGATCCCGCCCCCTCGACGGGGTCGGCCACCCACGCCGGACGGCGGTAGGAAGCGGTACGGACGTCCTCGACCAGCGCGCCGTCCGGGCCGCGCAGCATCGAGCGGTACGCGCCGTCCGGCCCGAGCTGCGCCCGGCCGGTGAAGACGCCGTACCGGTAGTGGACCGGGCTGCCGGGGCGGTACGGGCGGTCGGAGAGGATCGTCGGCCCGGGCATTCCCGACGTCGCCCGGTGGAGTTCCTCGGCGAGCCGGCGGAATTGTTCGTCGCCGTCCGGATAGACGGTGAGGAATTTCCCGGCCGAAGCCCGGTCGCTGTTGCGGGAATTGATTTCGTGCAGACGATCGCGGTCGGCGGCGAACTTGAACGTGCAAGGGTCCGCGGCGAGCACCGCGGCAACCGAGGCCAGCACCTCGACCGCGACCTCCGAGGCGGCGGCGACGTGCAGCTTCCAGCCCTGCTCGGGCAGTTCGCGGCCGGGCGGCCGCACCGTGCACCAGAACCCCTCGACCGCGACCGTCCAGTCGCCGCCGCCTCCCCGGGCCCTGCTGTTGGCCACGGCCGCCCGTGCCACCTCCGCCAACGTGCCGTCCCTGCCCGGCACGTCGTCGACCGGCACCGGCCCCCCTGTCCTGCGCAGCGGTGTGCCCGCCCCCATCTGCTTCACACCCCTTCGCGGTGGACTCGACCGACTCACGGTCTGCGGAAGTCACGAGAGGCTCGCCCGCGCCGGCCGAATTCGTTCGTGAATTGAGGCCGGTCGCCTTTTCCGACCCCCCGGTCGAGGCAACTCTCGTTCGCAGGACTGAAGTTACTTTCGAGGAGGGGGTGACTCAACACCGGCCGGGTCACTTCACTCTTAAGGGTGATCTAATTTCGTTTTCGAATACGTTCGGTCCGGCCGGTGTGGGCATGGGGTTTCCGGGCCCCCACCGGCCGACCGGTGGGTTCGGGCCCCGGAAAGCGCCTGCTCGCGCCCCGGCCCGCCGCTCCCGACCGCGTTGACGTGCAGGTGTACGGGCCGTCCGCAGCACGGGTGCCGGGCGGCCCCGGCCCGGGCCCGGCCGGGCAGGGCCGTGGCACGCGGTAGTCTCGACAGGTGCCGAAACTGTCCGACGTCATCGCCGTGCTCGAAGAGATCTACCCCCCGCAGTGGGCGGAGTCCTGGGACGCGGTGGGCCTGGTCTGCGGCGATCCCGACGCCGAGGTGGGCCGGGTGCTGTTCGCCGTCGACCCCGTGCAGGCCGTCGTGGACGAGGCCGTCGAATGGGGCGCCGACCTGCTGGTCACCCACCACCCGCTCTACCTGCGCGGCACCACCACGGTCGCCGCGACCGGGTTCAAGGGCCGCGTGGTGCACACCCTGATCAAGCACGACATCGCACTGCACGTCGCGCACACCAACGCCGACCACGCCGACCCGGGCGTCTCCGACGCCCTCGCCGAGGCCGTCGGCCTGAAGGTCACCGGTCCGCTGGTGGCCGACCCGACCGATCCGGCGGGCCGCCGCGGCAGCGGCCGGATCGGCGAACTCCCGCAGCCGATGACGCTGAGCGCGTTCGCCGCCCGGGTCGCCGCCGGACTGCCCGCCACCGCGGCGGGCGTGCGCGCCGCCGGCGACCCGGAGCAGCAGGTGCGCCGGGTCGCGGTCTGCGGGGGCTCCGGCGACTCCTTCCTCGCCGAGGCCCGCAAGGCCGGCGTGGACGCCTACCTCACCGCCGACCTGCGCCACCACCCCGCGTCCGAGGCCACCGAGGCCGCGCCCGTCGCCCTGGTCGACGCCGCGCACTGGGCCACCGAGTGGCCCTGGCTCACCCTCGCCGCCCGCGAGCTCACCGGCCGCGCCACCGACCGCGGTTGGCCGTTGGAGACCCGTGTCTCCACCCGGGTCACCGACCCATGGACGGCGCACGCGCCGATGCCGTACACCCCCTGACACCCCGTCGAACCACACACAGGAGCCATCCCGCGTGAACGCCGCGCCCGCCGACCAGATCCGCCTGCTCGACCTGCAGGCCATCGACTCCCGCCTCGACCAGCTGGCCCACCGGCGCCGCACCCTGCCCGAGCACGCCGAGATCGACAAGGCCACCGCCGACCACACCGCCCTCAAGGACCTGGTGGTCGCCGCCCAGGCCCAGCTCGGCGACACCACCCGCGAGCAGGCCAAGGCCGAGGCGGACGTCGAGCAGGTCCGCAGCCGCGCCGCCCGCAACCAGCAGCGGATGGACTCCGGCGCCGTCACCTCGCCGAAGGACCTGGAGAACCTCCAGCACGAGAACACCTCGCTGGCCAAGCGCCAGGGCGACCTGGAGGACGTGGTGCTGGAGGTGATGGAGCGCCTGGAGTCCGCGCAGACCCGGGTCACCGAGCTCACCGCCCGCCTGGAGCACTCCACCGTCGTGGTCGCCGAGGCCGAGGGCCGCCGCAACGCCAAGTTCGCCGAGATCGACGGCGAGGCCGAGAAGGTCCGCCGCGACCGCGAGGCCATCGCCAACATCATCCCCGCCGACCTGATGAAGGCCTACCTGCGCCTGCGCGAGCAGCAGGGCGGCGTCGGTGCGGCCCGCCTGTACCAGCGCCGCTGCGAGGGCTGCCGCACCGAGTTCTCGATCACCGAGTTCAACGCGATCAAGGCCGAGCCCAGCGACAAGGTGCTGCGCTGCGAGAACTGCGGCCGCATCCTGGTCCGCACCGGCGAGTCGGGCGTCTGACCCGGTGGCCGGAGCCCAGTTCATCGTGCAGGCCGACGGCGGCTCCCGGGGCAACCCGGGGCCGGCCGGCTACGGCGCGGTCGTCCTCGACGCCCGCACCGGCGAGATCCTGGCCGAGGCCGCCGAGTACATCGGCCGCGCCACCAACAACGTGGCCGAGTACAAGGGCCTGATCGCCGGGCTGAAGGCCGCCCACGCACTCGACCCGGACGCCCGGATCCTGGTCGAGATGGACTCCAAGCTGGTCGTCGAGCAGATGTCCGGCCGCTGGAAGATCAAGCACCCCGACATGCAGCCGCTCGCCGCCGAGGCCCGCGGCATCGCCGCCCGCGGCAAGGTCGAGTACCAGTGGATCCCCCGGGAGAAGAACAAGGAGGCCGACCGGCTCGCCAACGAGGCGATGGACGCCGGCAAGCAGGGCCGCCAGTGGGAGCCCAAGCCCCGCGCCGCCGCGCCCGTCGCCGCCGCCGCGGTGGACGAGCCGCTGCCCGCCGCGCCCGCACCCCGGGCCGGCTGGGCCGGGCCCGCCGACCTCGGCGCCCCCACCACGCTGGTGCTGCTGCGGCACGGCGAGACCCCGCTCACCCCGCTGCGGCAGTTCTCCGGCAGCACCGGCAGCGACCCCGGCCTCTCCGAGAAGGGCGTCTGGCAGGCCGAACGCACCGCCGAGGCGCTCGCCGCCCGCGGCACCGTGCAGGCGGTGGTCTCCTCGCCGATGCTCCGCACCCGGCAGACCGCCGAGGCCGTCGCCCGCCGGCTCGGCCTGGACGTCCGGATCGAAGAGGGCCTGCGCGAGCTCGACTTCGGCGACTGGGAAGGCCTCACCTACGCCGAGGTGCTGGAACGGCACCCCGACGACCTGAACGCCTTCTTCGGCTCCGCCAAGGCCAAGCCCACCGGCAGCGCCGAGTCGCTCACCACCCTCACCCACCGGGCCGGGCAGGCACGCGACAAGATCCTCGCCCGCTACCCCGGCAAGACCGTCCTGGTGGTCTCGCACGTCAGCCCGATCAAGAGCCTGGTCCGGCTCGCCCTCGGCGCCCCGCCGGACGCCGTGCACCGGATGGAACTCTCCGCGGCCTCGCTCTGCGCCGTCCAGTACTACAGCGACGGCAACGCGTCACTGCGGCTGCTCAACGACACCTCGCACCTGCGCTGACCGCGTCGCCGCGGCGGAACTCGTGGTGGCGGAACTCGCCGCGGCGGAACTCGTGGCGGCGGAACTCGTGGTGGCGGAACTCGTGGTGGCGGAACGTCTCAGTGGACGTCCGTCACCACGACGTCCAGCTGCCACGGCTTGCGGGCCGTACCGCGCGCCGAGACCTCCACCCGGTGGCCGAGCTGCCCCAGCGCGTCCACCAACTCGCCCGGCGAGGACGGCTCCAGGCCCTGCGCCAGCAGGTCGCGCACCAGCCGGCCCTTGGTCGCCTTGTTGAAGTGGCTCACCACGGAACGCTTCAGCACCCCGTCCACCTCGCGTTCCTGCAGCACCCGCACCGTCGCCGTCCGGCCCGCCACCTCACCGGCCGGCTTCCATGCCGCCGCGTACGCCGAACTGCGCAGATCCAGCACCAGCCGGTCCGCGGCCTCCGCCGCGAGGACGCCGTCCATCGCCGCCCGCCAGTACGGGCCGAGCGCGCCCAGCGGCGGCAGCTTCACGCCCATCGCGCAGCGGTACGGCGGGATCCGGTCGCCGATCCGCACCGCGCCCCACAGCCCCGAGAACACCAGCAGCGAACGCTCCGCCCGGGCGTACGCCTCCGCGTCCAGCTTCGCCAGGCCCAGGTTGTCGAACAGCACCCCCGTGTACACCTCGCCGGCCGGCCGCGCCCCCGCCGTCGGCAGCCCCGCGTTCTTGGCCACCTCCCCGCGCAGCCCCTTGCTCAGCCCCAGCACCTCGGCGGCCCGCTCCTCGTCCCCCGAGCACAGCTCCACCAGCGCGGCCAACGCCCGCTCCCGCGCCCCGGCCAGCCCCGCCAACGAAAGCCCCGCCACCTCCACCGGCACCCCGGCCTCCGGCGCGGCCTTCCCCTCGGACGGCGGCAGCAGAACCAGCACGACGACACCTTTCAACGACCCACAACAGACCCGTCAACCCTAACGACCTGCACACGAACCCGTGGCGGCCGGCTTCGGGCCGGGGCCGGCCGCGGTGCTACCGACCGCGGGCGGCGACCACTGCCGCGCCGGCGCCGAGGGCCAGGCAGAGCGGGGCGTAGACGCGGCGGTCCAGGCGGACGAAGGCGGGGGAGCGGTGGGCGAAGGCGAGCGGGCCCGCCAGGCCTCGGGTGAGGAGGACGCCGGCGACGGCCGCGCTGCCGGCGGTGCGCAGGCGGCGGGGACCGGCCGCGGGGAGTGCTCCGCCCCGGGCGGCGACCAGGTAGGCGGCGGTGCCGAGCAGCCCGGCCACGCCCAGACAGGCCGGTGCAGACGGGAGCCGGTCCGGCGCGACGCCGACCACCAGGTCGGCGAACTGTTCGCGGTCGCGGCACGGCCACGGCGAACGCGACCACACCGCGTGCAGCCCGCCCACCGCGGCCAGCGTGCCCGCGACGGCCGCCGCCGTGGCCCGCGTCCCGCGCCGCCCGACCCCGTCCGTCGCGACGGTGCTCCCGCAGCACCGGCACTCCGCCGCCGCCGCCCCCTGCCGGATGTCCGCCCGACCTGCCACGGCCTGCCCCT
This sequence comes from Kitasatospora sp. NPDC059795, assembly GCF_042732175.1. Lineage (NCBI taxonomy): Bacteria > Bacillati > Actinomycetota > Actinomycetes > Kitasatosporales > Streptomycetaceae > Kitasatospora > Kitasatospora sp. NPDC059795. The sequence continues at coordinate 220,187 of NZ_JBHWID010000004.1, forward strand.
TCCCACGGTCAAACCCCGTGCGCCACAACCGGCTTCGCGGCCGATCCGGTACGTCGACCACGCTACTGCGTCTTACGCTGCGACCATGCCGCGCCGACACCTCAGCGTCCGGGCCGCCCAGACCGCCAGGATCAACACCGAACTCGCCGACCTCAGAGCCGGCCTGGAGATCCGCACCGACTGGCCGCCGGACGTGCTCGCGGAGGCCGACCGGGCCGCCTCGCTGCCCCGACTGCCCGAGTTCGACGCCACCGACCTGGACCTGTTCACCCTCGACCCGCCGGCCTCCCGCGACCTCGACCAGGCCATGCACCTGGCCCGCCGCGGCACCGGCTACCGGGTGCACTACGCGATCGCCGACCTCGCGGCCTACGTCTCCCCGGGCGGCGCGATCGACACCGAGGCCGGCCACCGCGTCCAGACCCTGTACTTCCCGGACGGCGCCGTGCCGCTGCACCCGGCCCGGCTCTCCGAGGGCGCCGCCAGCCTGCTGCCGGGCCGGCCGCGGCCCGCCGTGCTCTGGCAACTCGACCTGGACGCCGACGGCGCGCTCGTCCTGGCCGACCTGCGCCGCGCCCTGGTCCGCTCGCGCCGCCGACTCGACTACGCCACCGTCCAGGGCCGGATCGACGCGGGCACCGCCGACGGGCAGCTCCGGCTGCTCGCCGAGATCGGCCGGCTCCGGGAGGCGCAGGAGCAGGCCCGCGGCGGGGTCAGCCTGCCGATCCCGGAGCAGGAGGTGGAGGCCGTGAACGGCGGCTACCGGCTCCGCTACCGCGCACCCCGGCCCGCCGACGGCTGGAACGCGCAACTGTCGCTGCTCACCGGCATGGCCGCCGCCGAACTGATGCTGGACGCCGGGACCGGCCTGCTGCGCACCCTGCCCGCCGCCCCGGAAGCCGCGTACGCGCGGCTGCGCCGGGTCGCCGCCGCGCTCGGCGTGCCGTGGCCGGACGGCCTGCCCTACCCGCAGCTGATCCGCTCCCTCGACCCGGCCCGCACCGCCGACGCCGCGTTCCTGAACGAGTGCACCGGCCTGCTGCGCGGCGCCGGGTACCACGCGTTCGACACCGCCCGGGGCACCCTCCCGCCCGCCGACCCCGGGCACGCCGCGCTGGCCGCCCCGTACGCGCACTGCACCGCGCCGCTGCGCCGACTCGGCGACCGGTACGCGCTGGAGATCTGTCTGGCGGTGGCGGACGGCACCGACGTCCCGGGCTGGGTGCGGGACACGCTGCCGCTGGTGCCCGCGCTGCTGGAGAGCGGCGACCGCCGGGCGCACGAGGTGGAGCGCGCGTGTGTGGATCTGGTGGAGGCCGAGCTGCTGCACGACCGGGTCGGCGAGGACTTCCGGGCGGTGGTGGTCGACGTGGACGAGCGCCGGCCGACCGTCGGCACGGTGCAGCTGGGCGAGCCCGCGGTGGTCGCCAAGTGCGACGCGGCCGATCGGCTGCCGCTGGGCCGCCGGGTGACCGTCCGGCTGACCCTGGCCGATCCGGTCACCCGCGCCGTCCGGTTCGCGCTGGTGCCGGAGGCGTGACGGGCCACAGAGCCGGTGGAGGCCGGTGCGATGATCGGAGGATGAGCCGATCGATTGCTGTCCCCGACCGCCGTCACCGGCTGATCGTCCTGGCCATCTGCTGCCTGAGCCTGTTCATCGTCGGCCTGGACAACACCGTGGTGAACATCGCGCTCCCGGCGATCCAGCACGACCTGGGCGCGCCCGCCTCCGGCCTGCAGTGGGTGATCGACGCCTACACGCTGGTGCTGGCCTCGCTGCTGATGCTGTCCGGGTCGGTCGCCGACCGGATCGGCCGCAAGCGGGTGTTCCAGACCGGGCTGCTGCTGTTCGTGCTCGGCTCGCTGCTGTGCAGCCTGGCGCCGGGCCTGGGCTGGCTGGTCGCCTTCCGGGCGGTGCAGGCGGTCGGCGGGTCGATGCTCAACCCGGTGGCGATGTCGATCATCACCAACACCTTCACCGACCGGAAGGAGCGGGCGCAGGCCATCGGCGTGTGGGGCGGCGTGGTCGGCATCAGCATGGCGCTCGGGCCGCTGATCGGCGGGTTCCTGGTGGACAGCGCGGGCTGGCCGTCGATCTTCCTGATCAACATTCCGGTCGGGCTGGCGGCCTTCCTGCTGACGTACCGTCTCGTCCCGGAGTCCCGGGCGCCGCGGCCCCGCCGGCTGGATCCGGTCGGCCAGCTGCTGATGGTGCTGCTGCTGGGCTGTGGCACCGCCGCGATCATCGAGGGGCCGGGCCACGGGTGGACGTCGCCGCTCATCCTGGCGCTGGCCGGGGTCGCGCTGGCCGCGCTGCTGGTGTTCCCGCTCTGGGAGCGGCGGGTGCCGGAGCCGCTGATCGACCCGCGGTTCTTCCGCAGCGCGCCGTTCACCGGGGCCACCGTCACCGCGGTGTGCGCGTTCGCCGCGCTCGCCGGGTTCCTGTTCCTGAACACGTTGTACCTGCAGAACGTGCGGCACTACAGCCCGGTGGTGGCCGGCCTGTGGACGCTGCCGATGGCCGGGCTGACCCTGCTGACCGCCCCGCTGTCCGGCCGGATCGTCGGCAGCCGGGGCCCGCGCCTGCCGCTGCTGGTGGCCGGCGCGGCGATCGCGGCCAGCGGCGTGCTGCTGACCGGGCTGACGGCGGACTCCTCGGCGTTCCTGCTGCTGCCCGCGTACGCGCTGTTCGGGCTGGGCTTCGGCATGGTGAACGCGCCGATCACCAACTCGGCGGTCTCCGGCATGCCGCTGGCCCAGGCCGGGGTGGCCGCCGCGGTGGCGTCCACCAGCCGGCAGGTCGGCCAGTCGCTGGGCGTCGCGGTGATCGGCACGGTGGTGGCCGGCGCGGTCGCCTCGGCCGGCGACTTCTCGTCCGCCACCCACACCGGCTGGTGGATCGTCGTCGGACTGGGCCTGGTGGTGTTCGTCCTCGGCCTGGTCACCACCACCCCGCGGGCGGCCGACTCGGCGGCCCGGGTGGCGGCCCGCCTCGATCCGGCACCGGGCGGCGTACAGGGTGCGTCCATGGAGCGGCTACGATGACCAGTACGGCGGACGAGCCGGCCGGGCGGTCGCGTCGGGTCCCTTCTGGGGGCCCGCCGAGGAACGTCCGGGCTCCACAGAGCAGGGTGGTGGGTAACGCCCACCCGGGGTGACCCGCGGGACAGTGCCACAGAGAACAGACCGCCCACCGCTTCGGCGGTGGGTAAGGGTGAAACGGTGGTGTAAGAGACCACCAGCGACCGAGGTGACTCGGCCGGCTCGGTAAACCCCACCCGGAGCAAGGTCAAGATCGACACCCTCGGGTGTCGTGCGCGAGTGTTCGAGGGCTGCTCGCCCGAGCTCGCGGGTAGACCGCACGAGGCTGTCGGCAACGGCAGCCCTAGATGGATGGCCGCCTCCCCGGGCCGCGCAAGCACCCCGGGAGACAGAACCCGGCGTACAGGCCGACTCGTCCGCCGCCTTCGGGTTCTCCGCCGAACGCCGCATGCCGCACGCCGCATGCCGCATACGTGCCCGCGTGATCGTGTGCCAACTCTCCGTGTTTTCGCCATCGGCTTTCCGGAATGGGCAACTGGCTGTCCGAATGTCGATTCGTCGGCGTACCGCCAATTCGTCGCGAGTTGTTTCGGCGCGGACATTTCAATCTCGGAGACAGCGAAAGGGCGGTCACCTTTCGGTGACCGCCCCTCACTTACTACCGGACCGCCTCAGGCCCAGCGGGCCCGCGGGAAGGTCAGGCCTTGCCCCAGGTGCCGGAGGACCACAGCGCGCTACCGTTGGTCGGGGTGCTGCCCGCGCGGTAGGTGACCATGTTGCCGTCCGACTGGATCCGGGTCCACGCGCCCGGGTTGTTCCAGGTGCCGTTGGTCCAGTACGCGGCCTTGTTGTCGGCCACGCCGAAGACGCCGGTGGGGTCCTGGACCGTGAGCGCGCCCGGGTGCCCCTGGGTGTTGGCCGCCCAGATGACGCCGCCGTCCTTCTTGCGGTAGATCACCAGGTTGCCGTCGGCCTGCTGGATCAGGATGGTGGTGCTGGACTCCAGCCAGTTGTTCGCGAAGATGGCCTGGCCGTACTGGCCGGTGCCCTTCAGGTTGTCGGCCGGCGAGTCGACGTACTGGCCGTTCACGAAGTCCGGGAAGAAGCCGGTGTCGTTCCGCCAGTACGGGGTGCCGCCGTTCGCGTCGCCGACCAGCAGCTCGCCGCCGTCCAGCACGAACACGGCGTTCGTCTTGTTCCAGGTGCTGGTGGACCACAGGGCGGTGGTGCCGTCCTGCTTGTAGAGGACGAAGTTGCCGTCGGCCTGCATGACGCCGTAGGCGCCGTTGTTGCCCCAGGTCTTGGTGGACCACAGGACCTGGATCTGCTTGCCGTTGTCGGCGGTCATGTAGAGCACCAGGTTGCCGTCGGTCTGCATCGTCAGGGTGCTGTAGCCGACCTTCAGGCTCTCGCCCGACTTCAGGGTGTCGCCCGCGTTCAGCAGCGCGTAGGTCGGGGTGACGACGGCGCCCTGCGGAGCGGCCTTGGCGGTCTTGGCCTGCTGCGCGACCTTCGGCATGGTGCGCGCGCTCGACGCGGCCTTGGCCTTGGTGCTGATCTTGCCGTTGGGCGCCGGAGCGGCGGAAGCCGCCGGAACCGCGACGGCCGTCATCGCACCGGCTGCGATCAGCAGCGCGGCGGCACGCTTGAACGTGCTCTTACGCATGGGTGTCCCCCCTCGAAGAGAAAATGGCTGGAGCCGTGATGAATCCAGCGGAGAATTCATACACCCGGCCGCGGACAGTGTTGCAGGCGGGGTGGGTCGCTCGCGACGGAAATTCGTACGAACTGTCAGCGAACCTCCGGCACAGCGCCGAAGAGCCCGGCCGCGCGACGGCGGCCGGGCTCTTCGGGGCGGTGCTGGCGGAGGCTCAGCCCACCGAGGAGTTGTAGCTCTCGATGGCGGGCTGGAGTTCCTTGGCGGCGTCCGCCAGTGCCTGCTGGGCGGTCTTGGTGCCCGCGATGGTCTGCTCGATCGCGGTCTCCACGCCCTTGCGGGCCTGCGGCATGACGCCGAGCAGGCAGCCGGCCGTCGCCGTGGTCGGCTTGGTGGCCTTCAGCTGGTCGATCGCGGTCTGGAACTGCGGGAACTTGCCGAGCCACTCCTTGTCGGCGGGCACCTCCAGCGCCTTGGAGTTGACCGGGAAGTAGCCGGTGCCGGTGTGCCAGGCGGCCTGCTGCTCCGGGGAGGTGAGGAACTTCTCGAACTCCCAGGAGGCGCGCTTCTGGGCGTCCGAGTGGCCCGGGCCGGAGATCCACAGCGAGGCGCCGCCGATGATCGGGCCGCCCTGGTCGTCCGCGGCGGTCTTCGGGAACGGCGCGGTGCCGACGGTGAACTTGGCGGCCTCGGTGTAGCCGCGCAGCACGCCGGTGGACTCCAGGTGCATGGCGACCGTGCCGGCCTTGAACGCGGCCTGCGCGTCCGGGGTCTGACGGCCCGTGTTGGCCGCGTAGCCGCCCTTGACCAGGTCGGCCCACCACTGGACGATCTCGGCGCCCTTGGCGGAGTCGAAGGCGACCTTGCCCGCCTTGCCGCTGCGGCCGTTCTCGGCGTCGCAGTACAGCGCGCCGTTCTCGGCCAGCAGCTGCTCGACGAACCAGCCGTAGATGGCCGCGCCGAAGCCGTAGCGGACGGTCTTGCCGCTGTCGTCCTTCTTGGTCAACTGCTTGGCCATGTCGCCGAGTTCGGCGAGCGTCGTGGGCGGCTTGGCGGGGTCGAGGCCGGCCTCCTTGAACGCGTCGTCGTTCAGGTACAGCAGCGGCATCGAGGAGTTGAACGGCATCGACTGCAGCTTGCCGCCGACCGAGTAGTAGTTGCGGATGTTGGCCTGCAGGTCGTCCAGCGAGAGGCCGTCCTTGTCGGCGAAGGCCTGCGCCGGGACGGTCTGCTTGGAGTCGATCATGAAGCGGGTGCCGATGTCGTAGACCTGCACCACCGCGGGCGTGGCCTTCTGCTGCACCGAGGCCTTGTACTTGGCGATCAGGTCGTCGTAGGTGCCCTGGAACAGCGGCTTGACCTCGATCTTGCCCTGGTGCGCGGCGTTGAACTGGTTCACCAGGGCGGTCAGCGCCTCGGCGTTCTTGCCGGTCATCGAGTGCCAGAACTCGACGGTGGTCACGCCGGACGCCTGGTCCAGCGCGGAGGCCGCCGGGGCGCCGGACTCGTCGGAGGAGCCGCCGGAGCCGCTCGAACTGCAGGCGGTCAGGGCCAGGCCGGACACCAGCAGCGCGGCGAGCGCGCGGGCACTTCTCTTCACGGGTTCTCTCTCTTCTGCGAGGGTGGGTACCGGGAACGGTGGTGAGAGCAAAGCGAGTCGAGCGGCCGTCAGCGGACCGCGCCGGCGGTCAGACCGCGGACGATGAACCGCTGGCCGAACAGCACCAGCGCCAGCGTGGGCAGCAGCGACAGCACCACGCCGGCCAGGATCAGACCGGGGTCGGCCATCTCGGAGTCCCGCAGCGAGGACAGACCGATCTGCAGGGTCTGCATGTTGGCGGTGCGGGTGATGATCAGCGGCCAGAAGTACTGGTTCCAGGAGGACAGGAAGACGTAGATGGCGAGCGCGGCCAGGGCCGGCTTGTTCAGCGGCACCAGGATCCGCCACAGGAAACGCCAGTGGCCCGCGCCGTCGATCCGGGCGGCGTCCCGCAGCTCGGCGGGGAACTGACGGAACGACTGCCGCAGCATGAACGTCCCGAACCCGGACGCCAGGAACGGCAGCACCAGGCCGAAGTACGTGTTGCCCATTCCCCAGCCCGACAGCGTCAGGTAGTTGGGGATGATGATGGCCTCCCACGGCACCATCAGGGTGGCCAGGAACAGGCCGAACACCACGGAGCGGCCGCGCATCGGCAGGAACACGAAGGCGTACGCGGCGAGCACCGAGGTGAACAGCTGCGCCAGCGTGATCAGGCTCGCCACCAGCAGCGAGTTGCCGTACTGGCGGACCAGCGGGATGGCGTGCACCGCGCCGGAGAAGTTCTCCCCGGTGATCGAGTGCGGCACCATCGCGGGCGGGTAGCTGGCGATCTCGTCCGGGCGCATGAAAGCGCCGGCGAAGACGTAGTAGACCGGGAACGCGACCGTCAACACGGCCACGGCCAGCACCGCGTAGACCCCGGCGCGGCCCAGCGCGGAGCGGAGGTGCACCGGCCGGCGGGCCGGGCGGACCGGATCGGCGACGGTGGGCGTCTTGGTGAGAGTGCTCATGCGTAGTGCACCTTCCGCTCCAGGACTCCGAACTGCACGGCGGTGCAGCACAGCACGACCACCATCAGCACCACGGCCTGCGCGCTGGCGGTGCCGAAGTCGCTGGAGCCGTAGGCGAACGCCTTCTCGTACACGGAGTACACCAGGGTGCGGGTGGAGCCGTCCGGGCCGCCCTTGGTGAGGATGTGGATCTGGCCGAAGCTCTGCAGCGCGTTCACGGTGGAGATCACCACCAGGAAGAACAGGCTGGGACCGAGCATCGGCACAGTGATCGACCGGGCCAGCCGCAGACCGGACGCGCCGTCCAGCCGGGCGGCCTCCAGGACCTCGCCGGGGATCGAGCCGATGCCCGCGGAGAGCACCAGCACGTTGTAGCCGAGGTTCATCCAGATCGTGGAGATCGCGATGGAGATCAGCGCGTACTGGGAGTCGGTCAGCCAGCCCACCGGGCCCAGACCGACGTGCGACAGCAGCCCGTTGAGCACGCCGCTGGCGGGGTTGTAGAACACCGAGAAGACCACCGAGGCGCTCGCCACCGAGAACGCGAACGGCAGCGCGAAGGCGGACCGCAGGAACCGCACGCCGCGGATCCGCCCCTCCATCAGGAGCACCAGCAGCAGCGCCCCGAGAACCCCCGGAACCACCGTGAACAGCACGAACAGCGCCGTGGTGACCAGCGTGGTGCGGAAGTCCGCCGAGGACAGCAGGTCGGTGTAGTGCTTCATCCCGACGTACTTGGAGGGCGCGCCGAACAGGTCGTTGGCGTGCGCGCTCAGATAGAAGGTGCGCCCCAGCGGATAGAGGATGAAGAGCGCGAAGACCACTACCGAGGGCAGCAGAAATGCCCAGGCGAGACCGTGCTCGCCGAACCGGCGCCTCGGCTCGGGAGGGCTTGATGCGGTCGGCATGCTGCGCGTCCGCCTTTCGTGACGTTGGTACCGGCCAAACCGTGTCGTCCCTGAACGACGGGTCGGCGAGGGGAGGGTGAGCGGAGGGTTGCGCGTATGTTACGCGTTCGCGTCACATCTACCCCGGTGAAGTGTTGCCACCCCACCGCGGTCGGTTCCGCGCCCTCCAGCAGCCGTTGTTCCGTCAGAACTACCGGCCGGTAGGAATACTGACTTCCGGTCACTGTGCGTGGCAAGGCTTCGGACGTGCTCGATTGATCTTCAGTTGTGAGGGAGTTGAGGCGGGGGCCGGGACAGGGGCGGGGCGGGGGTCGGGGCGATGCCGGGGCCGGGGTCCGGTGGGTGGCTCGGTGGGTGGGCTGGTGGGTGGTCCGGTGGGGGCCCGGTCGGTCAGCGCAGCAGGCGGCGCTCCTTGGCGATGGCGACCGCGCCGGAGCGGGTGTCGACGCCGAGCTTGGCGTAGATCCGGCCGAGGTGGGTCTTGACGGTGGCCTCGCTGATGAACAGCGCCCGGGCGATCTCCCGGTTGCCCAGGCCCTGGCCCAGCTGGTCGAGGATGTCCTGTTCACGGTCGGTGAGTTGGGGCATCGGGGAGCGCATTCGGGCCATCACCCGGGACGCCACCGGCGGGGACAGCGCCGGCCGGCCCGCCGCGGCCGAGCGGATCGCGGCGAACAGCTCCGCCGGGCGCTCCGCCTTCAGCAGGTACCCGGTGGCGCCCGCGTTGACGGCCCGGGTGATGTCGGCGTCGGTGTCGAAGGTGGTCAGCACCAGGACGTGACTGTCGCCCGGCCCGGCCAGGATCCGCCGGGTGGCCTCCACCCCGTCGATGCCGCTGCCGAGTTGAAGATCCATCAGCACCACGTCCGGCTGTAGGCGGGCGGTCAGTACCACCGCCTCCTCGCCGGTGCTGGCCTCGCCGACGACCTCGATCGAGCGGTCGCTGGACAGCAGCGCCAACAGCCCGGCCCGGACCATCGCGTGGTCGTCGCAGATGAGCAACCTGACCGTGTCGTCGTCGTTCATGGGGCCTCCGTGCGGTGCGGTGCGATGCGGGTAGTGCGGTGCGGGTGGCACAAGCGCGGTGCGCGTGTCGGGAGTTGGGGTCAGCGGGCCTCCGGTGGGCTCGTCAGTGGGATGGCGGCCGAGACCACGGTGCCCTCGCCCGGTGCCGACTCGACGGTGAGCGTGCCGCCCAGCTGCCGCAGGCGGGCCCGCATCGCGGGCAGCCCGTGGCCGCGCCCGCTGCCCGAACCGGCTACCCCGGGGCGGCGGTTCGGGCCACGGCCGCCGGGCGACAGGGTGAAGCCGCGGCCGTCGTCCGCGACGTCCAGCACCGCCTGGTCGCCCAGGTAGGAGAGGGTGATCGAGGCCCGGCCGGCTCGGGAGTGCTCCCGGACGTTGGCCAGCGCGCCCTGGGCGATCCGCAGCAGTGCGGACTGCGCGGCGGCCGACATCGGTACCGGGCTGCCGTCCAGTTGGAAGCGGACCGGCAGGCCGCTCTCGGCGGCCTCGCGTTCGGCGAGCGCCGCGAGCGCGGCCTCCAGGGTGCCCTGCTCGGCGAGGTCGGCAGGGGCGAGGTCGTGCACGAAGCGGCGGGCCTCGGCGAGATTGCGGGCGGTGATCGCCGCAGCCGTCCGGATGTGGCTGCGGGCGGCCGCTTCGTCCTGTTCCCAGGCCAACTCGGCGGCCTGCAGCAGCATCTGCTGGCTGGACAGGCCTTGGGCGAGGGTGTCGTGGATCTCGACGGACAGCCGCTCCCGCTCGGACAGCGCACCCTGCTGGCGCTCCACCGCGGCCAGCTCCCGGCGGGCCCGGATCAGGTCGATGATCAGCTTCCGCTGCCGGACGCCCTGCCGCTGCATGTACAGGAACACCGCGGTGGCGAGCGCGGCGATCGCCGGTGGCAGCAGCACCATCGTCGGATCGGCCCCCGGCAGCCGTAGCTCGGACACCATCACCAGCGCGGTGAGCGCCGTCACCAGCGGGATCGACGCCCGTGGCGGGAAGGCCCGGAGCACCGTGTACAGCAGGGGGACGGCGCACCAGGCGAAGCTGGGCGCCATCAACACCAGCACCGCCCAACTGCCCAGCACCGTGGCCAGCCAGGCCGGACGGCGCTCGGACAGGCCGGACAGGTGGCCCACGGCGAGGGCGGTGCTCAGCGCGATCACCCACGGCGTCAGCGCGCTGGTGAAGTGGTGCGCGAGGTAGCGCGTCAGCGAGGTGCCGAGCAGCAGCACGAAGGCCAGCCGCATGACCGCCACGAGCCAGCGTGCGTCCGGGTCGGCCGCTCGGGAGAGGGGTTGACGCATCATGGCCGGCCTCCTTTCGCTTGCTGGTCGGTGCTGGTCGGCGCACCTGTCGGTGACGATCGGTGACCGCTGGTGTCGTTCGGTCACCGGCCGTCACTTGGATGGTGCCCGCGGATCACGGCCTCCACATCAACCGATCGGCTGACACGGTTGTCGTCCATCTTGCTCCGCCGGTCGAGCCGGTTCGCCGATCCGCAGCACGGGTTCCGGCGGGAAGCATGTGAAGCGAGGCCGGAGCACTTCCGCAGTCCGGCCCCAACCACCGATCCAGGAGCCGAAGATGAAGAAGCTGAGCACCCGTACCCGCGTTGTCACCGGTGCCGTCGCGGTGGCCGCGGTCGGGGCGAGCGTGGTCGGTGCCGTCTCCGCCAACGCCGAGACGCCGAAGCAGGCCCCCGCCGGCGCCGCCGCGTCCGACGTCCAGAACAAGAGCACCTTCGAGACCCCGCACCTGACGGTCGAGTCCGCCGTCAAGGCCGCCCAGGCCAGCCTGGACGCCGCGGCGAAGGACGGCCAGAAGATCTCCGTCGCGGTCGTCGACCGGAACGGCAACGTGATCGTCGAACTGCGCGGCGACGGCGCCGGCCCGCAGTCCTTCGAGTCCGCCCAGCGCAAGGCCTACACCGCGGTGTCCTGGAACGCCCCGACCTCAGAGCTGGTCAAGCGCCTCGCCCAGGCGCCGAACCTGAAGGACATCCCCGGCACCCTGTTCCTCGGCGGCGGCGCCCCGGTCCAGCTGAAGGGCGCCCCGATAGCGGCCGTCGGCGTGGCCGGCGCCCCCAGCGCCGACCAGGACGAGAAGTTCGCCCAGGCAGGTGTGGCCGCCTTGAGCAAGTGACCCGCGGGGGCAGCACCGGGGCCGGTGGTTCGCACCCCGGACGAGGGGAGCGGGCCACCGGCCCGGGCGGCACGATGCGGCGGATCAGGCCTCCCGATAGGCGCACAGCGCCCAGATCACGAAGACGTCCAGCGCGATCAGCACCAGCGACCACAGCGGGTAGGAAGGGATATCAAGGAAGTTGTCCACCAGGCTCACCGCGGCGAAGAGCACACCGGCGATCCGCGCCCAGAACATGCCCTTGATCACGAAGAGGCCGGTCAGGGCGAGCAGCGCGCCCACCACGAGGTGGATCCAGCCCCACGAGGTGAGGTCGAACCGGAAGACGTACCGAGGGGTGCTCACGAAGACGGCGTCCTCCGCGATCGCCATGATCCCGCGGAACACCTCCAGCAGGCCGCTCACCAGCATCAGCACACCGGCGAACAGCACCGTCCCGGACACCCAGGGCTTGTTCCCGGGCGCCGGTGAACCGTGCGACCCGGGCGTTGCCGGGGTCGGGGTCGGGCCGACGGACGAGCTCATGGGAACCTCCTTGGGCCGAAAGTGGACCTGTGACGACCCTCGGCCCGCCCACCCTCCGAAGCACACCGGGGGGCTCCATTCGGGTGAACTTCCGGGTGCCTTCGCAGGCCCCCGTCGACCCGACCGCCGCAGGGCGTCCGGCCACGCACCGGATCGCCCCCGCCGCGCCCGCTGTGTTTACTGGTCACAGTGCCCGGGCGCCCGGCGAGGAGGTGCCGCAGCCATGGCCGACACCCCTTGGAACGACCTGCCGCAGCCGCTGCGCCGCGTGTTGGACGGCACGCCCGCCGGCGTCGGCGTCCTCGACACCGAACTGCGCTTCCGCTACGTCAACCCGGCGCTGGCCGCGATGAACGGCGTCCCCGCCGAACAGCACCTCGGCCGGACGATCGCCGAACTGCTGCCCGGCGTCGACCCCCGGGAGGACCTGCTGCGCGCCGTGCTCGCCGACGGCCGCCCCCGCGAGATCACCTCCAGCGGCCACACGCTGGCCGGATCCCCGCTGCACCAGCGCTACTGGCACGGCGCGTACCACCGGCTGGAGACCGCCGGGCGGCCGGTCGGGCTGGTCGGCGTCCTGCTGGAGGTCACCGCCGCCCACCGCCAGCAGCACGAACTCGAACAGGCCCGGGCCCGGCTCGCCCTGCTCGACACCGCGGCCACCCGGATCGGCACCACCCTCGACGTCGACACCACCTGCGGCGAGCTCGCCGCCTTCCTGGTCGACCACCTCGCCGACGCCGCCACCGTCGAACTGCTCCCGCACCCCGACAGCCGGCACGCCCGCCTCCTCCCCGACGGCGGCCGCCGGTTGCAGCGCACGGCGATCGCCGCCAAACCGGACCTGCTGGAGCAGATCCGGCAGGTCGGCGAACGCGGCGAGTACGTCGACTACCGGCCCGACTCCGCCGTGCCGCGCTGCCTCGCCGAGGGCCGGCCGGTGATCGAGAACCTGCTGACCGAGTCCGATCTGCGCCGCACCGCCCCCAATCCGGAGCGGATCGCCGACTTCCGGGCGCTGCTGATCCACTCGGCGATGGTGGTGCCGCTGACCGCCCGCGGGCACCGGATCGGCACCGTCACCCTGCTGCGCGCCGCCCCCTCCCCGGGCTTCGACGAGGACGACGCGGTCGCCTCCCAGGACCTCGCGGTGCGCGCCGCCATCAACCTCGACAACGCCCGCCGCTACAGCCGCGAGCACGCCGTCGCCGTCGACCTGCAGCGCGCCATGCTCGCCGAACCCGGCAGCCCGCACCCGGACATCGCGGTCGCCTTCCGCTACCGCCCGGCCGGCACCAGCGCCCTGACCGGCGGTGATTGGTACGAGACGGTGGCGCTGCCCGACGGCCGTACCGTGCTCGCCATCGGCGACGTGATGGGCCACGGCATCGAGGCCGCCGCGCACATGAGCCACTACCAGGCGATGCTGCGCGCCATGGCCCTGCTGGAGCCGTCCGCCGACCGGCTGCTGGCACGGATGGACGGCCTGGCCGGAGACGTGCACGACTACCGCCCGTCCACCTGCCTCGCGGTGTACGCCGAACCGGCCCGCGGCCGCTACTGCTTCGCCAGCGCCGGCCACCTGCCGCCCGCCGTGGTCCGCCCGAACGGCGAGGTGGCGCTGCTGCCGGTGGAGCCCGGCCCGCCGCTCGGCACCGGCCGCAACGGCTACGTCCCGAGCACCGCGGTGCTGCCGCCCGATCACACGCTGCTGCTGTTCACCGACGGCCTGGTCGAGCGCCGCGACGAGGACATCGACCGCTCGCTGGAGCGGTTCACCGCCCGGCGGCTGCCCGCCGGGGCCGGCCCGGACCGGCTGCTGGACGCGGTGCTGGCCGGTGCCCCCGACCCGGCCGAGGACGACATCGCGCTGCTCGCCGCCGCCGCCCGGGTGCGCCCCGGGCAGCTCCGCGCCCGGGAGGTGATGACGGTGCTGACCGGCGGCCGGTGGCAGCCGCTCCGATGAGGTGCGGGCAGGCGGGCAGTGGGCGGGCGAGAGGCGGGCAGGGGGCGGCGGGCAGGCGAGGTGCGGGCGGCGGGGTGGTCAGCCGGTGGTGAGCGAGTGCAGTGCCAGGGTGCGCAGGTCGGCCAGCCGGGCCCGGTCCCAGCCGTGGTAGACGGCGTTGGTGCACAGCACCACGTAGCGGCCGGTGGCCGGGGAGAGGAAGAGGCTGGTGCCGGTGTAGCCGTGGTGGTAGGCCGAGCCGTCCGCGGTGATCAGCCAGGCGAGCCCGCGGTGCAGGCCGGGTTCGACGGTGGCGCACGGGCGGAGGCTCTCGGCGAACCAGTCGGCCAGCGGGCTCGCGCCGGTCAGCAGGTGCTCGGCGTAGGCGGCGAGGTCGTCGGAGCAGGAGAACGCCCCGGCGTGGCCGGCCACCCCGCCGAGCAGTGCCGCGCTCGGGTCGTGCGGCACGCCCCAGGTGCGGGGCGCGCCGAGCAGCCGCCGTTCGGTCGGGGCGAGCTGCGGGTCGCGGGGCAGCGGCCCGTACGCGGTGCGGTGCAGGCCGAGGTCGCGCCACAGCTCCTCGGCGAGCAGGTGCAGCGGGCGGCCGAGCAGCGCGGGCAGCAGCAGGCCGAGCAGGATGAAGCCGCGGTCGATGTAGCGGTGCCGGTCGCCGGGCGGGCTCACCAGCGGCTCCGCGCACAGGTGCTCGATCAGCGGTCGGCCGGTGTGCTCGTAGCGGGCCAGGCCGGTCTTCGGCACCAGCCCGGAGGTGTGGGCGAGCAGGTGTCGGACGGTCAGGTCGCCGCCGGGTGCGGGCAGTTCGGGCATCCGGTCGCGCAGCGGGGCGTCCAGGTCGAGCCGCCCGGTGCGGACGGCGACGCCGATCAGCGGCCAGGTGGCGAGCACCTTGGTGAGCGAGGCGAGGTCGTACCGGGTGTGCGGCCCGGGCCGGGCGTCGCCGCACTCGGGGGCGACCAGCCCGTGCCCGACGGTGGTCCGCCCGACGCCCGTCTGGCCGACGGTCAGCACACCGCCGGGGAACAGCCCCTCCGCGACGGACTCGGCGAGGGCGGCGCCGAGGCCGGTGGCGGTGGCGGTGGTCCAGGCGTTCTGCACGGCGTCCCTCTCGTCCGGGCGGCGCTTCGTTCGGATTGTCGCCCGCGCCCGGCGGTGGGCACCAGAGAGGGCACCGGACGTCAGGTGTGCTGGGCGGCCAGCGCGTCGAGGGCGGTCAGGGCCCGGTCGGCGTCGTCGGCGGGGACGAACAGGTGGTCGTGGTGGAAGCCGGCCACCACGTTGCAGCTGATGCCGTGCTCGGCGAGTGCGGTGGCGACGGCGGCGGTGAGGCCGACGGCGTCCAGCGCCGAGTGCACCCGCAGGGTGATCCAGGCGGCGGTGAACGCGTGCGGCAGGCCGAGCGATTCGGCCTCCTGTTCGGGGACGACGAAGGTGACGCCCTCGGGTTCGGCCACCGTGACGACCGGCCGCAACCCGGCGGGCACCCGCCCGGGAAGCGTGCAGTACACGTAGCGGCCCGGATTGAGGACGGGACTCAACCCGGACAGCAGCTGTCGAAGATCGCGTTCGCCTGCCATGGCCGTCACCGTAGTGGCTGCGGACCGCCCGGTGGAGCCGCTGCGGGGGCGTGTCGGGGTGGCCGGGAGTTTCGGCCGGGCCGCCCCAGCGGGCTCCGGAGGGCACTTCGGCCACCTGGTCCCCGGGCGTCCCGGTGGTCGCATATAGCCAACAACTCCCTTTGTTTGCAACATACTTGGTTATTCCTTGGCCTGCGTGGTACCACCTTTTGGTGAGCTCCGTCACGTGTCGCACCCTGTGCCGCAGCCGGTGCTCTCCAGGGGGGCAGAGATGACCACGGACCCGGACGACAAGGCGACCACGCACGGGAAGGCCGTGCCGCCGATGAGACCCACCTTCGCGCCGCCCGACCCACCGCCCGCTCGGCCGTCCACCTCACCGCCCGCTCGGCCGTCCGACCCACCGCCTGTTCCGCAGACCAAGGGAGTCGCGGGGCCGTCGTCGAGCACCTGGGCGGCGCCGCACCGGGCCCCGACCGGGCAGGCCCAGTCGTCGGCGACGGACGCCACCCGCTACCTCTGTGTCGCCGTCCAGCTGAACAGCGACCTGTCCCGGCGGGCCGTCGACTCCGTCCTCAAGGAGCCGCATCGCGCCGTCGCGTTCTCACCCGGGGTCGATCTGGCCTGTGTGCTGCGGTACGCGCTTGCCGCGCGGGCCCGGCAGGCCACCGTCCAGGTCCTGCTCGCGCTCGTCTCGATCGGCGTGCTGGCGTCGCTCGCCTTCCAGCCCTTCCCGGACAGTTCGGAAACCGTCCTCCCGGTGCCGCTGCCGCCGCTCGTCGTTCCGCTGCTCCTGGTGGCCTGGGCGATCGTGCTGGCCGAGCGGCTCATCACCTTCTACGGAGTGCTGCGGGCCAAGCTGAGCCGGGACAGCTTCGACCCGGATGCGGCTCCTCGGGCCAATCCGGACAGCGAGAGACTGCTGCGGCACATCGCCGCACCGGACCGGCAGGGGAACGTGTCGGTCTTCGCGGGCTTCGACCCGTTCCTCGGCTACGGCGGGCTCACCAAGCCGTGGAACTTCACCATCGCCGTGGACCGGCCCGACGGGCAGTCCGACCACGTCGTGCCGTTCACTGTCCGGGAGTTGACCACCGAGGTCACCGGCGCGCTCCAAGCCCTCGGACTGCCCGGGGTGGCGGTGTCCGAGCGGGTCTTCGTGAACGGCGCCGACCTCGCCCAGCGCCTGGACCCCGCCCTCCACCGGCTGCTCCTTCCCCGCCCCGACGACCGTCCGCAGACCGAGCTGCGCCAGGCCGTGATCGACAAGCTGTGGGAGAGCGGCTCGGGGCCGGCCCGCCCCTACCTGGTCGCCACGGTCTCCGGGTGGAACGGCGAACTGGTGGCGGGCTTCGTGATCCGCTTCTCGCTGAGCACGGCCCGGGACCTGCTCTTCGTCGAGGGCGGCAGCACCCTGCTCCCCCCGCTCCAGCGGCGCTACCACCAGGTCGACCACCTGCTCGACCGCCCCACCTGGTGGCAGCTGCTCGCCCTCGTCAACGCCTCGGCCCTCGCGGTGCCGGGCCGGCTGCTCAGCAGCCCGCTCAGGGCGTTCGAGTTGCTGCTCGGCGGCCTGGCCGACCGTCGGAAGGAGAAGGAGCAGCTGCGGCAGATCGCGCTCGGGGCGTTCAACCACGGTGCCGAGCTGAGCCTCCGGGAGTTGGCGGCCGAGACCGTGTTCCACCGGTACTTCCAGCAGGTCGACAGCCAGATGTACACCAAGATCGTCGAGCGGCGCGTCCTGGACACCCTCACCGACTTCCTCGCCGACCGGCAGGTGGACGTCTCCGAGCTCCGGGAGCGCCAGAGCGTGATCTACAACGGGGGCGTCTTCGCCTCCGGCAACGCCAACGTCAGCTTCGTCAACTCCTCGGTGGCCGCCGGCGCGGGCAGCAAGCTCGTGCGCCTGGCCGGCCGTGCCGCGGGCGGGATGAGAAAGGAAGGCCGATGACCGAGGACCGGCACATCACCGGCGGTCTCCACATCAGCGGCAACGCCCAGGTCACCATCAGCGGCGGCGCGATCGCGGCGGGCCAGGACTCCTCCGCCACGATCCACACCTCGGGGGTGGACGAGGAAGCCGTCGCCCGCCGGGTGCTCGCCCTCGTCGAGCAGCTGCGGCAGAGTCCGGACCCGGCCGCGGTCCGGACGGCGGACGAGCTCGAACAGGTGGTGGCCGGGCCCACCAGGCGCTGGGACCAGGTCCTGCGGTTCCTCGCCCGGGCCGGCCGGGGCGTGGCCGCGACCACCGCGGTGGCCACCGAGATCCAGGGGCTGGAGCAGGCCGTCCAGGCCCTGCTGCCCTAGGGCCCGTCCGGGCCCGAAGCAGCACCGTCGAAGTCGGATACCAGGCGCCGCTCGCGCGCCGCGGATGGGGGACGCAAATGGCCGAGATCAAGGGTGTACTGCTGCCGGCCTACGTGCTGGCGGACGAGTCGGCGTCGATGGGCCCGTACCTGGAGGAGCTGTCGGACGGCCTGGTCTCGCTCTGCGAGGGGCTGCGGGCGGAGCCGATGATCGCCGCGAAGCTGCGGCTCGCGGTGCTCGGGTTCTCCGACGACGTGCAGGTCCGGCTCGCGGTCGCCGACATGCGCACCGAGACCAGCCTGCCCGAGGTGGTGATCCGGGGGACCACCCGCTACCGGGCGGTCTTCGACGACCTGCTGCAGCGCATCCCCACCGATGTGCAGTGGCTCCGCGGCCAGGGGTACCGGGTGCACCGCCCGGTGGTGTTCTTCCTCAGCGACGGCCAGCCGACCGACGGGAACGCCTGGCGGCTGCCGCACGCCGAACTGGTCGACCGGGCCCGCACCCCCACCGCCCCCAACATCATCGCCTGCGGCATCGGCAGCGCCGAGGCCCGGACCATGCTGGAGGTCGCGACCCGGCCGGAGTTCGCGTTCGTGGCCGTGCCGGGGGCCGACATCGGCCGGGCCATCGCGGAGTTCTTCCACTCGCTCACGGCGAGCCTGGTCTCCTCCGGCCACGCGCTGAACTCCGCCGACCCCCGACTCGTCGTCAATCGGCCGGACCAGTTCACCCTGGCCATCGACGAGGTCGGCCTGTGAGCCCGAACGGCGTCGAGGTCCCGCCGTGGCGGCGGATCGCCGTGGGCACCCCCGGCGTCGAGTTCGAGGCCCGGCCGCCCGGCGAGGAGGCCTCCGACGTGCCGGACGCCGAGTGCGACGGCTGGTCGACGGCGGCCCTCACGCTGCGGCTGGCGTCGGTGCGGGGCGCCCAGCACCGCTACTACGGCAAACCGCGTCAGGACGCCGCCCGCGCCGTGCCGCACCAGCCGAGCGGCGCCGTCGTGTTCGCCGTCGCGGACGGTGTCTCCAGCGCCGCCAGGGCCGAGCAGGGCGCCGCCGAGGCGTGCCGGGCCGCGTTGGACCGGATCCTGCTCCAACTCGCCTGGAGTCCGGCCTCGCTGGACCTCCGCGACGTCGCCCTGCACGCCGCCGAACGGCTGCGGCGGCTGGCCGGCGTGCGGCTCAACAAGGCCGAGCCCGATCCGACCGAGGTCGCGGCGCTGTACGCGACCACACTGGTCACCGGCGTGGTCCGACCGCACCCCGACGGGCCGGTGGTCGAGCTGTGCCGGATCGGGGACTCGGGCGCCTGGCTGCTCGACGGCCGGCGGGCCGTCTACCGTCCGGTCTTCCCGTCGAAGACCGGCTCGGACACCCTGCTGGTCTCCAACGAGGTCAGGGCGCTGCCCGCCGTGCCTGCCACGGTCGAACAGGCCACCGGGCGCCTGGCGCCCGACCAGGTGCTGCTGATCGGCACCGACGGCTTCGGCGACCCGCTCGGCGACGGGGACGGCCGGGTCGGCGCCCTGTTCGCCGACCAACTCGGCACGCCCCCCGCCCCGTTGTGGCTCGCGCACGTGCTGGACTTCGACCGGGAGACCTTCGACGACGACCGGACCCTGCTGGCCGTCTGGCGGCGTAGCCCCGCCCCGCCGCGATGAGCCCCGCCCCCGGAAAGGCCGTCGACCGGGACGCCCTGGTCCTGGACGGCCGCCTCGGGCAGGGCGGGCAGGGCGTCGTCCACCGGGTCGCCAACAGAAAGATCAACCGGGCTGCGGAGGACGGCGGTTGGGAGGTCGTCTACAAGGAGTACGTGCCCGCCCTGCTGCCCGAGCTCGACGCCGCTGTGCTGACCGCCATGGTGGACCTGCGCGGCGAGCTGAGCGCCGACGAGGGCCGCTGGCTGTTCGAGAAGACCGCCTGGCCGGCGGCCGTGGTCCGGGAGGAGGGCCGGGTCGGCGGATTCCTCATGCGGGCCGCCCCGGACCGCTTCCGGTTCGACTTCCTCAGCCTGGGCGGGGCCGGCGCCACCCGTCGGCCGGCGAACCTGGAGTTCCTGCTCAACAGCGACGCGTACGTCACCGGGATCGGACTCGCCGTCGGGGACCGGGACCGCCTGCTGCTGCTGGCCGACCTCGCGGCGACGCTCGGCCGGCTGCACCGCATCGGCATCGGCGTCGGGGACCTGTCGCCGAAGAACCTGCTGTTCGCCGCCGCCGACCCGCCCGAGTGCTTCCTCATCGACTGCGACGCGATGCGGCTGCGCGGCGGCAGCGTCCTGCCGCAGGCCGAGACCCCGGACTGGCAGCTCCCGGAGGGTGAGGAGAAGGCCACCCCGGCCGGTGACGTCCACAAACTCGGGCTGCTCGCGGTCCGCCTGATCGCCCGCGACCAGACCACCACCGACCCCACCGCCCTGGCCGTGCTCAGCCCCGACCTCGGCGGGCTCGCCCGGCGGAGCCTCGACGCCGACCCGGCCCGCCGGCCGTCGCCGGGCGAGTGGGAGGAGCACCTGCGGGCGGTCGCCCCGACCGTTCCCGTTCCCGTTCCCGTCCCCGTTCCCGTCCCCGTTGCCGCATCCGACGACGAGGGCGACGACGTCCTCGACGAGGTGGACGACGAGCCGCCGAAGCCGTCGAGGATCCCGAGGCCCGTTCTCGCCGCCGCCTTGGTGGTGGCCCTGCTGCTCCTGGCGTTCCTGGTCGACCGGTCCTTTGGCGGTGTCCGCTCCGCCGCGCCGACCGCCACCGCAAGCCGGTCGTCGACCCCCTCCCCGACCCCCTCCCCGACCCCCTCCCCGACGCCGTCCCCGAGCCCCGTGCGCACCACCCGCACGCCCTCGCCGGCGGTCACCACCCCCACGTTCGACCCCAGGTCGCTCGACAGCGCGCAGACCGACCGGACACCGCTGAGCGTGGCCGCACTGCTGCCCGGCTCCTTCACCGACGCCAAGGGCGTGACGTACAGCCGGACCAGCGGGGGTGCGCAGGGCTGCGTCGACGGCACCTCGGGAACGGCCTCGTCCGTGCTGCGCGCGGCCGACTGCGACCAGCAGATGGTCGGGACGTACAGCGACTTCCAGGGCAGGGTGCTGGTGATGGTGATGGTGATCCCCCTGGCGGACGCGCAGACCGCCAAGGACGCCTACGACGCGCTCGACGACGCCTACACCACGGACTGGGGCCTCTGGTGCCCGAGGGAAGGCCCCGGCTCCGAGCCCTGCGACAGCACCGACACGGCCGTTCACCGGGCCGTCCAGAGCGGCTACCGGAAGCAGCACCACCGCTACCTGATGTCCTCCCGGGCGCTGTACGTCAATCTGACCACCGACTCCAGTGCCGAGGAATGGACGGCGGCGGCCGCCGAAGCAGCGGTCGACGAAGCCGGGCCGCAGAACTACTCCGGCAGCCGGTGACGCGGAAAGTGGTTGTCGAACGACAGTTACCGATATATCGTCGAGTTATCGAGATGCTTCGACGATCGAGGTGTCCGACAACCACGGGGAGTGGAACATGCACTTCGAGAAGCGCCATGGTGAAGAGCGTCGGCGCCGCTGGGCGGAAGCCCCGCACGGCGAGGGCGAGGAGTTCGGGATGCGGGCGGCGTTCGGGCCGTTCGGCGCGCCGGGGCGGCCGATGCCGCCGTTCGGGCCGCGCGGCCGCGGCTTCGGCGGCCACGGGACGCGCGGGCACGGCGGCGGCGGTCGGCGCGGCGGACGGGCCCGGCGCGGCGATGTGCGGGCCTCGCTGCTCGCGCTGCTGCGGGAGCGTCCGATGCACGGCTACGAGATGATCACCGAGATCGGCGAGCGCACCGGCGGTGTCTGGCGGCCCAGCCCGGGCTCGGTGTACCCGACGCTCCAGCTGCTGGAGGAGGAGGGGCTGATCAAGGCCAACGAGGAGTCCGGCAAGAAGCTGTTCGAGCTGACCGAGCAGGGCCGGGCCGAGGCCGAGCAGGGCGCCGAGTCGCCGTGGGACGAGGCCGGCCGGCGGGACGACTGGGAGGCCGTGCAGGAGGTCGGCGCCGCGCTCGCGGCGGTGGACCACGCGGTGCGCCAGGTCATGATGACGGGCACCGAGGAGCAGCGCGCCAAGGGCCTGGCGGTGCTGGCCGAGACGAAGAAGAAGCTGTACCTGATCCTGGCCGAGGAGGCCTGAGCCCCCGCGGCGGGCGGGTCAGCCGCTGGCGGCGTCGTCGTACTCGTAGCGCCAGCGGAACCGGCCCTTGGCGTTGTACTCCTTGGCCCGCCGGTAGACCAGCGTGATCGCCGGGGTGTCGCCGTGCGCGGGCACGGGCACCCGGTAGACCTTCGGCACGGTGTGCAGCGGGCTGAGCAGGATCGGCAGGACCCGGCCGTCCAGCGGGCCCCCGAGGAATTCGGTGTCGGAGCTCTTCACCGGTCCAGGGTAGGCGCGGTGCGGGATGTCCGGTGCGGGCGGGTGTGTCCGCCGAGCGGCGGCAGTGTGACGCGGACGGCATCGCGGGCGGTCATTCGGAGGGCTCCGGGAGCCTTATCCTGCTACGTACGCCCCCGGGGGTTGCCCCGGGTCCGCGGGCCCGTACGGGCCGGGTGGGGCGCACCGAGGTGCGCCCGCCCGCCGAGCGCGAACCTCGAACTCCGTACCTGTCCCCGGGCGTCGGCCGGCCGGAGAACCCGGCCCCGGTCGACGGCAGACGCCCCCCGCACGTGGTGCACCGATTCGGGAAGCAGCGAGCGGGCGCGTGCGTTGGCGTCGTTTGTTGCGTCGGTGGTCGTGTCGTACCAGGCACGGCAGCTCAGCAGGTGCGGAAGGGGCCAGATGGAAGCCAGCAGCAGGTGGACGTCCTGGTGGCGGCGGGACCGGAAGGACGACCCGGACGCCGAGAAGGACGCGGCTGCGAAGCTGGATCTGCTGCTGGGGGCGGTCCGGTCGGGGTTCCCGGTGGCGCCGGCGGCGCACCCGGAGGGCTACCGGTGTTCGTGCGACCGGGTCGGCTGTCCGGCCCCGGCCCAGCATCCGGTCTCCTTCGCGTGGCAGTCGCAGGCCACCGTCGACGCCGAGCAGTTGGCCCACTGGCTGACCCGCGACCCGGAGGCGAACTTCGTCACCGCGACGGGCCGCGCGCACGACGTGCTGGACGTGCCGGCCGAGGCGGGTGTGCTGGCGCTGCGGCGGCTGGACGTGCTCGGCGTGGGCGGCCCGGTGGCGGCGGTCGGGAACGACCGGTACCTGTTCTTCACCGCGACGCGCGGCACCCCGCAGGACGAGGACGAGTGGTGGCCCAGCGCGCTGGACTCCACCCCCGAGACGGTCTCCGAGCACCCCGGGCTGCGCTGGCACTGCCGCGGCTCGTACACCCTGGTCCCGCCGGCCGCGCTGACCGACGGCTCCCGGGTGCGCTGGCTGCGCGGCCCCGACCAGCCGCTGCCGGACCCGCTGCGGGTGCTGGACGTGCTGACCGACGCGTGCACCGAGGTCGGCGCGGTCGCCGAGGAGCAGTGGCTGATCGGCTGAGCCGAGGCCGGAGCGGAGCAGGAACGATTAACCGGAGCGGACCGGCAACGACAGAGCGGCCCGTCCCCCCGACCGGGGAGGCGGGCCGCTCTGTCGTGGCGGCTCAGGGCAGGGTGAGGATCTCCGCGCCGTCGGCGGTGACCACCAGGGTGTGCTCGAACTGGGCGGTGCGCTTGCGGTCCTTGGTGACCACCGTCCAGCCGTCCGGCCAGATCTCGTAGTCGTAGGTGCCCAGGGTGAGCATCGGCTCGATGGTGAAGGTCATGCCCGGCTTGATCACCTGGGTGGCCCGCTCGCTGTCGTAGTGCGGGACGATCAGGCCGGAGTGGAACGAGGTGTTGATGCCGTGGCCGGTGAAGTCGCGGACCACGCCGTAGTCGAACCGCTTGGCGTAGGACTCGATGACCCGTCCGATCACGTTGATCCGACGCCCCGGCCTGACCGCCTTGATCGCCCGGTCTAGGGACTCCCGGGTGCGCTCCACCAGCAGCCGGGACTCCTCGTCCACGTCGCCGCACAGGTAGGTGGCGTTCAGGTCGCCGTGCACCCCGTGGATGTACGCGGTGGCGTCGATGTTGACGATGTCGCCGTCCTGCAGCACGGTCGAGTCCGGGATGCCGTGGCAGATCACCTCGTTGATCGAGGTGCAGACCGACTTCGGGAAGCCCCGGTAGCCGAGGTCGGACGGGTAGGCGCCGTGGTCGCACATGTATTCGTGCGCGACGGCGTCGAGCGCGTCGGTGGTGACGCCGGGGGCGATCAGCTTCGCGGCCTCCGCCATCGCCTGCGCCGCGATCCGGCCGGCGATCCGCATCTTCTCGACGGTCTCCGCGGTCTGCACCTCGGGGCCGGTGTACGGGGTCGGCGCGGGCTTGCCGACGTACTCCGGACGCGCGATGTGCGCGGGGACCTTGCGGGTGGGGGACAGGGTGCCGGGTACCAGAGCCATGTTCGCGAGTCTATCGGCCGCCATCCGCCCGCCCCGGGCCGTGTGCGCGGCCGGGCCGCCGGGAATGATCACCTACAGCGCCGCGGCGGCCGTCGCGGGGTCCACAGGACGGGAGACGAGACGATGGTGTTCGGCCGCAGCAAGCCCACCGGTCAGCCGGGGGAGTGGTTCTACTGCATCAAGCACGGCAAGGTCGAGGAGGGCCCGGAGTGCCCGGCCAAGGACCGGCTCGGCCCCTACGCCACCCGCGAGGAGGCCGCGCACGCCCTGGAGATCGCAGCCGAGCGCAACCAGGAGTGGCGCGAGGACCCGCGCTGGAACGACGGCGAGCCCGGGAACAAGGGCTGACGCCGCGTCACACCCCGGCCTCGGCCGCCGCCTCGGCGGCCTGCCGCTCGTGCTGGGCCCGCACCGCCAGCGCGTGCGGGTCGGTGCGGGCGTCCCAGGCCAGCAGCTTCGGGATGGACGCCGTCAGCGCGAGGACGCCCACCACGCACATCACGCCACCCGTCCAGATCGAGGCCCGCACGCCGACCAGCGCGGCCATGCCGCCGGCCCGGACCTGGCCGAGCTGCGGGCCGACCGAGTACGACAGGACCTCCACCCCGGCGAGGCGGCCGCGCAGCTCGTCGGGGATGGACTGGTTCCAGATCGTCGACCGGGCCACCCCGCTGATCTGGTCGGCCGCGCCGGCCAGCGCCAGGCACAGCAGCACCAGCCAGATGTTCCCGACCAGGCCCGCCAGCGCCATCGACACGCCCCAGCCGAGCGCCGCGAACAGCAGCATCCGGCCGTGCCGGTGGATGCGCGCCAGCCAGCCGCCGGTCGCCGACACCACCAGCGCGCCGACCGCCGTCGCCGCGTACAGCAGGCCCAGCGCCCACTCGGCGTCCAACGAGGCCGCCAGGAACGGGAACACCGCGACGGGGAACGCGAACAGCATCGCCACGGTGTCGATCGCGTAGGTGCCCAGCAGGTCCTTGCGGCTCCACGCGTAGCTCAGGCCCTGCCCGAGGCTGCGCAGCGAAGGCCGGTCGGCGCTGTCGGCGGGAGGGACCGGGCGCATCCGGGCGATCATCGTCAGCGAGACCAGGAAGGTCAGCATGTCCAGCGTGTAGGCGCTGTGCGCCCCGGCGACCGCGACGACCACGCCCGCGAGGGCCGGGCCGGCCACCGAAGCGGCGTTGCGGTACAGCGAGATGAGGGTGAACGCGGCGGGCAGGTGCTCGTGGGCGACGACGCGGGGGATCATCGCGTCCAGCGCCGGGCGCTGCAGGCCGTCCAGCGCGGCGGTCAGCGCCCCCACCAGGTAGATCGGCCACAGCAGGGGGTGCGGCAGCAGCGAGTTGGCCAGCAGCAGCGCGGCCATCAGCGTCAGCCCGACCTCGCTGAGCAGCACCAGGCGGCGGCGGTCCAGTGCGTCGGCCAGGGCGCCGCCCCACAGGCCGAACACCACCAGCGGCACCAGTTCGAACGCGCCGACCAGGCCGACCGCGAGGGTCGAGTCGGTCAGCTGCTTGATCTGGATCGGCACCGCGACGTAGGTGAGCAGGCTGCCGAAGGCGGTGACGCAGCCCGACGTCCAGAGCAGCCGGAAGTCCCGGGAGGCGTGCCAGGGCGTCAGATCCGGGATCACCCTGCGGAGGAACTCGTCGTCGGAGGTCACATGGTCAGATGCTGCGGGAAGCGGACGGAACGGGGCAAGCGATTTTCGGCGGCCCGTCAGCGCCTCACCAGCGCACCACCGGTGAGGCGGTCAGCCGCTCCGCGAGCCGGGCCAGCCGGGAGCGCGGCGGCACCGTCGAGGTGGCCGAGCTGACCAGGTGCTGCACCAGCTCGAACGGCTCCGGATCGACGTCCGGGACGGTCAGCCGCTCGTGTGCCAGCGCCGTCAGTTCGGGGTCGCCGTCGTCCAGGGTGAGCAGCACCGCGCCGGCCCGGCGGGCGTCGTCCAGCCGTTCCAGCAGGGGCGCGTCGGCGGGCGCGGGGGCGACCAGCAGGACGGTCGCGCCGGCCCGCGCCTCCTCCAGCCGGGGCAGGCCGCAGGCCAGGTGTCCCGGCGCGCCCGCCGGGACGGTGTGCCGCACCAGCGTCGGGACGAGCTCCGGCACGCCGCTGTAGGCGGCCTCGTCGCTCAGATGGGCGGCCAGGTGCCAGGGCTCGTAGCAGGGGGTGCCGACCAGCAGCAGGCCGGTGGCGCTGCGCCGGGTGACCGAGCCGCGCAGTGCGGAGGCGAAGGCGCCCGTCCTTTCGGGCCAGCCGGTGCCGGCCAGCGACTGCCGGAGTGCGGAAACTCTCACCGCGTCCATGCGCGACAGCATGATGGTCGGGCGGGGCGTTTGGCAGGATCTCCCCATGACGCAACCCGATTCAGTGAACGCGACGGCCGGACCGGGCCGAGAGCTGCCGGACGTCTCGGAGCTCGTGGTGGGAGTCCTCGGCGGCACCGGCGACCAGGGCCGAGGCCTGGCATACCGGCTGGCCAAGGCCGGCCAGCAGGTGGTGATCGGCTCCCGCAGCGCCGAGCGCGCCGAGGACTGCGCCACGCAGCTCGGCCTGGGCGTCCGCGGCGCCGACAACGCGACGTGCGCCCGGGAGAGCGACGTGGTGATCGTCGCGGTGCCGTGGGACGGCCACGCCGAGACGCTGGCCTCGCTGCGGGCCGACCTCGCCGGGAAGATCGTGGTGGACTGCGTCAACCCGCTGGGCTTCGACAAGCAGGGCGCGTACGCGCTGCAGGTCCCGGAGGGTTCGGCCGCCCAGCAGGCCGCCGCGCTGCTGCCGGACTCCACCGTCACCGCGGCCTTCCACCACCTGTCGGCGGTGCTGCTGCAGGACGGGTCGGTGGACGAGATCGACATCGACGTGATGGTGCTCGGCGAGGACCGCGCCGCCACCGACACCGTGCAGGCGCTGGCCGACCGGATCCCGGGCATGCGCGGCGTCTTCGCCGGGCGGCTGCGCAACGCCCACCAGGTGGAGGCGCTGGTCGCCAACCTGATCTCGGTCAACCGGCGCTACAAGGTGCACGCCGGCGTGCGGATCACGGACGTGTGAGCCCGGCGCGCCGCGGTGTGACCCACGCCGCGGCGCGCTCCGGCCACCCCCGGCCGGTGCGGGGTGTTCGGTCGGCGAGAATGGCGGGGCCACACCGCGCCCGCCCGAGGAGTCCCGTCATGCCCCGCAACGCCCTGTACGCCACGATCGTCCTGGTCCTGGCGGTGATCGCCGCGGTGGTCTCGTTCGTCCAGGGCAACTGGCTCGGCGTGGTGTGGGTGCTGATGGCCGGCGTGGCCAGCAACATCGCCTGGTACTACCTGCGCAAGGAGCGCGTCGCGCGGGCCGTCGCCGAGCAGGCGCAGGCCCAGTAGGCGGCCCGGCCCGGGCCCGGTCGGGTCAGTAGGTCTTCCAGAAGCTGAACAGCATGCGGCCGATCGACGCGTAGTACGACCCCACGCCGAACACGTCGAAGATCCTCATGGTCAGGTCGTACAGCCACTGGCCGACCTGGCTCTGCCACACCAGCGCGAACAGCACCAGCATGCCGTAGGGCGCGTACGGGGCGATCGCGCGCCGGGTCCGGAGCGACAGCCAGGGCTCGATGATGCCGTAGCCGTCCAGGCCCGGTACCGGCAGCAGGTTCAGGATCGCGGCCGTGACCTGCAGGTAGCCGAGGAATGCGAGCGCGAACGGCAGCGGGGAGACCGGCAGTTCCTGGTCCTGGAAGTGGGTCGGCACGTCCGGGTTGTCGAACCAGCCCTGTCCGACCGCGACCAGCAGCAGGATGCCGAACGCCGCGTTCACCAGCGGGCCGGCCGCCGAGATCAGGCTGTGCTTGAGCCGGCCGGCGATCCGGTCCCGCTCGATGTAGACCGCGCCGCCGGGCAGGCCGATGCCGCCCATCAGCACGAACACCACCGGCAGCACGAAGCTCAACAGCACGTGCCCGTACTTCAACGGGTTCAGCGTCAGGTAGCCCTTGGTGCCGACCGTGATGTCGCCGCCCGCCAGCGCGGTGCGGGCGTGCGCGTACTCGTGCAGGCAGAGCGACACCATCCAGCCCGCCACCACGAAGAGGAATATCCCCAGTCGGTCGTTGCCCCAGCCGGTGGCCAGCGCGAGGCCGGCGGCGACGAAGGTGGCGACCAGAGCCAGGAAGATCGGGCTGACCCGGCTCTCCGCGCTGCGCTGGCCGGTACTGGCGTAGGTCATCTCGGGAAGGCTCCGGAACTGGGGGTGGGGCGGACGTCCGATCATGCCTGGCGCCCTGCGCACCGGACAAGCGGCCCACGATGAACGGACGGCGGCGGCCGGGCGTTCCGCACGAGTGTGCGTCCGGCGTCCGGGACGTCGCGCAGAATGGGCGGGTGCATTACGGCATCCTCGGCACCACCACGGCCCACCACGACGACGGCACCCCGATCGCGCTCGGCGGCGCCCGGCTGCGCGCCCTGCTGGCCGCGCTCGCGCTGCGCCAGGGCCGGCCCGTCCCGGCCGAACTGCTCGCCGACGAGGTGTGGTCCGACGAGCCGCCGCAGGACGCCGCCGCCGCGCTGCAGACCCTGGTCGGCCGGCTGCGCCGCACCGTCGGCCGGGCCGAGATCGGCTCCGGGCCGGCCGGCTACTGGCTGACCGGCCCGCACACCGACGTCGCCGAGTTCCAGCGCCTCGCCGGGGACGGCGCCCGCGCCCTCGCCGACGGCGACCCGGCCGGCGCCGCCGACCGGCTCACCGCCGCCCTCGCGCTGTGGCGCGGCCCCGCGCTCGCCGACCTGCCCGACCGCACCGCCCCCGCCGCCCGGCTGGAGGCCCAGCGCGAAGAGGCCCGCCGGCACCGGCTGACCGCCCAACTCGCCCTCGGCCGGGCCGCCGAGGTCGCCGCCGAACTCGCCGAACTCTGCCGCGACCACCCCCTCGACGAACAGCTCCACGCACTGCGCCTGCGCGCCCTGCGCGCGGCCGGCCGCACCGCCGAGGCGCTCGCCCGCTACGAGGAGGTCCGCCGCACTCTCGCGGAGGAGCTCGGCACCGACCCGGGGCCCGAACTGCGTGCCCTGCACCGCGAGTTGCTCACCGCCGGGCCCGAGCCCGAGTCCGAACCCGCACCGGTCGCCCCGCCCGCCGCGCCCACGGCCAGCAACCTGCGCCGCGGCCGCACCAGCTTCGTCGGCCGCGAGGGCGAACTCGCCACCGTGGCAAGCGCGTTGGCGGCCGGCCGACTGACCACCCTGACCGGCCCCGGCGGCTCCGGCAAGACCCGGCTCTCCGTCGAGGCCGGCCGCCGCGAACAGGACGCCGCCCGCTGGCCCGGCGGCGTCTGGCAGGTCGAACTCGCCCCGCTGGACGACCCGGCCGCCGTCCCCGACGCCGTCGCCATCGCCCTCGGCCTGCGCGAGACCGTGCTGCACACCGGCGGCGCCGTCGTCGAGGCGATCGAGGGACGCAAGGACCCGGTCTCCCGGCTGGTCGACCACCTCGGCCGCCGCCGTCTCCTGCTGCTGCTCGACAACTGCGAGCACGTCGTCCAGGCCGCCGCCGACCTCGCCGACCGGCTGCTCGCCGACTGCCCCGGCGTCACCGTCCTCGCCACCAGCCGCGAACCGCTCGGCGTCCCCGACGAGACCGTGCTGCCGGTCGAACCGCTGCCCGCCCCGTCCGCGCTGCGCCTGCTCGCCGAACGCGGCGCCGCCGCCCGGCCGGGCTTCCGCACCGACGAGGACCCCGCGGCCTGCGCCGAACTCTGCCGCCGCCTCGACGGCCTGCCGCTGGCCATCGAACTCGCCGCCGCCCGGCTGCGCGGGCTGACGCCCCGCCAACTCGCCGACCGGCTCGACTCCCGCTTCGCGCTGCTCACCGCCGGCTCCCGCACCCTGCTGCCCCGCCAGCAGACCCTGCGCGCCGTCGTCGACTGGTCCTGGGACCTGCTCGGCCCCCGCGAACACGCCGTGCTGCGGCGGCTGTCGGTGTTCGCCGGCGGCTGCACCCTGGAGTCCGCCGAGGCCGTCGTCGCGGACCAACGGGTGCCCCGGGCGGAGGTCGCGGACCTGCTGCTGTCGCTGGTCGACAAGTCCCTGCTGGTGGCCGGGCTCGGCGACCAGCCCCGCTACTGGATGCTGGAGACCATCCACGAGTACGCGGCCGAACGGCTCGCCGAGGCCGCCGAACCCGAGGTCGCCCACCGCCACACCCGGCACTACCGGGAGGTCGCCCGGACCGCCGGACTGCGGCTGCGCGGCGCCGGACAGCTCGACGAACTCGCCCGGCTCGACCGCGAACAGGAGAACATCCGGGCCGCGCTGCGCCGTGCCGTCGACGCCGGCCAGGAGCAGGAGGCGCTGGTGCTGGCGCTGTCGATGGCCCCCTACTGGGCGCTGCGCGACTACCGCATCGAGGCCGGCGGCTGGTTCCGGGCGGTCTCGGCATTCGCCCCCGACCCGTACGGCGACGACGCCCCGGCGCCCGTCCCGCTCGTCACCGGCCCGCTCGACCAGCCGCCGCCGCTGCCGCCCGAGCTGCTCCAGGAGGGCCGCCGCCACCTGGGCCTGCACCGGCTGATCAGCATGTTCTCCGACGACTTCGGGATGCTGCACGACTCCTCCGCGATGCACACCGCCCGCCGGGTGCTGGACGTCTACACCCCCGACCTGCCGCAGTCCTACCGGGCGCCGGTGCTCAGCCGGGTGTTCGCGGTCTTCCTCACCGGCGAGATGGACCGCACCCGCGAGGTACTGGACGACGCGGTGGCCGGCGCCCGCCGCCACGGCGGCCCCGGCGACCTCGCCTACGCCCTGCAACTGCGCGCCCGGCTGCTCAACGACCTGGCCGGGGGCCTGGCCCAGGCGATCGCCGACAGCGAGGAGGCGCTCGCCCTGTACACCGCGCAGGGCGACCTGTGGGGCAGCTCCGACGCGCTGGCCGCGAAAGCCGAGAACGCCACCAAGTCCGGCGACGGCGCCCTCGCCGAACGGGCCTTCCGGGAGGCCATCGACCTGGCCACCCGGCTCGGCGCCCGCCAGGAGGTGCCGGTGCTGCGCGCCCGGCTCGGCGAGGTGGTCGCCGAGTACGACCCGGAGGAGGGCGAGCGGATGGTCCGCGACGCCGTCGCCGAGGCCGCCGAGGACGGCCGGGACGCCGAGGGCGCGCGGCTGTACGGCCGACTGGTGCTGTGCAACCTGTGCGTGCAGCGCGGCGAGTACGCCGAGGCGCTCGCCGTGCTCGACCGGCTGTCCGCCGAGATGCCGTCCCGCGGCCCGCTCCCCTGGGTGTTCGCCGGCATCGTCACCGCCATCCGCGGCTGGGTGACGGCCCGGGCCGGCGACCCGCGGGCCGGCCTCGCGCTGACCCGCGAGGGCCGCCGCGCGATGGCCGAGGCGGAGGGCCGGGCCACCGTCTTCGTCGAGCACATGGGCATGATGCTGATGGTCCCGCTGGCCGCCGTCCTCGCCGAACTCGCCCAAAAGGAGGGCCGGTTGGCCGCCGCCCGGCGCGGCGCGGAACTGCTCGGCGCGCACGACGGCCTCAGCGGCGCGTCCGGCTCCTTCATGGAGCGCGCCGAACGCGCCCGCTGCGAGCGCATCCTGCGCGAACTGCTCGGCGAGGACGAGTTCCTGACGATGCGGCAGCAGGGCGGACGCCTCACCCTGCACGAGGCGTCCGCCCTGCTGAACGATCCCGGGGAGTTCTGAACGCCCCGCCGGAGGGCCGGTCCGGAGCGCCCGCCGCCCGGGGATCAGGTGCGCTTGCGGAAGCGGGCCACCGCCAGCGGCGCCGTCACCACGGTGATCGCCGCCGCCCAGATCAGCACCGTCAGCACCGAGTTGCCCACCGGCTGGTCGTTGATCAGGGCGCGGCAGGCGTCGGCCAGCGCCGACAGCGGGTTGTGCTTGGTGAACGCCTCCAGCCAGCCCGGCATGGTGCTGGGACTGGCGAAGATCGAGCTGCCGAACTGCAGCGGCATCATCACCAGCATCGACATGCCCTGCACCGCCTGGGCGCTGCGCAGCGACATGCCCAGCAGCATCGACACCCACATCAGCGAGGCGCCGAACACCAGCGACAGGCCGACCGCGGCCAGCAGCTTCAGCGGGCCGCCGACGATGTCCATGCCGAGGATCATCGCGAAACCGATCAGCACCGCGAACGCGACGACCGCCCGCAGCGTCTCCGCGATCATCTTCGACAGCAGCACCGTCGAGCGCCCGATCGGCAGGGTGCGGAAGCGGTCCATCACGCCGGTCTGGAAGTCGGTGTTCAGTCCGGTGCCCAGCGCCATCGCCAGGTTCAGGCCGGTGGTGCCGAGCAGGCCCGGCACCATGTACTGCATGTACGTGTGCTGGTCGGCGGCCATCGCGCCGCCGAACACGTAGACGAACAGCACGATCATGATGATCGGCACCAGCAGCGCGTCCAGCATGGACTCCGGGTCGGCCTTGATCCGCATCAGGTTCCGGCGGGTCAGCGCGCCCAGGTGGCGCAGGTTGGCGCGCAGGCCGATCCGGGTGTCCTCGGCGGGCAGCGCGGGCGCGGCGCCCGGCGCGGGGTTCAGCGTGGCGGTGCTCATGCGACGGGCCCCTTGTCACGGGCCGGAGTGGGGACGGACGACTTGCCGGTGATGCTCAGGAAGACCTCGTCCAGGCTGGGCAGCTTGGTGTCGATGCCCGCGACGCCGAATCCGCGCGTACCCAACACGCCGATCACCGTGGTCAGTCGGCCCTCGTCCGTGAGATGCACCGAGAGCAGGCCGGACTCCTCGGAGAACGTCGCCGGGATGCCGGCCTCCTGAAGGCTGCGGGCCATCTCCGGCAGCTCCGCCGGGCGCGTCGGACGCACCTGCAGGCTCCGGCCGCCGACCTGGGTCTTCAGCTCCTGGATGCCGCCGCCGGCGATCACCCGGCCCTTGTCGATCACGGTCAGCTCGTCGGCGAGCTGCTCCGCCTCCTCCATGTACTGCGTGGTCAGCAGCACCGTCGAACCCTCGCCGACCATCCGCTGCACCTCGTCCCACACCTCGTTGCGGGTCCGCGGGTCCAGGCCGGTGGTGGGCTCGTCCAGGTACAGCACCTTCGGGCGGCCGATCATCGACGCCGCGAGGTCCAGGCGACGGCGCATGCCGCCCGAGTAGCCCTTGGCGGGGCGCTTGGCCGCGTCGGTGAGCGAGAAACGCTCCAGCAGCTCGAAGGCGCGGGCCTTGGCGTCCTTGGCGGACAGGTCGAGCAGGCGCCCGATCAGGTAGAGGTTCTCGTAGCCGGACAGCGCCTCGTCCACCGACGCGTACTGGCCGGTCAGGCCTATCGTGCGGCGCAGCTGCTTGGGCTGGCGCAACACGTCGTACCCGCCGACGAACGCCGTGCCCGCGTCCGGCTTGATCAGCGTCGACAGCACCCGCACCAGCGTGGTCTTCCCGGCGCCGTTCGGCCCGAGCAGGCCCAGCACCGTCCCCTCGCGCACCGCCAGGTCGACCCCGTCGAGGGCCTTCGTCTCCCCGTAGTGCTTCACGATGCCGTGGACCTCCACGGCGTTCCGGTCGATTCGTGTCATGGGAACACCGTGCCGGGGGCGGCTGTCACGGCACTGTCAGCCCGCTGTCAGGGGCGATGACAGCGGGCTGTGGGGGCGCGAGGGGTGCTGGTGGTGCTCTCCCCGGTTCTGCGCCCGGTCTTTACTGGAAGCTGTGCTCCGGGCCCGGGAAGGTGCCTTCGCGGACGTCCGAGGCGAACTCGGTCGCGGCCTGCGCCAGCGTGGCGCGCAGGTCGGCGTACTGCTTGACGAACTTGGGGACGCGGCCGGCCGTCATGCCGGCGAAGTCGGTCCAGACGAGGACCTGGGCGTCGGTGCCGGGGCCGCCGCCGATGCCGACGGTGGGGATCGCGGAGTGGGCGGTGACCTCGGCGGCGAGTTCGGCGGGGACGGCTTCGAGGACGACGGCGAACGCGCCGGCCTGCTGGACGGCCTTCGCGTCGCGGAGCAGCTGGTGGGCGGCCTCGTCGCCGCGGCCCTGGACGGGGTAGCCGCCGAAGGCGTGGACGGACTGCGGGGTGAGGCCGATGTGGGCCATGACCGGGATGCCGGCCTCGACGAGGAGTTCGATGGTGCGGGCGCTGCGCTCGCCGCCTTCGAGCTTGACGGCGTGGACGCCGGCCTCCTTCATCAGGCGGGCCGCGTTGTGCATGGCCTGGGCCGGGGACTCCTGGTAGGAGCCGAAGGGCAGGTCGGCGACGACGAGGGAGCGCTGGGTGCCTCGGACGACGGCGGCGGAGAGCATCACCATCTGGTCCATGGTCACCGGCACGGTGGTCTCGTAGCCGAGGTGGCAGTTGCCCGCGGAGTCGCCGACCAGCAGGACGGGGATGCCGGCTTCGTCGAAGACGCCGGCGGTGAGGGCGTCGTAGGCGGTGAGCATCGCCCAGCGTTCGCCGTTGCGCTTGGCCTTGGCGAGGTCCCGGACGGTCACGCGGCGGTTGGCGACCCCGCCGTAGAGGGTGTTGGTGGGCGCGTCCTGCGTTTGGGCAGGCTGAAGCGGAGAGGCGTTCATCGAACAGACTCCTGGTGTGTGTCGTCTCGTGGCGCCGTACGGCGTCCCCGGATCTGGCTCCATGCTTGCACGCCACGGGCCGTCAGCAAAGGGGCGGAGGGTCCGCGGAGTTCTTGGGGAGGTCT
Source organism: Kitasatospora sp. NPDC059795 (assembly GCF_042732175.1). Lineage (NCBI taxonomy): Bacteria > Bacillati > Actinomycetota > Actinomycetes > Kitasatosporales > Streptomycetaceae > Kitasatospora > Kitasatospora sp. NPDC059795. Next base: position 254,974 of record NZ_JBHWID010000004.1, read on the forward strand.
TTGCCGTTCGGTGTCCCGACCGTTACGATACGGAACGGTCTCGTATCGAAAAGGCGGCTAGTGTGTTCGTATGACCTCGCCGACCGCGCCGCCCCCGGCATCCCGGGTGCCGGAAGCCGTACACCGCCGACGCTGGTGGATCCTGGGCACCCTGGTGCTCGCCCTGCTCGTCGTCGTTCTCGACAACTCGATCCTCAACGTGGCGATGAAGACCATCGCCACCCCCGCCCCGGTGGGCCTCGGCGCGAGCCAGAGCGACCTGGAATGGGCGATCAACTCCTACACCCTGGTCTTCGCCGGCCTGCTGTTCACCGCGGGCCTGCTGGGCGACCGGTTCGGCCGCAAGTGGACGCTGCTGGCCGGCATGGTGGTCTTCGGCCTCGGCTCGCTGCTGTCCGCGCTGGCCGCCGGCCCGGGCGAACTCATCGGCTACCGCGCGGTGATGGGCCTCGGCGGCGCGTTCGTGATGCCGGCGACGCTGGCCATCATCATGAACGTCTTCGAGCGGCACGAGCAGCCCAAGGCGATCGGCATCTGGGCCGGCGCGGTGGGTCTGGCGATCGCCGTCGGCCCGATCACCGGCGGTCTGCTGATCGAGCACTTCTGGTGGGGCTCGGTGTTCCTGGTGAACGTCCCCATCGTGATCCTCGCGCTCGGCCTGATGGGCTGGCTGATCCCGAACTCCAAGGACCCCAGCCCGGGCAAGCTCGACCCGGTCGGCGTGGTGCTGTCGGTCGTCGGCCTGGTCGCGCTGATCTACGGCATCATCAAGGGCGGCGAGCTCGCCGACTTCACCGCCACCGAGGCCTGGGCGCCGACCCTTCTCGGCGTGGTCGCACTGGCCGCCTTCGTGCTGTTCGAGAAGCGCACCAGCCACCCCGCGCTGGACGTCACCTGGTTCCGCAACAAGGTGTTCTCCGCGTCGATCGGCGTGGTCGGCATCGTGTTCTTCGCGCTGATGGGCGTCTCGTTCTTCGGCGTCTTCTACACCCAGAGCGTGCGCGGCTACAGCGCCCTGCAGGCCGGTGAGCTGATGCTGCCGCTGGCCGTCGCCCAGCTGATCTTCGCGCCGCGGGCCCGGCTGGTGGTCGACCGGATCGGCATCCGGCTGACCTGCGCCGGCGGCATGCTGCTGGTCACCGTCGGCTTCCTCGGCTACGTCTTCCTGACCGCGACCACCCCGATCTGGCTGCTGATCGTGATCGGCTTCGTGATGGGCACCGGCATGGCGCACGTGATGCCGCCGGTGACGGTCGCCATCATGGGCGCGCTGCCGCGCGAGAAGGCCGGCGCGGGCTCCGCGCTGAACAACACCTTCCGCCAGGTCGGCGGCTCGCTGGGCATCGCGGTGCTGGGCGCGCTGCTGTCCACCGTGTACCGCAACGGCATGGAGGACCACCTCGCCGCGGTGCCGGAGCAGTTCCGCAGCCGGGCCGGCGAGTCGATCGAGTCGACCCTCGGGACGGCCGAGAAGCTGCACCTGCAGGCCCTGGTCGACCCGGCCAAGGACGCGTTCATCAACGCCATGCACGTGGTCTCCGGCGTCTCGGCCGGCGTCACCGTGATCGGCGCGGTGCTCGCCCTGGTGCTGCTGCCCGGCAAGTCCGCCGCCGCCCCCGGCGGCCCCGCGGGAGCGGCCGGTGCGCAGGGCCGGACGGACTCCGACGCGAGTCCCGCCAAGGTTTGATCGACAGGGTGGAGAATAGGGCCATGACAAGCGCCGACACTCCGCTCAAGCCGTGCCACGGCCCCGCCGCGGAGCAGGACGCTCCGCGGCGGGGCCGTCCGCGCAGCGAGGCCGCCGAGCAGGCGATCTACGGCGCCGTCGAGAAGCTGATGGAGGACGGCGTCGGCCTCGCCGAGCTGTCCATCGAGCGGATCGCCGCCGAGGCGGGCGTCGGCAAGGCCACCATCTACCGGCGCTGGTCCAACAAGGAGGCCCTGCTGGTCGACGTGGTGGACCGGTTGGAGGAGCCGATGCCCCCGCTGGTCGGCCCGACCTGCCGGGACGACCTGATCGCCGCCGTCGACTACATGCGACGGCGCGGCCTGATCAAGCGCTCCCGGTGGATCGTCAAGTCCGCGCTCGGACAGATGAACAGCTGGCCCGAGCTCAAGCAGACGTACCACGAACGGGTGGTCCATCCGCGCCGCGAGCTGATCCGGCAGATCGTCCGGCGCGGCGTCGAGGCCGGCGAACTCCGCTCCGACCTGGACATCGAACTGCTCTGCGAGATGCTGATCGGACCGATCCTGCTGCGCACCGTCCTGTGGGACGACGCGCCGCTGGAGGACCCGGACCTGGCCCGCCGGATGGTCGCCGCCGCGTTCGAGGGACTCGCCGCCCGGTAGACCGGTCCGGTCCGAGGTGGAACTTTTCGCACACGTGCTCGCGTCCCTCCCGTCATAGGCTGAGCCGAGAACCGGATCTGAGCAGGTCGGAGCAGGTCGGAGCAGGTCGGAGCAGGTCGGAGCAGGCGGACGGGTCGGCGGGGAGCCGACGGAGCACGGCGGCAAGGAGCGGGCATGGTGCGGGCGGACGGCCCGGCGGCAGCGGCGGCAGCGGCGGACGAGCGGGCGCCCACCCGGCGCGAACGGCTGTGGCGCTGGTTCGACTGGCGGCGCGGCCGGCCGCTCACCCTGCTCGGCGTGCTGGTCACGGTACTGCTGGTGGCGCACGCCCAGGTGCCGAACACGATCGGCAACCTGGGCAGCCTGCTGGAGACCTTCCTGCCCTGGTTGGGGCTGGCCGTGCCGGTGCTGCTGGCACTCGCGCTGTGGCGGCGGTCCGGCGTCGCGGTGGTCGCCGCGCTGCTGCCCGCCGCCGTCTGGCTGAACCTGTTCGGCGCGCTGCTGGTCGACAAGAGCAGCGGCCCCGGCGACTTCACCGTGCTCTCCCACAACGTGGCCGCCGCCAACGAGGACCCGCAGGGCACCATCCGGATGCTCACCGGCTCCGGCGCGCAGATCGTCGCCCTCCAGGAACTCTCCGCCTCCGCCGCCCCCGTGTACACCGCCGGGCTCGCGCAGAAGTTCCCGTACCACGCGGTCGAGGGCACCGTCGGCCTGTGGTCCAGCTACCCGATCGACGGCGTCACCGTGGTCGACATCAAGATGGGCTGGACCCGGGCCTTCCGCGCCGAGGTCACCACCCCCAAGGGCCCGCTCGCCGTGTACGTCGCCCACCTGCCGTCGGTGCGGGTCAAGTTCGACAGCGGCTTCACCGCCGGCCGCCGGGACGTCAGCGCGCAGGCCCTCGGCGACGCCATCGCCCGCGAGCCGCTGGGCAAGGTGCTGCTGCTCGGCGACCTCAACGGCACCATGAACGACCGCAGCCTGGCCCCGGTCACCTCGCAGCTGCGCTCCGCCCAGGGCGCGGCCGGCGACGGCTTCGGCTTCTCCTGGCCGGCGTCCTTCCCGATGGCCCGGATCGACCAGATCCTCAGCAAGGGCGGCCTGGTCCCCACCGACTCCCGCACCCTGCCGGCCGACGCCAGCGACCACCTCGCGGTGGCCGCCGCCTACCGGTACTGACCTGCGGCCGCCGCGCGGCGGGCGCTGCTCAGCTCCGCCGCTGCCGACCGATCACCACGGTGGCGTCGCGCTCCTCGTCCTGCTCGACCCGGGCGGTCAGGCCCTGTGCGGACATCAGGGCGGCCGTCGCCGGGGCCTGCCGGTCGCTGGTCTCGATCAGCAGGTGACCGCCGGGCGCGAGCCAGCGCGGCGCGACGGCCGCCACCCGGCGCTGCACGGCCAGGCCGTCGGCGCCGCCGTCCAGGGCGACCGGCGGTTCGTGGTCGCGGGCCTCCGGCGGCAGCAGCGGGATCTCGCCGGTCGGCACGTACGGGGCGTTGGCGACCAGCAGGCCGACCCGGCCGCGCAGGGCCGGCGGCAGCGGGGCGTCCAGATCGCCGAGGTGCACCGCGCCGCCGTACGGGGCCAGGTTGCGGCGGGCGCAGGCGACGGCGGCCGGGTCCACGTCCGCGGCGTGCAGTTCGATTCCGTCGAGCCGGGCGGCCAACGCCGCGCCGATCGCGCCGGAGCCGCAGCACAGGTCGAGCACCACCGCGCCGGGCGCGCCCAGCGCGGCGGCCCGCTCGACCAGGAACTCGCTGCGCCGGCGCGGCACGAACACGCCCGGGGCGAGCGCGATGCGCAGCCCCGCGAACTCGGCGAAGCCCACCACCTGCTCCAACGGGTGCCCGGCGCACCGCAGTTCGAGCATCTCGGCGAGCCGATCGGGACGGTCGGCGGCGCTCAGCAGCAGCCGGGCCTCGTCCTCGGCGAAGACGCAGCCGGCCGCCCGCAGCCGGTCGACCAGGTGGGCCGGGGAGAGAGCGGGGGAAAGGGGGAACGACACGGAGACCTCTTCGAAGAGCCTTGCGGGCTCCCCGAGTCCGGTCAGACCGCGGCCCGACGGCGGGGGAGCACCTCGACAACCTGCACGGTGATCTCTCCCACCTCCTTCGGCCGGTGCGCCGTCCATGATCGGGCGCGTATCGCGGCGCTCACCCTATTCCTTCGGGCGTGCCTTGTCAGCCCTGTCGCCACCGGTTGGTGATCGGCAGCCGGCGGTCGCGGCCGAAGTTCTTCGGCGAGACCTTCGGGCCCGGCGGGTACTGCCGGCGCTTGTACTCGGCGGTGTCGACCAGGCGCACCACGCGGTCCACCACCTCGGCGGGGAAGCCCTCGGCGACGATCGCGTCCCGGCCCTGGTCGCCCTCGACGTAGCGGTCCAGGACCGCGTCCAGCAGGTCGTAGTCCGGCAGCGAGTCGGTGTCCACCTGGTCCGGGCGCAGTTCGGCGGACGGCGGCTTGCTGATGGTGTTCTCCGGGATCGGCGGCACCTCGCCGCGCGCCTCGGCCTGCGCGTTGCGCCAGCGGGCCAGCCGGAAGATCAGCGACTTGTAGACGTCCTTGATCGGGCCGTACGCGCCCACCGAGTCGCCGTACAGCGTGGAGTAGCCGACCGCGAGTTCGCTCTTGTTGCCCGGCGCGAGGACGATCTGCCCCTCCTGGTTGGAGATCGCCATCAGCAGGGTGCCGCGCAGCCGGGACTGCAGGTTCTCCTCCGCCAGGCCGGTCAGCTCGGTGGCGCCCAGGTAGGCGTCGAACATCGGGGCGATCGGGACGGTGCGGAAGTGCAGGCCGGTGCGGCGGGCCAGTTCGGCGGCGTCGTCGCGGGAGTGCTGCGAGGAGTAGCGCGAGGGCATCGAGACGCCGTACACGTTCTCCGCGCCGATCGCGTCCACCGCGATCGCCGCGACCAGCGCCGAGTCGATGCCGCCGGACAAGCCGATCAGCACCGAGCGCATGCCGTTCTTGCGGACGTACGCCCGGGTGCCCTCGACCAGGGCCGCGTACACCTCGGCCTCGTCGTCCAGGCGCTCGCCGACCCGGGGCGGCCGGGGCTCGGCCGGGGCGGGCTTCGGCTCGCCGCCGAGGTCGACCCGGGTCAGCCTGAGGCCGTCGGCGAGGACGGTGCCGTCCGGCAGGCCCGGCTCGGTCGCGGCCGGCAGGTCGAGGTCCATGACCAGCAGCGCCTCCTCGAACTGCGGCCCGCGGGCGAGCAGTTCGCCGTCCTCGCGGACCACCAGGGTCTCGCCGTCGAAGACCAGCTCGTCCTGCGCGCCGACCATGTTGAGGTACACCAGCGGGCAGCCGGCCTCGGCGGCGCGGCGCTTGACCAGCTCCAGCCGGACGTCGTCCTTGTCGCGCTCGTACGGGGAGCCGTTGATCGACAGCAGCAGGCCCGCGCCGGCCTGGCCGGTGGCGGCGACCCGGCCGCCCTCCTGCCAGATGTCCTCGCAGATGGCCAGCGCGATGTCCACGCCGTGCAGGCGCAGGACGGTCAGCTGGTCGCCCGGGACGAAGTAGCGGTACTCGTCGAAGACGCCGTAGTTCGGCAGGAAGTGCTTGGCGAACCGGGTGACCACCTCGCCGCCGCGCAGCACCGCCGCGCAGTTCTGCGGCTTCCCGGCGTACGTGCTGCCCGGCTCGCCACGGCCCAGGTAGCCGACCACCACGGGGAGTTCGCCCAGGCCCTCGGCCTGCAGCTTCGCCGCCAGGTCCACCAGGGCGGCGCGCGAACCCTCCACGAACGAGTTGCGGAACGCGAGGTCCTCGACCGGGTAGCCGGTGAGCACCATCTCCGGGAACGCGGCCAGGTCCGCGCCCGACTCGGCGGCCCGCTTCGACCAGCGCAGCACCTCCTCGCTGTTGCGGGCGAGGTCACCGACCCAGGGGTCGATCTGGCACAGGGCGAGACGCAGATTCGGCATGACCACGAGTGTAATCGTCTAACTGACGTTATGTCGCTCGGGGTGGCGGTGGCCCCGGCGTGCCCGTGCGGTCCTCGCGGTCGGCAAGCGCGTGGGGATCGGCCATGATGGGTGACGGCGCGTCCGGCGCGTTCACGGGGCCGGCGTGTTCGGCGTGACCGGCGCGTGGCGCGCACGCCACGGCGTGCACGACGCGGCGCGTACGACACAGGGCGCACGACGCGTGGGCCGTGGTCGTGGGCCGTGCAGGTCGCGTGGGTCGTGTGGGACGCGTAGGGCGTAACACGGGCGTAAAGAGCAGAGGTGAGACTGTCCCCATGGGCAAGCAGCAGGAGTTCGTGCTTCGCGCACTCGAAGAGCGTGACATCCGGTTCGTCCGGCTGTGGTTCACCGACGTCCTCGGTTTCCTCAAGTCGGTGGCGGTCGCCCCCGCGGAACTGGAGCAGGCCTTCGAGGAGGGCATCGGCTTCGACGGGTCCGCGATCGAAGGATTCGCCCGGGTGTACGAGTCCGACATGATCGCCAAGCCGGACCCGACCACCTTCCAGATACTGCCGTGGCGCTCCGAGAACCCCGGCACCGCCCGGATGTTCTGCGACATCCTGATGCCCGACGGCTCCCCGTCCTACGCCGACCCGCGCTACGTCCTCAAGCGCACCCTGGAGAAGGCCTCCGACCAGGGGTTCACCTTCTACACCCACCCCGAGATCGAGTTCTTCCTGCTCAAGGACCTCCCCGGCGACGGCACCCCGCCCACCCCCGCCGACCAGTCCGGCTACTTCGACCACACCCCGCGCGGCATCGGCCACGACTTCCGCCGCCAGGCCATCACCATGCTCGAATCCATGGGCATCTCGGTCGAGTTCAGCCACCACGAGGGCGCCCCCGGCCAGCAGGAGATCGACCTGCGCTACGCCGACGCGCTCTCCACCGCCGACAACATCATGACCTTCCGCCTGGTCATGAAGGAGGTCGCCCTCGAACAGGGCGTCCACGCCAGCTTCATGCCCAAGCCGTTCTCCAACTTCCCCGGCTCCGGCATGCACACCCACGTCTCCCTCTTCGAGGGCGACCGCAACGCGTTCCACGAGTCCGGCGCCGAGTACCAGCTCTCCAAGGTCGGCCGCTCCTTCATCGCCGGCCTGCTCAAGTACGCCGCCGAGACCGCCGCCGTCACCAACCAGTGGGTCAACTCCTACAAGCGCATCTGGGGCGGCTCCCAGCGCACCGCCGGCGCCGGCGGCGAAGCCCCCTCCTACATCTGCTGGGGCCACAACAACCGCTCCGCCCTCATCCGCGTCCCCATGTACAAGCCCGGCAAGCAGGGCTCCACCCGCATTGAGGTCCGCTCCCTCGACACCGGCTGCAACCCCTACCTCGCCTACGCCGTCACCCTCGCCGCCGGCCTCAAGGGCATCGAGGACAACCTCGAACTCCCCCCGGGCGCCGACGACGACGTCTGGGCCCTCACCGACGCCGAACGCCGCGCCCTCGGCATCCAGCCCATGCCCCAGAACCTCGGCGAAGCGATCGACCTCATGCAGCGCAGCGAACTCGTCGCCGAAACCCTGGGCGAGCACGTCTTCGACTTCTTCCTCCGCAACAAGCGCCAGGAGTGGGAGGAGTACCGCTCGGAGGTCACCCCGTTCGAACTGAAGAAGATCCTCCAGGTGCTGTAGCCCTGCGGGGCTCGGGGTTCCGGGGCGGTGGCGCGTGCTGCCGACCCGGGCCCCAGGGGCCGGTGTGACCGTCCGCTGGCGTACAGCGCATCGGGGACCTGGGCGATCTGAGGCCCGCTCACACCGCCGCACCGGACCCGGCCGAAGTCGCTTGCGTGCTGGACTCGCTGCCGACGGGGGTTCGCGCCGGCCTGGGCCGACGTCGCGTCACAAGGGGTTCCGGGGTGGGGGGAACGTACGCTTCGGGGACGGGCGAGGTGCTTGGGAGGCGGAGCGGTGGAGGAGCGGGCCGGGAGTCGGGTGAGTCGGTTGGAGACTCGGCTGGTGCGGCGGGGGTTCTCCGATCCGGATCAGGCGGTGCGGCTGCTGGAGGAGCCGGAGTTGCAGGGGCTCGCCGCGGATCCGGTGCTGTTGGACGCGTTGGGGGCGGCGGCGGATCCGGACGAGGCGTTGTTCGGGTTGGCGCGGTTGCTGGAGGCGCTGGATCCTCACGAGCGGCACACCTTGCGGGACACGCTGACCACGTCGAAGCCGCTGCGGGACAGGCTGCTCGGGGTGCTGGGGGCGTCGGCCGCGCTCGGTGACCACCTGGCCCGGCATCCGCGGGACTGGCACACGCTGGTCAGCTTCGAGTTGCGCGACATCCACCCCGGGCGCGGGGACTTCCTCGGCGAGCTGGCCCGTCGCGTGCAGGCGGGCGACGGCGAGGAGGACGCGCTGCGGGCCGCGTACCGGCGGTGTCTGCTGGCGATCGCGGCGCGGGACCTGTCCGGGACGACGGACCTGCCGCAGGCGGCGGCCGAGCTGGCCGACCTGGCGGGAGCCACCCTGCAGACGGCGCTGGACCTGGCCGCCGCGGCGGATCCGGAGGCGGCCGAGGCGTGCCGGCTGGCAGTGATCGGGATGGGCAAGTGCGGCGGCCGGGAGCTCAACTACGTCTCCGACGTGGACGTGATCTTCGTGGCGGAGCCGCGCGAGGGGGTGGACGAGCAGCGGGCGTTGCAGGCCGCGACCCGGCTGGCGTCGCGGCTGATGCGGCTGTGCTCGGACACCACCGGCGAGGGCGTGATCTGGCCGGTGGACGCCAACCTGCGGCCGGAGGGCCGGAACGGCCCGCTGGTGCGGACCTTGGCCAGCCACCTCGCGTACTACCGGCGGTGGGCGAAGACCTGGGAGTTCCAGGCGCTGCTGAAGGCCCGCCCGGTGGCCGGCGACGCCGAGCTCGGGCGGGCGTACACCGAGGCCGTGGCACCGCTGGTGTGGCAGGCCGCCGCGCGGGAGCACTTCGTGGCGGACGTCCAGCAGATGCGCCGCCGGGTGGTAGACGCGATCCCGGCGGGCGAGTTGGAACGGCAGCTGAAACTCGGACCGGGCGGGCTGCGGGACGTCGAGTTCGCCGTCCAGCTGCTGCAACTCGTGCACGGCCGGACGGACGAGGGCCTGCGCAGCGGCAACACCCTGGAAGCGCTTTCCGCGCTGTCCGCCGGCGGCTACGTGGGCCGTGCCGACGCCGCCGCGCTGGACGACGCGTACCGCTTCCTGCGGACCCTCGAACACCGCATCCAGCTGCACCGGCTGCGCCGCACCCACCTGATGCCCACCGACCCCGCCGACCTGCGCCGGCTCGCCCGCAGCATGGCCCCGCTGATCAACGGGGAACCCGGGGTCGACCCGGTCGCCGCGCTGCAACGCGAGTGGAAGCGGCACGCCATGGAGGTGCGCCGGCTGCACGAGCGGCTGTTCTACCGTCCGCTGCTGGACGCCGTCGCCGAACTGCCGGTCGCCGAACTCCGGGTCACCCGCACCGGCGCGGCCGGACTCACCGCCGAGGCCGCCCGCCAACGCCTCGCCGCGCTCGGCTACGCCGACCCGGCCGCCGCACTGCGGCACATCTCCGCGCTCGCGTCCGGCGTCAGCCGCAAGGCCGCCATCCAGCGCACCCTGCTGCCGGTGCTGCTCGGCTGGTTCGCCGACTCCGCGGACCCGGACGCCGGCCTGCTCAACTTCCGGCAGGTCTCGGACGCGCTCGGCGCCACTCCCTGGTACCTGCGGCTGCTGCGCGACGAGGGCGCGGCCGCCGAGCAGCTGGCCCGCGTCCTGTCGGCCGGGCGACTTGCCCCCGACCTGCTGCTGCGCGCGCCCGAGGCCGTCGCCATGCTCGGCGACTCCACCGGGCTGGCGCCGCGCGGCCGGGCCGCGCTCGAATCGGAGATCCTCGCCGCGGTCGGACGGGCCGACGGCCCGGCGGCCGGGGTGGCGGCGGCACGGTCGGTGCGCCGCCGCGAACTGTTCCGCACCGCCGCCGCCGACCTGCTCGGACGCCTCGACGACGACCCCGCGCGGGCCCTGGACGTCACCGGCGAGGCGCTCACCTCGATCACCGCCGCCACCCTGCAGGGCGCGCTGCGCGCCGCCGTCAACGGCTGGGAGGCCCGCAACGGCGAACTGCCCACCCGGATCGCGATCATCGGCATGGGACGGTTCGGCGGCCACGAACTGGGCTACGGTTCCGACGCGGACGTGCTGTTCGTCCACGAGCCGCGGCTCGGCGTGCTGGACGAGGACGCGGCGGGCGCGGCGAAGGCCGTGATCGGGGAACTGCGGACGCTGCTCGCCGCGCCCTCGGTCGAACCGCCGCTGGAGGTCGACGCGGACCTGCGGCCGGAGGGCCGGAACGGGCCGCTGGTGCGGACCCTCGCCTCGTACGCCGGCTACTACGCGCGCTGGTCGCACGCCTGGGAGAGTCAGGCGCTGCTCCGGGCCGAGGCGATGGCCGGCGACGTCGAGCTGGGGGCACGCTTCCGGGAACTCATCGATCCGCTGCGGTACCCCGGGGCGGGCGTCTCGGAGCGCGACCTGACGGAGATCCGGCGGATCAAGGCCCGGATCGAGGCGGAGCGGCTCCCGCGAGGGGCCGACCCGACCACGCACACGAAGATCGGCCGGGGCGGGCTGGCGGACGTGGAGTGGACGGTGCAACTGCTGCAGTTGCAGCACGGCCACGAGGTGCCGGGGCTGCGCACGACGCGCACCCGGGCGGCGTTGGCGGCGGCGGCGGAGGCGGGGCTGGTGGAGCGGGAGGACGCGGAGGTACTGGACGCGGCCTGGGTGCTCGCCTCGCGGGTGCGGGCGGCGGTGATGCTGGTGCGGGGGCGGGCGGGGGACAGCTTTCCCGGCGACGCGAGGGAACTGGCGGGGGTGGCGCGGTACCTGGGGTACGGGGTCGGGCACTCGGGGGAGCTGGTCGACGAGTACCGCCGGACGACGCGGCGGGCCCGGCACGCGGTGGAGCGGCTGTTCTACGGGACGGAGTAGGGCGGGAGGCCGGGGAGAGCGCCTACCCGCCCGCGTGCTACGCCGAGACCTTGGTGTCCCAGGAGACCGGGACGGTCAGGGCGTTGTCCTGGGCGTCGTCGGGGTTGCGGGGGAGGCGGTAGACCCAGTTGTGGTAGATCAGGCGGGCCGCGACGAAGCCGACCAGGAGACAGACCTCGCCGCCGACGGCGTCGAGCCAGAAGTGGTTGGCGGTGGAGATGATCACGCTGAGGGTGACCAGGGGGTAGGCCAGGCCGAGGGCGCGGACCCAGGTGCGGCGGGCGAGGAAGAAGATGGTCAGGCCGCACCACATGGACCAGCCGATGTGCATGGAGGGCATGGCCGCGAACTGGTTGGAGACCTGCGCGCCGGCGCCGGAGGCCATGGAGCCCCAGGTGTGGTGGACGGTGACGGTGTCGATGAAACCGGCGTCCATCAGGCGGGGCGGGGCCAGGGGGAAGAAGTAGAAGCCGACCAGGGCGATGCCGGTGGTGACGAAGAGCACGGTGCGTGCGGCGGCGTAGCGGCCGGGGTGGGAGCGGTAGAGCCAGACCAGTACGCCGATGGTGACGATGAAGTGCAGGGTGGCGTAGTAGTAGTTCATCCCGACGATCAGCCACGTGACCGAGTTCACGGCGTGGTTGATGGAGCGCTCGACGGCGATGCCGAGGGTGTGCTCGAAGTTCCAGACCCAGTCGGCGTGCTTGTGCGCGATCGAGGCCTGTTCGGGAACGGCGTTCCGGACCAGCGAGTACAGCCAGTAGCTGATGCCGATCAGGGCGAGTTCGAAGAACAGGTGGGGTCTGCGCGGGCTGCGTCGCTGGTCGCGCAGGCGGCCGCGCAGGCCGGTGGGTGACTGGGCGACGCGGGTGGCTCCGCCGGGCTGGTGGGCGATGTGGTCCGTGCCCGGGTCGGAACCGTCGCGCGCGCTCCGGTCGGCGCGTTCGGCGCCGGCAGCGTGGATCTCGGTCGGTTCCCCCATGGACGAGAAGTCTGCCAGACGAGGTGTGGCCGCTTGCTCATCCTCTGGTTGGGGATTCTTCACCGACTGTCCCCCTACGGGGGTAGGGGTCGGTCGGTTCTCGAGGCGCATGCGCTCCATTGTGGCGCGCGGGTTACCAGGGGTCGAACCGGGGTCTTGTTCGTGCCCGGAGGCCGGTCGGAGGCCGGGCGTGGGGCGGGCGTGGGGCGGGCGGGGTGCGGGTGTGGGGCGGGTGTGGGGCGGGCGGGCTCAGGTCACGACTCGGTACGACTCGTGCCCGGAAGGGCTTTCGCATCTTGCTGAAACATCTTGCAGGACGCTAGGTTCCACGCCACCCACCCTGCCCGAGCGCCCCAAGGGAGAGCCCTGTCGTGGCCGACGCCCAAGCCCGTTCCCCGCGCCGCACCACCCCGTACCGCCGTCCCGGACGGGCCTCCGTCCTGGTGGCGGCCTCGCTGATCGCCGCGACGCTGGGCGCCGTGCCGCTCGCGTCGGCCGCGCCCGTCGCGCCGGCCCCGCCGTCGGACGCGGCGCTGGCGGCGACCGCCGCCCGGCACGACCTGACCCGGGAGCAGTTCTACTTCGTGCTGCCCGACCGGTTCGCCAACGGCAGCACCGGCAACGACGTCGGGGCCAAACTTCCGGACGGCAGCACCGGCGGTCGGCTGGACAACGGCTTCGACCCGGCGGACAAGGGCTTCTACCACGGCGGCGACCTGTTGGGCCTGATCGACCGGCTCGACTACATCCAGGACCTCGGCACCACCGCGATCTGGATGGCGCCGATCTTCAAGAACAAGCCGGTGCAGGGCACGGGCGCGGACGCCTCGGCCGGCTACCACGGCTACTGGATCACCGACTTCACCCAGGTCGACCCGCACTTCGGCACCAACGAGCAGCTCAAGGAGCTGATCGACAAGGCCCACCGGCGCGGCATCAAGGTCTTCTTCGACGTCATCACCAACCACACCGCGGACGTCATCGACTACGCGGAGGGCACGTACGACTACCGTTCGGCCGGTGCGTACCCGACGCTGGACGCGGACGGCAATCCGGTGGACGAGACGGCGGTGGCCGACGCGCGGGCGCAGTGGCCGAGCGTGTCGAAGGACTCGTTCCCCTACACCCCGGTGTTCCGGAGCCCGGCGGACGCGAAGGCGAAGACCCCGTCCTGGCTGAACGACCCGGCGCTGTACCACAACCGGGGCAATTCGACCTTCGTCGGCGAGTCCGCGACCGAGGGTGACTTCTCCGGCCTGGACGACCTGGACACGCAGAACCCGAAGGTCGTCGCAGGGATGGCGGACATCTACCGGAAGTGGGTGGCCGAGACCGGGGTGGACGGCTTCCGGATCGACACCGTGAAGCACGTGAACCTGGCGTTCTGGGAGCAGTGGGCGCCGGCGCTGAAGAAGTTCGCGGCGCAGCAGGGCAACAAGAAGTTCTTCATGTTCGGCGAGGTGTACTCGGGCGACCCGGCGGTGACGTCGCCGTACGTCACCAAGGGCAAGCTGCAGGCGACGCTGGACTTCGCGTTCCAGGAGGCGGCGCGGAAGTACGTGTCGCAGAACGGTTCGGCGAAGGCGCTGAGCGAGCTGTACGCGCAGGACTACCGGTACACCACGGCCGACACCGACGCGTACGAGCTGCCGACCTTCCTCGGCAACCACGACATGGGCCGGTTCGGGTCGTTCCTGCGGAGCGACAACCCGGGGGCGTCGGACCAGGCGCTGCTGGCCAAGGACCGGCTGGCCAACGAGCTGCAGTTCCTGACCCGCGGGCAGCCGGTGGTGTACTACGGCGACGAGCAGGGCTTCACCGGCGCGGGCGGCGACAAGGACGCCCGGCAGGACATGTTCGCCTCGAAGACCGACTCGTACAACAGCGACCCGGTGATCGGCGGGGCGTCCGGTTCGATGGACCGGTACGGCAAGGACGGCGCCCTGTACCGGGGGATCGCCGGGCTGGCGAAGCTGCGCAAGGACCACCCGGCGCTGGCCGACGGCGCGCAGGTGGAGCGGTACGCGGCGGACGGGCCGGGCGTGTACGCGTTCTCCCGGATCGACGCCAAGGACCAGGTGGAGTACCTGGTGGCGGTGAACAACGCGGCCGAGGCGAAGACCGTCACGCTGGACACCTTCTCGGCGGGCATGGACTTCGCCGGCCTGTACGGGTTCCAGGGCAAGGTCACCAGCGGCGCGGACGGCAAGGTGACGGTGACGGTGCCGGCGATGTCCTCGCTGGTGCTGAAGGCGAAGCACAAGCTCGCCAAGCCGGCGGCGGGCCCGTCGATCACGGTGAACGCACCGGCCGACGGCTCGTACGGGACGGTGGCGCTCGGGGCGAGCGTGCCCGGCGGCGGCTTCGACCGGGTGACGTTCGCCGCGCAGGTCGGCAACGGGCCGTGGCAGACGCTGGGCACCGCCGACAACGGGGTGTACCGCGTCACGCAGAACCTGGACGGGGTCGCGCCGGGCACGGTGGTGCGGTTCAAGGCCGTGGTGCAGGACTCGGCGGGCCGACTGGCCTCCGCCAGTGGGCAGTTCACCACCGGGCAGCAGGCGCCGACGCCCGCGCCGAGCGCCGTGACGCGGCCGTACGCGGTGGTGCACTACCAGCGGCGGGACGGCGACTACGACGGCTGGAACCTCTACACCTGGGGCGACATCGCCGACGGCGAGGGCACCACCTGGCCGGACGGGCACGGCTTCGTCGGACGGGACGCGTACGGCGCGTTCGCGTACGTGAAGCTGAAGGGCGGGGCGTCCGACGTCGGGTTCGTGGTCGAGAAGGGCGGCGCCAAGGACGTCGAGCAGGACCGGCACATCGACATCTCCGCCACCGGCGAGGTGTGGATCAAGGAGGGCGACCCGGCCGTCCGTACCGCGAACCCGGACGGCGCGCAGCCGGTGCCGGAGGGCAAGGCGGTCATCCACTACCGGCGCGCGGACGGCAACTACGACGGCTGGGGCCTGCACGACTGGACCGGCGCCGCCACCCCGACCGACTGGGGCAACCCGCTGATGCCGGCCCGCAAGGACGCGTTCGGCGCGGTGTTCGAGGTGCCGCTGGCCGAGGGCGCGACCAGCCTGAGCTACATCATCCACAACGGCAACGACAAGGACCTGCCGCAGGACCAGTCGCTGAACTTCGCCACCTCCGGCCGCGAGGTGTGGGTCATCGGCGGCCAGGAGGGCTACCTGCTGCCGCAGACCGCCGGCGCCTCCTCGCAGCTCGACCTGGGCTCCGCGAAGGCCCAGTGGATCGACGCGAAGACCGTCGTGGTGCCGGCCAACTATGGTGCGGCGGACGCCCAGTTGAAGGGCGGCACCAGCGCCCAGCTGATCTACGACCCGGCCGGCGGGCTGAGCGTCGAGCAGGGCGTGCTGTCCAAGCCCGGCCACTGGATCCGGCTCAACCCGGCCGCCGGGCTGACGGACGCCCAGAAGGCGAAGTTCCCGCACCTGTCGGGCTACCGGGCGTTCACCGTCGACGCGCGCGACGCCGGGCGGGTCACCGACGCGCTGCGCAGCCAGCTGGTCTTCGCCGAGCACCTGCCGAACGGCGCGGCGCTGGCCGCCACCGGCGTGCAGATCCCCGGCGTCCTCGACGACCTGTACGCGGGGAAGGCCGCCAAGGCCCAACTCGGCCCGGTGTACACGGGCCCGGGCCGGGGCAACGGCAGCAACCGCCAGGTGGCGCTCTCGCTGTGGGCGCCGACCGCGACCGAGGTGGCGGTGCAGCTGTTCGACCGGGCGAGCGGCGGCACGCCGAAGACCGTGCCGCTGAGGCGTGACGAGGCGTCCGGCGTGTGGTCGCTGACCAAGGACGCCAAGGAGCTGGACGGCAAGTACTACCTGTACCAGGTCAAGGTGTGGGCGCCCAGCGTGCAGAAGACGGTCACCAACACCGTCACCGACCCGTACTCGACGGCGCTGGCCGCCGACTCGAAGCGCAGCCTGGTCGCCGACCTGTCGGCCGCCGCGACCAAGCCCAAGGGCTGGGACCAGCACCGCAGCCCGGCGGCGATACCGGCCGTCAAGCAGCAGATCCAGGAACTGCACGTGCGGGACTTCTCGGCCGCCGACGCCACCGTGCCGGCCGACGAGCGTGGCACCTACCTGGCGTTCACGCAGTCGAAGTCCGCGGGCATGCAGCACCTCAAGGAGCTCGCCGCGGCCGGGGTGACGACCATTCACCTGCTGCCGACCTTCGACATCGCCACCATCCGGGAGAACCGGGCCGACCAGAAGCTCCCCGCCTGCGACCTGGCCGCGCTGCCCGCCGATTCGAGCAAGCAGCAGGAGTGCGTGGCGGCGGTGCAGTCCGACGACGCCTACAACTGGGGCTACGACCCGCTGCACTACACCGTCCCCGAGGGCTCGTACGCCACCGACCCGAACGGGACGGCGCGGACCGTGCAGTTCCGCGAGATGGTGCAGGCGATGCACGACGCGGGCCTGCGGGTGGTGCTCGACGTGGTGTACAACCACACCGCGGCGGCCGGGCAGGACGAGCACTCGGTGCTCGACAAGGTCGTCCCCGGCTACTACCAGCGCCTCAGCGACAGCGGCAAGGTCACCGCCGACTCGTGCTGCGCCGACACCGCGCCCGAGCACGCCATGATGAACAAGCTGATCGTGGACTCGGTGGTCACCTGGGCCCGGCAGTACCGGGTGGACGGCTTCCGGTTCGACCTGATGGGCCTGGACCCGAAGTCGACCATGCTGGACGTGCAGTCGGCGCTCGGCACGCTCACCCCGCAGAAGGACGGCGTGGACGGGAAGAACGTCTTCCTGTACGGCGAGGGCTGGAACTTCGGGACCGTCGCCAACGACGCGCGGTTCGTCCAGGCCACCCAGCTCAACATGGCCGGCACCGGCATCGCGACCTTCAACGACCGGATCCGGGACGCCGGCCGCGGCGGCAACTTCATGCTGTCCTCGGCGCCGCAGCAGGGCTTCGCCTCCGGCCTGTTCACCGACCCGAACGGCTCGGCCGACAACGGCAGTCCGGCGGAGCAGAAGGCCCGGCTGCTGCACGAGATGGACCAGATCAAGGTCGGCCTGACCGGCAACCTGGCCGGCTACGCCTTCACCGACTCCGGCGGGAAGTCCGTCACCGGCAAGGGAGTCGACTACAACGGTTCGCCGACCGGCTACGCGGCGAACCCGGGCGAGGCGGTGGAGTACCTGGACGCGCACGACAACGCCGACCTGTACGACGCGCTCGCGTTCAAGCTGCCGCAGGGCACCTCGCCCGCCGACCGGGCCCGGATGCAGGCGCTGGGGCTGTCGCTGACCGCCCTGAGCCAGGGCCCGGGCTTCGCCCAGGCCGGCAGCGACCTGCTGCGCTCCAAGTCGCTGGACGCCAACTCCTTCGACTCCGGCGACTGGTTCAACGCCATCAACTGGGACTGCACGCTGGGCAACGGCTGGGGCCGCGGCCTGCCGATGGCGGCCGACAACCAGGAGATGTGGGCCCGCGACAAGCAGCTGCTGGCCGACCCGAAGCTCCGCATGGGCTGCAACGAGACGGGCGCCAGCACCGCCCTCTACCAGCAGTTCCTGAGGATCCGTCAGTCCTCGCCGCTGTTCTCGCTGTCGAGCGCCGCGGAGGTGCAGCGCCGGGTGTCCTTCCCGCTGTCCGGCACCGCGGGCGAGAACCCGGGCGTGATCACCATGCACCTGGACGGCACCGGGCTGAAGGGCGCCGAGAAGGGCCTCACGGTGGTCTTCAACGCCACCCCGACCGCCCAGGCCCAGACCGTCACGGGACTGCGCGGCACCGCGCAGACGCTGCATCAAGTGCAGGTCAGGGGCGGCGATCCGGTGGTTCGGCAGGCAGCATTCGACCCGGCCACGGGCACCTTCACGGTCCCGGGCCGGACGGTCGCGGTGTTCGTCCAGAAGTAATGGTTCCCCGTCGGTAACCGGGGTCCTACCTCCGGGTGGGACCCCGTGGCGGGTTGGCCGAAAAGCATCGCTATGATCTTCGCTGCCGCGGGGGTCTCCCCGGTGGCGTCCCAAATGCCGGACCATGGGGGGGTCTTGGGCCGCTTGTAGGGCGGTCATAAATGAGTCAATCCGTGGCATGCATCTGTCATTCGTAGGGTGTTTGCTGCCACGATTCCCCTCGCTGCGAAGACAGGTAGCCCCAACTCCCTGCCGGTGGAGCCTTCCCCAGGCCACTGGCAGCCGCAGCAACGCTGCACCGCGTACGTGCACCGCACCCCGAGCCGCTACCGGCGGCTGGGGCCCCCGCTGCGCCGCAACCGCGGCCAGATTCTCTCCACCGCTCGTGACCCCGCGACGGTCGGTAAAGGAGTCTGTATGTCTCGCTACACGCATGCCCGCGTGAGCATGGCCGCCCTGGCGGCCACCACCGCCCTGCTCGTGACCGCGATCCCGGTCGCGGTGGCCCAGGCCGCCCCCGCGGGCCCGTCCGCGGCGGCGCAGGTCGCCGGCCAGCAGGCGGCCGCCGGGCGCGCTCAGCTCATCTCGGACGCGGGTTCCCGTGCCGTCCAGACCGCGCAGGGCCTGGGCCTGGGCTCGGCCGAGAAGCTGGTGGTCAAGGACGCCAGCAAGGACGCCGACGGAACCCAGCACATCCGTTACGAGCGCACCTACAACGGACTCCCCGTCCTCGGTGGCGACATGGTCGTCCACCAGGCCGCGAACGGCTCCACCAAGGGCGTCGACCGGGCTTCCTCGGCTTCGCTGAACGGCCTGTCCACCACGCCGAAGCTGGCCGCCGCCAAGGGCCAGGCGACCGCGCTGTCCGCCGAGTCCAACTCCTCGGTGGAGACCGCGCCCCGCCTGGTGGTCTGGGCCGCGGACAACAACCCGCGCCTGGCCTGGGAGACCGTCGTCTCCGGCGTCCAGAAGGACGGCACCCCGAGCAAGCTGCACGTGCTCACCGACGCCACCAGCGGCGACGTCATCCAGAAGTGGGAAGGCATCGAGACCGGCACCGGCACCGGCGTCTTCGTCGGCAACGTCACCATCGGCACCTCGCTGTCCGGTTCGACGTACCAGATGAAGGACACCACCCGCGGTGGGATGTACACCACCAACATGAACAACGGGACCAGCGGCAACGGCACCCTGTTCACCAAGTCCACCGACACCTGGGGCGACGGCACCGCCGCCAACAAGGAGTCCGCGGCCGTCGACGCCCACTTCGGCGTGTCGAAGACCTGGGACTACTACAAGGACACCTTCGGCCGCAACGGCATCCGCAACGACGGTGTCGGCGCGTACAGCCGGGTCCACTACAGCAGCAACTACGTCAACGCCTTCTGGGACGACAGCTGCTTCTGCATGACCTACGGCGACGGCTCGGGCAACACCCACCCGCTGACCGAACTCGACGTCGCGGGCCACGAGATGACGCACGGCGTCACCGCCGCCACCGCCAACCTGAACTACTCGGGCGAGTCCGGCGGCCTGAACGAGGCCACCTCGGACGTGTTCGGCAACATGGTCGAGTGGTACGCCAACATCGCCAAGGACAACCCCGACTACCTGGTCGGCGAGCTGATCGACATCAACGGCAACGGCACGCCGCTGCGGTACATGGACCAGCCGTCGAAGGACGGGTCCTCGGCCGACAACTGGTCCTCCACGGTCGGCAACAAGGACGTCCACTACTCGTCCGGCGTCGGCAACCACGCCTTCTACCTGCTGTCCGAGGGCAGCGGCGCCAAGGTGATCAACGGCGTCAACTACAACTCGCCGACCTTCAACAACATCCCGGTCACCGGCATCGGCCACGACAAGGCCGCCGCCATCTGGTACCGGGCGCTGACCACGTACTGGACCTCCACCACCAACTACGCCAACGCCCGGGCCGGCATGCTGTCCGCCGCCACGGACCTGTACGGCGCCAACTCGGCCGAGTACAACGCCACCGCGACCGCCTGGGCGGCCGTCAACGTCGGCTCGGTGCCCAGCACCGGCGGCCCGACCGTGACCAGCCCCGGCAACCAGACCACCGCGCTGAACGCCTCGGTCAGCCTGCAGATCAACGCCACCGGCGGCACCGCGCCGCTGAGCTACTCGGCGACCGGCCTGCCCACCGGCCTGTCGATCGACGCCGCCACCGGCAAGATCACCGGCACCGCCACCGCGGCCGGCACCTACAACGTGACCGTCACCGCGAAGGACTCCGCCAACAAGACCGGCTCGGTGTCCTTCACCTGGACCGTCAGCGGCGGCGGTGGCGGCAGCTGCACCCCGGCCCAGCTGCTCGGCAACCCCGGCTTCGAGACCGGCACCGCCGCGCCGTGGACCACCAGCAGCGGCGTGGTCGACAACTCCACCTCGCAGGCCGCGCACGGCGGTTCGTGGAAGGCGTGGATGGACGGCTACGGCTCCAGCCACACCGACTCGATCTCGCAGACCGTCACCATCCCGTCGGGCTGCAAGGCGTCGCTGAGCTTCTGGCTGCACATCGACACCGCTGAGACCACCACCAGCACGGCGTACGACAAGATGACCGTCACGGTCAACGGCACCTCGGTCGCCACGTACTCCAACCTGGACAAGAACACCGGCTACGCCCAGAAGACGATCGACCTGTCGGCCTACGCCGGTCAGACCGTCACGGTGAAGTTCAACGCCGTCGAGGACGTCTCGCTGCAGACCTCCTTCGTGGTCGACGACACCGCGATCCAGACCAGCTGACACACCCTCAGTGACCGGTGCCCGGCAGCCGCTTCGGCTGCCGGGCACCGGCGCTTTTTGCGCTGTGTGACGAACCGTCAATCATGCTTCCGCGGGCCGGAATTAAATGAGGTGCGCCGGGCCGGGCGGGCGGGTTAGTGTCCCGGCATGTCCTTCTTCCACCAGATCTACGGCTGACGCGGCCGGGGCAGCGCCCCGAGCCTCGCGTCCCGCACGCCCCGACGCCCCCTTGCAGGGCCGCGCGTCGGTGGTGCGGTGTCCTCTTTCCTCCCGTAGACCGGAAGCAGGTGCATTCCCCATGACTCGTCGTGCCCATATCGCCATGATCGGCATCCCGGCCGTCAGCCACGTCCGCCCGAGCCTCGAAGTGATCCGCGAACTCGTCGCCCGCGGCCACCGGGTGACGTACGTCAACGACCCGTCGGTGGCCGAGCTGATCGCGCCCACGGGCGCCGAGCTCGTCCCGTACCCGTCCAACCTGCCGGTCGCCGACCACGACTGGCCGGAGGACCCGATCGGCGCCATGCGGGTCTTCCTGGAGGACGCCATCGCGATGCTGCCCCGGCTGCACGCGCACTACGACGCCGACCCGGCCGACGTCTACCTGTACGACATCGGCGCGTACGCCGCCCGGGCGCTCGCCGAGGCGCAGGGGCGGCCGATCGTCCAGCTCTCGCCGACGCTGGTCGGCTGGGACGGCTACCAGGAAGAGATCGGCAGCCAGATCCGGCAACTGCCCGGCGCGGACGCCTACTTCGGGCTGTTCGCCGAGTGGCTGGCCGGCAGCGGCGCCACCACGGTGGACGTGGACGCGTTCTCCGGCAAGCCCGCCCGCGCCGTCGCGATGATCACCGAGGCGATGCAGCCGCACGCCGACCGGGTCGACCGCAAGGCGGTGGAGTTCGTCGGTCCGTGCTTCGACCTGTGGGCGGAGCAGGGCAGTTGGCAGCGGCCGGCCGGGGCGGAGAAGGTGCTGCTGGTGTCGCTCGGCTCGGCGTTCACCCGGCAGCCCGCGTTCTACCGGAACTGCCTGGCCGCCTTCGGCGACCGGCCCGGCTGGCACGTGGTCCTGCAGGTCGGCAAGCACACCGACCCGGCGGAGCTGGGGGAGATCCCGGCCAACGTCGAGGTGCACTCCTGGGTGCCGCAGCGCGCGGTGCTCGACCAGGCCGACGCGTTCGTCACCCACGCGGGGATGGGCGGCTGCGGCGAAGGGCTGCTGGCGGGCGTGCCGATGATCGCGGTGCCGCAGGCCGCCGAGCAGTTCATGAACGCCGACCGCCTGGTCGAGCTCGGCGTGGCCCGCCGGCTGGACACCGCCGACGCCACGCCCGAGGCACTCCGGTCGGCGCTCACCGAGCTGGTCGGGGACGCCCAGGTGGCCGACCGCCTGCGGGAGTTGAGCGCCCGCGCGAAGAGCGAGGGCGGCACCGCCCGCGCCTGTGACGTGATCGAGGAGCAGCTGGAGCGCTAGCCGCTGTTCTCTTCTGCGCCGGTCCGCCGTTGACGAACTGTCAGTGGTGGTCCGGCGCTGCCGTTTTCCGGGCCCGGAACGGGTCGCAGCCTCCCTTGACGGTGGTACGGGCCGACAATATGGTCATGCCAATGCAAGATTCCAGCAAGTTTCAACCCCCTTGCAGCATCTTGCAGTAGTGACTCCCACCCTCTCCGCGCGGGCGGCCCCAACACCGCAGCCGTCGCGGCCCCCACCCTGCCGCCTCCCGGCCGCGACCTGCGTCCGCGGGCCGGGCTCCCCCCCCAGGAGTGCTCCCGTGCTCACCCCTGCCCCCACCCGCAGGAAGCGCGCCCTCGCCGCCTGCGCCGCCCTCGCGGCGTTCGGCCTCTCGGCCGGCGCCGGGCTCTCGCTCGCCCCGACCGCCGCCGCCACCCCCGCGGGCAGCAAGGGCGTCACCGCCACCCTGTTCGAGTGGAAGTTCGACTCGGTGGCCAAGGCCTGCACCGACACCCTCGGCCCCAAGGGCTACGGCTTCGTCGAGGTCTCCCCGCCCCAGGAGCACATCCAGGGCGCCCAGTGGTGGACCTCCTACCAGCCCGTCAGCTACAAGATCGCCGGCCGGCTCGGCGACCGCACCGCGTTCAAGAACATGGTCACCACCTGCCACAACGCGGGCGTCAAGGTGCTCGCCGACTCGGTGATCAACCACATGAGCGCGGGCAGCGGCACCGGCACCGGCGGCACCGTCTACACGAAGTACACCTACCCGGGCTACTACCAGGACCAGGACTTCCACGGCTGCCGGACGAACATCAGCAACTACGGCGACCGCGGCAACGTCCAGAACTGCGAGCTGGCCGGCCTGTCCGACCTCAACACCGGCTCCGCGTACGTCCAGCAGACCATCGCCAACTACCTCAGCGACCTGCTCTCGCTCGGCGTGGACGGCTTCCGGATCGACGCCGCCAAGCACATGGCCGCGACCGACCTGGCCGCCATCAAGGCCAAGATGAGCAACCCCAACGCGTACTGGGTGCAGGAGGTCATCTACGGCGCGGGCGAGGCGGTCCAGCCCTCCGAGTACACCGGCACCGGCGACGTGGACGAGTTCCGCTCCGGGACGTGGCTGAAGAGCGCCTTCAACGGCGGCCGGATATCCGACCTGCAGAGCTGGGGCAGCGGCCTGCTCGCCTCCGCCCAGGCGCGGACCTTCGTCGACAACTGGGACACCGAGCGCAACGGCTCCACCCTCACCTACAAGGACGGCTCGACCTACACGCTGGCCAACGTCTTCATGCTGGCCCACCCGTACGGCTCGCCGAACGTCTACTCCGGCTACGCGTTCAACGGCAACGACGACGGCCCGCCCAACGGAGGCTCCGTCACCGCCTGCTACCAGAACGGCTGGAACTGCGTCCACGCCTGGCGGCAGGTCGCCAACATGGTCGGCTTCCGCAACACCGTGGCCGGGACCGCGATGACCAACTGGTGGTCCAACGGCAACAACGCGATCGCCTTCGGCCGCGGGACCAAGGGCTACGTGGCGATCAACCGGGAGACCTCGGCGATCACCCAGACCTTCCAGACCTCGCTGCCCGCCGGCGTCTACTGCGACGTCCAGCACGGCGACCCGAACGGCGGCAGCTGCTCCGGCCCGACCTACACCGTCGGCCCGGACGGAAAGTTCACCGCCTCGGTCGGCGCGGGCGACGCCGTCGCGCTGTACGTCGGCGCCGGCGCCGCGAGCACCGCGCCCGGCGCCTCGTTCGCGGTGAACGCCACCACCTCGTTCGGCCAGAACATCTACCTGGTCGGCGACGCGGCCGCGCTCGGCGGCTGGGACACCTCCAAGGCGCTGCTGCTGGACTCGGCGGCCTACCCGGTGTGGAAGCTCGACGTGGCACTTCCCGCCGGCGCCGCGATCCAGTACAAGTACCTGCGCAAGGACGCGGCCGGCAACGTCACCTGGGAGAGCGGCGCCAACCGCACCGCCACCGTCCCGGCGAGCGGCAAGGTCACGCTGAACGACACCTGGCGCCCCTGACCCGGCGCCCGCGAGCGTGCAGCCCCCGCCGATCGGCGGGGGCTGCACCCGTCGTGCGGCGGGTTGTTCACCCCCGCGCAACCGGGGCCCCGGGCGGTACGTCATAGGATCTCGAACGGCCCAACAGCCGCACCCTCGTCGTGCGGCCGCGGCCCGTTCCCGGGGAGCGTCGGCCATCAGCGCGCGGCGGCCCCGGCCACGCCCAATGACCAGGGCCCCTCCCGGCTGCCGGGTCGGCCCCCACCCGGAGAGACCGACCGCCCCGTGCTGCCGCAACCCCGTCCTGCCGTCCGCCGCCTGCTGACCGCCGCCGCCCTGCTCGTCCTCGCCGCTCCGCTGGCCGCCTGCGGCAGCGACACCGGAACCTCCGGCGACGCCAAGGCCGCGACCGTAGGCGGCAACCAGCCGCCGTCCACCGCACAGACCAGCAGCGCACCGCCCAAGCCGTCCAAGGTGCTGATGCCCACCGGCCCGGCCGCGCAGCTGTCCAAGGTCCGCGACACCGCCGCCGGACCGATCATGATGACCACCCTGGCCGGTGCCAAGTCCGGCGTCAGCGGCAAGGTGTGGGTCTGGCTGCCGCCGCAGTACAACGACCCGAAGTACGCCAAGACCGGCTTCCCGGTGCTCACCCTGTACGCGGGCGGGCAGAGCGCCGGCTACAACACCTGGACCGACAACCAGCTGCCGATCCAGGAGATCGACCAGCAGATGGTCTCGCAGGGCAAGGCCCACCCGTTCATCATGATCATGCCGGTGCAGAACCTGGACTCCAACGAGTCCAAGGCCCTGGAGTGCGCCGACATCCCCGGCCAGCCGAAGATCGGCACCTGGATGTCCGAGGACATCCCCGACTTCGTCCGCGCCAACTTCCGCACCGTCAAGGGCCGCGACGGCTGGGCCGTGATGGGCGCCTCCACCGGAGCGTTCTGCAGCGCCAAGCTCGCCCTCCAGCACCCCGACGTCTTCAAGGCCGCGGTGCCGATCGACGGCTACTGGAACCCGGACTCGCCGCTGTGGAAGGGCCACGAGCAGGAACGCCAGGCCAACAGCCCCGACAAGCTGATCGCCGAGGGCGCCGCCGACGTGCGGATGCTGGCCACCGCGGGCGGCGCCAACCCGTACGAGACCAAGATCGTCAAGAACTGGGTCGAGAAGGCCAAGGCGCCCACCACCGTCGAGTACTACGAGCAGCCCGGCGGCAAGCACCTCACCTCCGACTTCAAGAAGATGATCCCGCACACCCTGGAATGGCTGACCGCCAACACCGCCGGACCGGAGTCCGACTGACCTCCCGAGCGTGCAGAAAGCGCCCCGGAAACGCGCTGACCTGCACATCAATCGGTCGTTCATTCGACCCTGATGCACTGCTCCCACCCTGGAACCCGTGGACCGGAGAACTGGACCGGGGCGCCGCAACCGCGGCCCCCGCTCCGGCCAGCCCCAGCCAGCCGTGAAGAGAGCGCCATGTCCCGCCACCTGCTGCCCGTCGGCCCCATGACCGTTCCCGCCCCGCGCGAGGAGATCCCCGTCGCGCCGGTGGTCGAAACCATCCCGTTCGCCGGGCTGCGCCTGGTGCACGCCGCCGTCCGCCGCGACCTCGCCCGGATCCCGCAGGCCCTGCGACTGCTCCAGCCCGACGACCACGAGAGCGCACTCGCCCTCAAGCGGCACTGGGACTTCGTGACCGCCATGGTCACCTGCCACCACGAGCAGCAGGACGCCCGGCTGTGGCCGCTGCTGCGCCGCTTCGCACCCGAACTCCGGCTGCTGCTCAACTGGCTGGAGTCCGACCACCACAACCTCGACCAGTGCTTCACCCGCACCACCACCCTGGTCGGCATCGCCACCCGCGACCCCGCCAGCTCCTGGCCGGTCTCCTACGCGGTGGAGGAACTCGCCGCCCGGGTGGAGACCCACCTGCGGATCGAGGAGCGCCAGCTGCTGCCGCGGATGGCCGACGTCTTCCAGCCCGGCTCCCGGATCGGCACCCTGCCCGAGCTGCTCGACCTGCTGCGCCTCGCCGAGGGGCCGTCCGCGTCGGACGCGCTGGTCTGGCTGCTCGAAGGCGTCGACCCGGTTCAGGTCGACCGCCTGCTGGCGGACTGCGACGACGAGATCGCCCGCCACTGGCCGCACTGGCGCGACACCTACGCCCGCTGCACCGACCGCCTGTGGGGGCCGGCGGGGCAGTGACGCCCGCGCCCTGACGCCCGCGCCCTGACGCCCGCGCCCTGACGCCCGAGCCCTGGCAGCCGAGCCCTGACGCCCGCGCCGTGGATGTCCCGGCGGGACTCATGTCCCGTCGGGACATTTTCGGGAGTAGGGTGAGCGCATGAGCAGCACCGAGCAGCCGCAGGCCGTGGTCCCGCAGCAGGCCCCGGCCGCGCCCGGGCGGCGCGACCGCAAGGCCCGCCGCACCCGCGAGGCGATGGCCGACGCCGCGCTGCGCCTCACCCTGGAGCACGGCCTCGCCGCCCTCGCCGTCGAGCAGGTCACCGACGCCGCCGACGTCTCCCGGCGCACCTTCAGCCGTTACTTCCCGTCCCGCGAGGACGCCGTCCTCGACTCGCTGCGCGCCGACTTCGCCCGGATCAACGAGCGCCTCGCCGCCCGGCCCGCCGCCGAGACCCCGGTCGCCGCCTACCGCGCCGCCGTCGCCGGCTGGCTGCACGACGGCGACCACCCGGCCTGGCACCGCCGCCCCGGCATGCGCGCGCTGTTCGCGCTGATCGACGAGGAGCCCGCGCTGACCGCCGCCTACCGGCGGATCGCCGTCGCCGAGGAGGAGCGGTCGATCCGGCTGGTCGCCGCCCGGCTCGGCCTGCACCCCGAGACCGACCTGCGGCCCGCCGTCGCCGTCGGCCTCGGCGTCGTCGCCCTGCACGCCGCCACCCGCACCTGGGTGCGCGACCCGGCGGGCGACCTGCCCGCCCTGATCGACCGCGCCTTCGACCTGGCCGCGGCCGAACCCCCGCGCTGACCGACCCGTCAGACACCTCCGCACCTCCCGCACCACCCGCGCCCGCCCCGGGCCGCGGCGCACGAAAGGACCAACCACCCATGACCGCACAGGAGTTCACCGGCCGCACCGCTCTCGTCACCGGCGCCGCCTCCGGCATCGGCCTGGCCGTCGCCACCCTGCTCGCCGAGCGCGGCGCGCAGGTCGCCGTCGCCGACTGGAACCTGGACGGCGCCCGGGAGGCCGCCGCCGCCCTCGTGAAGACGGGCGCCAAGGCGCTCGCCGTGCAGGTCGACGTCACCGACCCGGCGTCCGTCGAGGCCGCCGTCCGCGCCACCGTGCAGGGCCTCGGCCCGCTCTCGCTGGCCGTCAACAACGCCGGCATCGGCGGCGCGATCGCCCCCACCGGCGCGTACGAACCGGAGGACTGGCGGCGGGTGCTCGCCACCAACCTGGACGGCGTCTTCTACTCGATGCGCTACGAACTGCCGGAGATCCTCGCCGCGGGCGGCGGCGCGATCGTCAACATGGCCTCCATCCTGGGCACCAACGGCTTCGCCGGCTCGCCCGCGTACGTCGCCGCCAAGCACGGCGTGGTCGGCCTGACCAAGACCGCCGCGATCGAGTACGCCCCGCAGGGCGTCCGGGTCAACGCGGTCGGCCCCGGCTTCATCGACACCCCGCTGCTGAAGGACACCGACCCGGCCGCGCGCGACCTGCTGATCTCGCTGCACCCCGCCGGGCGCCTCGGCCGCGCCGAGGAGGTCGCCGAACTCACCGCGTTCCTGCTCTCCGACCGGGCGTCCTACGTCACCGGCAGCTACCACCTGGTCGACGGCGGCTACTCCGCCCGCTGACCGGCCGCCGAACACGCCGGGACGCCAGGACGCCAGGACGCTTCGCGAGAGAGGGCAACGAGTCATGAAGGCAGTCCAGTACCGCACCGTCGGCGGCCACCCCGAGGTGGTCACCGTCCCCGACCCCGAACCCGGCCCCGGGCAGGTCCTGCTGAAGGTCACCGCCGCCGGCGTCTGCCACTCCGACATCGCCGTGATGAGCTGGCCCGCCGACCGGCTGCCGTTCCCGCTGCCGCTGACCCTCGGCCACGAGGGCGTCGGCACGATCGCCGCGCTCGGCGCGGGCGTCACCGGGTTCACCGAGGGCGAGTCGGTCGCCGTGTACGGCCCGTGGGGCTGCGGCAGCTGCGCCAAGTGCGCCGAAGGCAAGGAGAACTACTGCCTGCGGGCGCACGAGCTGGGCATCATGCCGCCCGGCCTCGGCGCGCCCGGCGCGCTCGCCGAGTACCTGCTGGTCGACGACCCGCGGCACCTGGTCCCGCTCGGCGACCTCGACCCGGTGCGCGCCGTGCCGCTCACCGACGCCGGGCTGACGCCGTACCACGCGATCAAGCGGTCGCTGCCGAAGCTGCTCCCCGGCTCCACGGCCGTGGTGATCGGCGCCGGCGGCCTCGGGCACGTCGCCGTCCAGCTGCTGCGCGCGATGACCGCGGCCCGGGTGATCGCGCTGGACGTCACCGAGGAGAAGCTCGAACTGGCCCGCGCCGTCGGTGCGCACGAGGCGGTGCTGTCCGACGGCGAGGCCGCCGCGAAGGTCCGCGAACTGACCGCCGGGCTCGGCGCGCAGGCCGTGTTCGACTTCGTCGGCGCGCCGCCCACCACCGCGCTGGCCGGGCAGCTGGTCGCGGTGGAGGGCGACGTCACCATCGTCGGCCTCGGCGGCGGCACGCTGGGCGTCGGCTTCGGCGCGCTGCCCCACGACGTCTGCGTCAGCTCGCCGTACTGGGGCAGCCGCTCCGAGCTGATCGAGGTGCTCGACCTGGCCCGGGCCGGGGCGATCGACGTCCACGTCGAGACGTACGGCATCGACGAGGCGCCGCTCGTGTACGAGCGCCTGCACGCCGGGAAGATCAACGGCCGCGCGGTGATCCTGCCGAACGGCTGACGGCTGACGGCCCGTCGGCGGCGGCCCCTCCCGGCTCCCGGGGGAGGCCGCCGCCGGCGTTCGACCACCTCGACCACCTCGACCACCTCGACCTCCGCGATGTCCGTCGGGTCGGTCGACGCGGCGGCGACACGGCCGTCGATTGTCGGCGGCCCGTCCTACACTCGCGCGCATGGAGACCTACATCGCCTTCCTGCGGGCGGTCAACGTCGGCGGCCGCACCGTGAAGATGGACCGGCTGCGGGAGCTGTTCGCGGGCTTCGGGCTGGAGGGCGTGCGGACGTACATCCAGAGCGGGAACGTGTTCTTCCGCAGCGCGGAGACCGACCGGGCCGCGCTGACGGCGCGGATCGAGGCCGGGTTGGCGGAGGGCCTGGGCTATCCGGTGCCGGTGATGCTGCGGACGGTCGAGGAGGTGGAGGCGCTGGTCGCGCTCGACCCGTTCGCGGGCATCGAGGTGACCGAGGACGTCCGGCTGTGCGTGCTGTTCCTGTCCGAGCCGCTGCCGCCGGAGGTCGGGCTGCCGGTCGCCTCGCCGAAGGGCGACTGGGAGATGATCGGCGCGAGCGGGGGCGCGGCGTTCGTGGTGATGCACCTCCGCAACGGCCGGCTGAACGGGAACCCGGCCACCGCCTTCCCCAAGTCCTACCGGGGAAAGGCGACTTCGCGGTTCTTCCACACCACCGCGAAGATCGCCGCCGCTGCCCGCAAGGGCTGACCGGCCGTCAGTGCGGGAACGCCCGGGCGGGGCGCAGCCGGGGCAGTTCCTCGCGGAAGTCGGCGATGGCGGAGGCGATCTGCCGGGTCTGGGTGGTGCCCTCCAGCCGGTCGAGGTAGAGGTTGCGGGCGGCGAGGGCGTCGACCGTGACGCCGAAGTACACCGCCATCAGCGGGTTGACGAACGGTTCGCTGCCGGGCACCCGCTCGGCGAGCCCGACATCGCCGAACTCGCCGCGCAGCGCCGCCGCGACCGACCCCTGCACGATGCTCGGCCGCCCGGGATCGGCGGCCCGGGCCCGGGCGACGGCGTCCAGGTACAGCGCGGCCTCGGGGGTGTCGGCGGGCAGCGAGAACGCGCCGAGGTAGCCGCCGTCGCGGTGCAGGGCGGCCAGGTTCTCCAGCACCAGGGCGTGGCTGACGCCGTGGTGGGCGTCGACGCCGAAGCCCAGGCAGGCCACCAGTCGGGTGGGGACGGACCGCAGCCCCGCGACGGCGGCCAGCGAGGCCATGTCCTCCTCCGGCGTGCCGAGCCCGGCCTCGTCGCCGCGCAGCAGGATGTCGGTGCCGCCGTCGACCAGCAGGATCGCGTCGACGTCGAGCCGGCGCACCAGATTCCGGTACGCGGCCCGCAGCGGCTTCACCCCGGTCGAGGCGAACGCCCAGACGGTGTCCGGCTGTTGGTGCTCGCGCAGCCACCGCGCCAACTCCCGCTCCGGGAACTTCGACTCGGCGGAGCGGGTGTCGGGGGTGATCCGGGCCAGCTGCGGCGCCTCCCACACGGCGGCGTCCAGCCCGTAGTGGTGGGTGAACGCCAGGTTCGCCAGGTGCACTTCGCGCCCGGCGGCGCGCAGGGCGAGGGCGAGCGGCAGCCCCGCGTAGACGTCGAAGCCGCCGCCCGCACCGGCGATCAGGATCCGCTCGGCGGCGAGCAGGCGGGTGAGCAGAGGCGGCTGGAACAGGCTGGTGGTCACCGGGCGGACGGTAACAGGAGGCGGCGGCGAGGCAGTCCGATTTTCAGTGCGGGTAGGCGCGCGGCGGGCGTTGGCGGGGCAGCGAGTCCTGGTACCCGGCGACGGCGGTGGCGACCTGGCGCAGCAGGACGGTGTTCTCCAGCCGGTCGAGGTAGAGGTGGCGGGCGGCCAGGGCCTCGACGGTGACGCCGAAGTACATCGTCATCAGCGGGTTGATGAACAGCGCGCTGTTGCCGGTGCGTTCGGTGAACCGGACGTCGCCGAACTCGCCGCGCAGCGCGGCGGTGATCGAGCCGTGGACGATGCTCGGGTGCTCGGGGCACTCCTCGCGGGCATGCGCCACCGCGTCCAGGTAGGCCGCCGCCTCGGGGGTGTCGGCGGGCAGCGAGAACGCGCCGAGGTAGCCGCCGCCGCCGCGGTGCAGGGCGGCCAGGTTCTCCAGCACCAGGGCGTGGCTGACGCCGTGGTAGGCGTCGATGCCGAAGCCCAGGCAGGCGACCAGCCGGGTCGGTACCTCGGTGAGGCCGGCGACGGCGGCCAGCGAGGCCATGTCCTCCTCGGGCGTGCCGAGCCCGGCCTCGTCGCCGCGCAGCAGGATGTCGGTGCCGCCGTCCACCAGCAGGACCGCGTCGATGCCCAGGTGCTCGACCAGCGCCCGGTACGCGGCGCGCAGCGGCTGGACTCCGGTGGTGGGGAACGCCCAGACGGTGTCGGGCTGTTGGCGGGTGCGCAGCCAGCGCGCCAGCGAGCGTTCGGGGAAGTACGCGTCGGCGCTGCGCACGTCGGGCGTGATCCGGGCCAGGTCGGGGGCCTGCCAGACGTCCAGGTCGAGGCCGTGCAGGTTGCTGAAGGAGAGGTTCGCCAGGTGCACTTCGCGCCCGGCGGCGCGCAGGGCGAGGGCGAGCGGCAGCCCCGCGTAGACGTCGAAGCCGCCGCCCGCACCGGCGATCAGGATCCGCTCGGCAGCCAGGAGGTGGGTGAGCAGGGGCGGCTGGAACAGGCTGGTGGTCACCGGGCGGACGGTACCAGGGCTGGTCGCGGGCGGGCGTCGGGTCGGTCGCGGGCGGGGCCCGGGGCGGTCAACTCCCGTACTGGGCAAGCAACTCCTGGGCGTCGGCGAGGTCCTCGGGGGTGGGGGCGTCGTCCTGGGTGAGGCGGTGTCGCCAGTAGCCGGTGAAGTGGACGTTCGGGCGGGGGAGGCGGCGGTCGGCCAGCAGGTGGCGGCGCAGTGCGCGGACGGTGCCGGCCTCGCCGGCCAGCCAGGCGTGCGAGAGGTCGGCGGGCAGGTCGGCGGCGAGGACGGCGGCCAGCAGGCGTTCGCCGGGCGCGGCGTCCTCGCGGTCGATCCAGTGGGCGGTCAACTCGCCGAAGCCGAGCAGTGGTTGGCGCTCCTCGGGCCCGGCGGTCTCGATCCAGGCGTGGGCCCGGGCGCCGGCCGGCAGGGCCTCCACGAAGGTGGCCAGCGCGGGCAGCGCCGACTCGTCGCAGGCGAGCAGCAGGGGCCGGCCGCCGTCGAGCGGGAACGGGCGGGCGAACTCGGGGGAGGGGCCGAACATCGTCAGCTCCCGGCCGGGTCGGGCGCGGGCCGCCCAGTCGGCGGCGGGGCCGGTGCCGTGCAGGACGAAGTCGACGTCCACGGTGTGCAGTTCGGCGTCGTGGGCACGGATCGTGAAGGACCGCATCCACGGGCGGCGGTGCTCGGGGACGGCGTGGCAGGCCCGGTACCAGTCCATCAGGTCCTGCCCCGGTGCGGCCGCGGGCAGTTCGGGGCGGTTCTGGCCGGGGCGCGGGAAGTACAGCTTCACCTGCTGGTCGGGCCCGGCCAGGGCGAACTCGCCGGGCGGCAGCGCGAAGCTCACCCGGGCGGTGCGCGGGGTGGGGCGGCGGACGGCGGTGACGGTCAGCCGGCGGATCGGCAGCTCGGGCATGGCGTACTCCGGTCGGGAGGAGAAGGTGGCCCGACCCAGCCTGCCGGGGCCCGCTCACAGCACGCTGTCAGCGGGCTGTCACCAC
The DNA here is from genome assembly GCF_042732175.1 of Kitasatospora sp. NPDC059795. Taxonomy (NCBI): domain Bacteria; kingdom Bacillati; phylum Actinomycetota; class Actinomycetes; order Kitasatosporales; family Streptomycetaceae; genus Kitasatospora; species Kitasatospora sp. NPDC059795. The sequence goes on from NZ_JBHWID010000004.1 coordinate 288,046, forward strand.
CCGGCCCCGGCACTCGGCGCTCAGCCTTCAGCGCTCGGCGCTCAGTGCGAGAGCACGTCCTTCAGCGCGTCCTCGGTGCGGCCGATCACCGTGTACCCGTCGTCGGCGGTGATGATCGGACGCTGGATCAGCACCGGGTGGGCGGCCATCGCCTCCACCCAGCGGGCCCGGTCGGCGTCCTCGCGCCCCCAGGTCCGCAGGCCCAGCTCCTTGGCGACCGACTCGTCCAGCCGGGCCACGTCCCACGGCTCCAGGCCGAGGCGGCCCAGCACCTCGGTCAGTTCGGCGGCCGTCGGCGGCTCCTCCAGGTAGCGGCGCACCGTGTACTGCGCGCCCGCCGCGTCGAGTTCGCCCAGGGCGGTGCGGCACTTGCTGCACCGCGGGTTGATCCAGATCTCCATGGCCGGCCAGCCTACCCACCGCCCGCCCGGCCCGGCCGTCCGGCGGGAACCCGGGCGTGCCGCCCGGCCGTTGCGGCAATCGACAGGCAGTGACACGCAACGACAAGCCACGACTAGCAACGACAAGCAACGACACGCAATCGACAGGCAACCGACCAGCCACCGGCGGGCACCGGCCCGCCCAACAGGGGGAGCCACCGCATGGATGTCGCCACGATCGTCAACGAGCTGCTGGGGCCGGAGGGCCGCCGCGATCCGTACCCGCTGTACGAGCAACTGCGCGCGTTCGGCCGGGTCGTGCAGACCGACGAGTTCATGGTCGCGGTCACCGGCCACGAGGAGGCCGACGAGATCCTGCGCGCGCCCGCGTTCGGCGTCATCGACCCGGCCCTGCGCGCCCAGTTCGAGCCCGACTACCTCGACCACCCGGGCAAGACCCTGCTCGGGGAGTCGATCCTGGAGCGCAACGCGCCCGACCACGCCCGGATGCGCTCGCTGATCTCCTCGGTCTTCACCGCCCGCCGGGTCGCCGCCCTGGCCCCGGCCGTCACCGCCGCCGTCGACGGGCTGCTCGACGAACTCGCCGACCACGGCGACGCCCCGCTGGACTTCCTGGACGCCTTCGCGTTCCGGCTGCCGATCGGCGTGATCTGCGAACTGCTCGGCGTCCCGGACGAGGACCGGCACCTGTTCCGCCCGCTGGCCGCCGACCTCACCGTCACCCTGGAGGCCCTGGTCGAGGACGACGAGCTCGCCGCCTCCGACCTGGCCGCCGTCGAACTCTCCCGCTACTTCTCCGAGTTGGCCGCCCGCCGACGCGCCGACCCGAAGGACGACCTGGTCAGCGCGCTGGTCGCGACCGCCGACGCCGACCCGCAGCGGCTCTCCGACACCGAGCTGATCGCCAACCTGTCCCTGCTGCTGGTCGCCGGTTTCGAGACCACCGGCAACCTGCTCGGCAACGCCCTCGCGCTGCTCTTCGAGCACCCCGACGTCGCCGACCGGCTGCGCGACGGCACCCTCGACCCGTCCGCCCTGGTGGACGAGGTGCTGCGGTTCGACTCGCCGGTCCAGCTGACCTCCCGGGTGGCGCTCACCGACGGCCTCGCCGTCGCGGGCCGACCCGTTCCGCGCAACACCGGCGTCCTGCTGCTGATCGGCGCCGCCAACCGCGACCCGCGGCGCTTCACCGACCCCGGACGCTTCGACCCGGATCGCCGGGACGGCCAGCCGCTCAGCTTCGGCGGCGGCCCGCACTACTGCCTCGGCGCCCAGCTCGCCCGACTGGAGGCCACCGCCGCGCTGCCCGCCCTGCTGCGCCGCTTCCCCGCGCTGGCCCCCGCGGGGCCCGCCGACCGCCGCGAACGGCTGGTGCTCCGCGGCTACCGCACCCTGCCGGTCACCCTCGGATCCGAGGGGTGACAGCGCGGGGTGACAGCGAGGGGTGACGGCGGGGGGTGACGGAGGTCACCGAAGTGGCTGAAATATGCTCGAACCGGGCCGAACGGCCCAAGCGGTAGGGACCTTGGCAAGGGGTGGTCCCGACCGATGGCACGGGACGATGGAGGGGACACGCACCCGCACCCGCACCGGGCGCCCGCCGAGGAGGTCAGCATGCCCGCGCCCACCGTCGCACCCGACCGCGTCGCCCCCGGCGAGGCGGCCCCCGGCCAGCACGGCCGGCAGGCCACCGCGCGCTGGGAGGCCGCGATGGCCGAGGCGCTGCGCACCCCGACCTGGGTGCGCGCCCTGCCGATCCTGCTGCTGGTCGCCGACCTGGCGCTGGAGGAGTCCGTGCCGCGCTCGGTCGCGGCCGGGTTCCTGCTGACGGTGCTGCCGGTGGTCGTCGCGTTCAGCGGCGGCCCGGCCCTGGTGGCCTGCGTCACCGCCCTCACCGTCGGCCTGCAGGCGCTGCTCGCCACCCGGGCCGGGCACTTCCAGGAGCAGCACCACCTGTGGACGTACCTGGCCACCGTGCTGTCCGGCGTCATGGGTGCCGGCCTGGCCCGGCAGCGCCGCCGCCAGGCCTGTGCCCTGGTGCGGATGCAGGCCGTCGCGGACACCCTCCAGCACACCGTGCTGCACCCCGTCCCCGCCCGGGTCGGGGGTCTGCGGGCGGCCGGGCTGTACCGGCCGGCGGAGGCGGACTTCGGCATCGGCGGCGACCTGTACGACGTGTGCGAGACCCGGCACGGCACCCGGATCCTGCTGGGCGACGTGCGCGGCAAGGGCCTGGAGGCGGTGCGCACCGTCGCCGACGTGATCGGCGCGTTCCGGATCGCCGCCCACGAGACCGCCGACCTCGCCGAACTCGCCGCCCAACTCGACCGCCAGGTGCGTCGGGCGGCCGAGCAGCGCGGCGACGGCGAGCTCTTCGTCACGGCCGTGCTGCTCCAGCACGACCGGCTCACCGACCGGTTCGAGGTGATCAACCGCGGCCACCTCGCGCCGCTGCTGGTCGCCCCGGGCACGGCCGCCGCCGTCCGCTGCGCCGAGGACCTCCCGCTCGGCCTCGGCCACCTCGGCTGCGGCCCGGCCCCGGAGCCCACCGCCGTCGAACTGCCGCCCGGGCACAGCCTGCTGCTGCACACCGACGGCGTCACCGAGGCCCGGGACGGCGACGGCGAGTTCTACCCGCTGGCGGCCCGGCTCGGCACGCTGCCGATCACCGACCCGGACACCCTGGTCGCCTTCCTCGACCAGGACGTCCGCCGCCACGCCGGCACCCTCACCGACGACGTCGCGGTGCTGGCCCTGCGGGCGGGCTGAGCGGGGCGACGGATCACGTCGAGCCGTTGATCACCGAGTTCTGGATCGCGCCGACCCCGAGGTCGTGGTCGGCCAGCACCTGGTCGTAGGTGCCGTCGGTGATCAGCCGGTTCATCGCCCGCATCAGCACGTCGCGCAGCGCCGCGTCCTCCTTGCGCACCGCGATGCCGAACGGCCGGGGCTGGATCTGCGGGCCGCCGATCTGGAAGGTGGCGCCGTTGTCGACGGTCTGCGCCGCGTACTTGGCCTTCGGGTAGTCGGTGATGAACGCGTCCGCCGCGCCCTTGAGCTTCTCCAGCGCCGCGGTGTCGGTGTCGGTCTGGACCACCTTCAGCGGCTTCCCCTCGTGCTCGCAGACCTTCACCTGGCGCTGCACCAGGTCGTCGTGCGTGGTGCCCTTCTTGACCACCGCCGTGTGACCGCACAGGTGGTCGATGTCGCTGATGTTCTGCGGGTTGCCCTTGTCGACGGCGATGCCGATGCCGGCCATGAAGTAGTCGACGAAGTCCACGCCCGGGCCGGTCGGCTTGCCGTCCTTGTCGAGGCCCTCCTCGCGCTCGCGGGTGTCGGTGATGCCGGACATCGCGATGTCGTACTTGTGGCTCATCAGGCCCGGCAGGACGTTCGCGAACGGCCCGGCGTCCTGGAGTTCGAGCCGGACGCCGAGCACCGCGCCCAGCTTCTCCGCCAGGTGCGGGTCCAGCCCGTCCGGCTCGTTGCGGTCGTTGCGGTAGACCACCGGCGCGGCGGTGAACGAGGCGCCCACCGTCAGCACCCCCGCCTTGCGCACCGATTCCGGCAGCAGCGCGTGCAGGTCCACCTGCTTCTCGTGGGAGCCCCCGATGCCGCAGCCGCCCAGCAGCAGCGCCCCGCCGATGACGGCGACGAGCGCGGTGCGCCCCCGCCCGGTCGTGTGTGCCATGGTCGTCGTCTCTCCCCGTGGTCAACGGCGGAACAGACGACGGCCCGGGGGCTCCGGACGGCATGAGGGCATGCCGGAAGGAGGCATGCCAAATACCGAGGGAAATCCCCTCGGCCGGCCGCCGTTCCGGCTAGATCATGGGCGACTATAGCCAGCATGGACACGCGGACCCAGAGGGCCCCGGGAAAAGGCGTTCATGTCACCCGTTCTGACGCCCGATCAGCCCCGGTCCGGGCCGGTTCGTCCAGGTCGGAGGCCGGGTGGGTGGTTCGGACGCGTTCCAGGGCGCGCCCGGCGGATTCGGCCGGACGCGCGCTACGACCAGCCCGGGTCGGTGAACCTCGGCAGGGTGTCCGGGCTCCCGTCCGCGCCGGTGGGCAGCGGGCTCGGGGCGGGCCCGAACGGCTCGGTGGCGCCCGGGTCCTTCACCCGTGCGGTGGCGACCACTGTCACGTTGCCGGGCACGCCGATGCCGACCGTCACGCCCGTCCCGTCCGGGGTGCGCGCGCCCACCTGGTCCGCCGAGTTCTCGGTCAGCGTCCAGCCGCGGCCGGTCCAGTACGCCCGGACCTGCTCCAGCAGCCGCGGCCGGTTGGCCTCCGCGACCTTGGTCAGCACGTAGCGGCGCAGCGTCAACTGCGCGGTGCCGTCGTCGTCCCGGCGGGCGTTCTCGTGCGGCACCGCCCGGAACGCGTCGTCGGCGAACCGGACGGCGGGGGTCAGCGCCGAGGTGGTGCCGTCCACCAGCTCCTGGAGCTGCGCCCGGGCCCGGTCGGCGGTCGGCGCCGAGGCGTCCGCCGCCGCGCCGGAGGAGCCGCAGCCCGCCAGCAGCGGAGCCAACAGCAGCGCCGCGACGGCCGCCCGCCGTCCCACCCGGTGTCCCATCGGGCCTACACCGACCAGAACGGGTCGTGCCGGCGCGGCATGGTGTCCATCACGCCGTCCGGGCCGAGCGGGACGGTGGAGTCGCCGCCGAACGGGTACGAGGTGCCGCTCGGCGGCACGTCCTGGACCCGCGCCAGCAGCGTCGCGTTGCCCGGGACGCCGATCCTCAACTCCAGTGTCCCGAGCGGGGATTCGGCCCGCAGCACGGGCATCACCGGGTCGTTCTCGCCGTCCACCTGCCAGCCGCGGGCCTGCCAGGCGCGGCCCAGCTGGGCGAGCAGCTCCGGGTAGCGGCCGGCCGACAGCCGGGTCATCAGGTAGCGCCGCTTCTCCAGGTGCGCGGTGCCGTCCGGCTCCCGGGTGTACGGGTGCTCGTGCTCCACCGCCACGTACGGGCCGTCCGCCCAGTTCGCGGGCGGGTCCAGCGCCGCCGGGGCGGAGTCCAGCAGCTCGTCCACCGCGGCCTTCGCGGCCAGCAGGGCGGTCGACGGGTGGGGTGCCGCGAAGTCGTTCATCGCCGGTCCTGTCCGATCACCCGGTCGCCGTGACCGGAGACGATCATGCCCATGTTGCGCAGCGAGTGGCCGTCCCGGCCGTCGCCCTGATTCCAGTAGTCCGAGTGCGACTGGAAGCCCCTCGGGCCGTCCGCCACGTCGAAGCGCTGCCCGCCGAACTCGGAACTCGCCGGGTCCTGCCCGAACCAGAGCTCGTGCGGGTCGCCGTGCCCGGCAATCTTGTCACCGATGAAGCCGCCGAGCGCCGCCCCGGGTATGCCGCCGAGCAGGCCGCCGATGCCCGCGCCGATGCCGATGCCCTTCGCCTCCGCGTGGCTCGGCAGGTGCGACACCGGGTCGTGCTCGGCCGCGCCCACCCACACGTGCGAACCGTCCACGCCCAGCTGCGAGGCCTTCTGCGCGCCGGTGCCGGGGGAGCCCACCAGGATGATGTCGTCCGCCGGTATGCCGCCGGGACGCTGCGCCGCCTGGCCGACGGTGAACGAGCCGTAGCTGTGGCCGAGCGCCGTCAGGTGCGCCGGCCGGCCCTCGTGCGAGGCGCGCAGGCCCTGAAGGAAGCCCTGGTACGACTCGCCGCCCTGCTTGGCGCGGTCGTCGCCGGCCACCGCCAGCGCGTCCGCGCTGATCCCCTTGGCCTGCGGGGTGTCGTAGCCCAGCCAGGCGATCGAGGCGGTCTTGCGGGACGGGTCGGTGTCGTGCGCGGCCTGCCACAGGTCGCGGGCCCGGTTGGCGTCGCCGCCGCCCATGTTCTTGACCTCGGTGTTCAGCCCCGGCACGTACGCCACCACGTCGTCCGCGGTGTCCGGGTTGCCGTACGAGATCGCGGCCCGGCCCTGGCCCTGGTCGCCGATCACCATCAGGTACGCGGGCGGCTGCTTGCCCTGGTCGTCCTGCAGCCGGTGCTGGATCGAGCGGAAGCCTTCCAGCTTCTTCTTGTCCCAGTCCGACAGGTTCTGCCGGGACGACAGCTGATCGACCAGCCGGTCGAGGTTGATCCGGTTGGCCTGGTCGCGGGCCGGTGTCGGGATGCCGTCGCGGTTGCCGATCCGGTCCGGGTGCGAGGCGATCAGTCGCTGCTGCTCGTCCGCCGGCAGCGACTTCCACCAGGAGTTCACCTCGGTCGGCGAGGCGTTCTGGTCCGGCATGCCCGCCAGCACCAGGTCCTCGCTGCCGGTGAACGCCTTCAGCACCGCGCTGTTGAGCCGCATCGCCGCGGTGCCCGGGTCGAGGCCGGCGCCGGTGCGGGCGTCGGTGGTGTACTGGCGCAGCCGCTCCGCCGTCACCTGGTCGGCGTGCGCGGCCTTGGTCAGCGCCTCGCCGATCCGGTCGCGCAGGTCGGTGCCCTGCCGGGCGCGGTCCGGGGCGTCCGGGTCGTGCCGCTCGGCGGCGCTCGGCGGCGGCCAGGAGATCCCGCCGTCGTCGGAGACCTGGAAGCCGCCCGCCTGCGCCTCCTGCAACGCCCTGCGCAGGTCCGCCTGGGCCAGCACGAAAGCCTCCGCGCCCTCCCGCAGGACGGGCGCGATCCGGGTCAACTCCAGCTGCGCGGCGGCGAGTTTGCCGCTCGTCCGGGACAGCGACTGGCGGGCGTTGTCGGCCGCGACGCCGGTCCACCCGGAGTTCCGCACCCGGTCGTCGACCCCGGACCGCCACTGCTGGGCGTCGTCGGAGACGGCGTCGGCGAGGGCCTGGTACGCGTCGGCGGCGCCGAACAGCCGCTGCGGGTCCGCGTCGCGGAGCGTGGGGATGTCCATGGTCACCGCCCGCCGGCCGAGGCGACGATGTTGCCCGCGGCCTGCTCGGCGTTGCGGTAGTTGGCGGCGGTCTGCCGGAGGTTCCCGCCCTGCTGGTCCATCTCCGCGGACAGCCGGTCGAGCATCGACTTCCACGCGGTGGTGCAGGCGTCCAGCTCGCTGCCGGTCTGCCAACCGCGCAGCCCGCCCTCCGCGTTGTCCGACGGGCCGAGCACCCGGGAGGTCGCGTCCGGCAGCCGCTCGGCGACGACCGTCGCGGTCTGCCCCGCCCCGTCCAGCTCGTCCGGTTCCACCTGGAACCCGCCGCCACTGCCGCCTGGGCCCACGTCGCGCACGCCATCCCCCAACACCGGTGTCGGTCCGACCACTTGAGCGGGTCATGCTAGCGAACCCCGGCCCCCGAACCCAGGGGCGTTCACCACATCCACCCGACCTGCGCCCGTCACCCTACTTGGTGTTCTCTTTGGCTGCGCTTTGCCGGATTCGGTGAACCGCCGCCCCCGTGCCGGTGTCGCGCAGGGACGACCGGCCGTCAGGCGACCGGCACGGCCTCCGGGGCGGTCGGCGCGGGCTGCCGGACGGTCGTGCGGCGCAGCAGGACGGCGACCAGCACGGCGGTGACGGCGAGGGCCGCCGAGCCGCAGCGCAGGGCGAGGTGGAGGGCGTCGACGAAGGCGGTGTCGACGGCGGCCTGGACGGGCGCCGGGGTGGGCGCGGCGGCCGGGCCGGCGCCGTGGCCGGTGAGGGCGGAGACCGCGTGCGGGACGCCGTCGGCGGGCACGCCGAGGCGCGGCAGGGCGGTGGTCAGCGAGTCGGTCAGCCGGTTGGTGAGGACCGCGCCGAGGATCGCGATGCCGAGCACGCCGCCGAGTTCGCGCAGCGTGTTGATGGTGGCCGAGGCCATGCCGGTCTGCGCCGGGCTGACCCGCTGGAGCACCGCGATCGACACCGGCGTGAACGTCAGGCCCATGCCGAAACCGAGCACCACCAGCGTCCACACGTACGACCAGTAGTGCGCGTGCCCGCCGTACAGCGACAGCCCGCCGAGGCCCGCCGCGCACAGTGCGATGCCCAGCACCAGCGGCAGGCAGGTTCCGTGACGGGAGGTCAGGCGTCCGGACAGCGGCGCGGCCAGCATGATCACGGCTGTCATCGGCAGCCCCGCGTACCCGGCGTCGGTGGGGGCCCAGCGCATCACGCCCTGGAGCATCAGCGGGAGGAAGAACAGCGCGCCGAACATCCCGAAACTGACCATCAGCCCGCTCAGCAGCGCCCCCGCGAGCACCCGGTCGCGGAACAGGCGCAGCTCCAACATCGGTTCCGCCGAACGCAGTTCGGCCAGTACGAAGACGCCCAGCAGGACGACCGCGGCCGCCCCGCAGCCCAGCACCACCGGGTCCGTCCAGCCGCGGCCGGGGCCCTCGATCAGGCCGTAGACCAGCGCGCCGAGACCGGCCGCGGACAGCGCCAGGCCCGTCAGGTCGATCCGACGCTCGCGCGGCGCGATCACCGGCAGCACCCGGAAGGTGAGCACCAGGGCGAGCAGCCCGACCGGGACGTTGATCCAGAACACGCTGGCCCAGCCGAACGCGTCCACCATCGGGCCGCCGATCACCGGCCCGATCGACAGGCCGAGCGCCGAGACCCCCGACCACAGGCCGATGGCCCGGGCCCGCTCCTTCTCGTCCGTGAACACCTGCCGCAGGATCGCCAGGCTGCCCGGCGTCAGCAGCGCCGCGCCGACGCCCTGCAGCATCCGGGCGGCGACCAGCAGCCCGATGTCGCCGGCCAGCGCGGCGGCCGCCGAGCCCGCGGTGAACAGCGCCAGCCCGAGCCGGAACACCCGCGTCCGGCCGTACCGGTCGCCGAGCGTGCCGCCGGTGAGCAGCAGCGCCGCGTACACCAGGCTGTAGCCCTCGGCGACCCACTGCAGGCCGCTGATGCCCGCGTCGAGGTCCCGGCCGATCCGGGGGAGGGCGATGTTGACGATGACGTTGTCCAGCATCGCCATGAACATCGTGACGCAGAGCGTGGCGAGCGCCTGCCACTTGTGGCGCGAACCGACCGAACCATCCACCGGGAACGTCCCCCTCCTGGGCACACCGCATCACCCCTAACGGTGTTAGGGGCTGCTTGAGCCCTCAGGATGGCCCTAACGGTGTTAGATTGCAAGCGCGATCACCACCCGGACCGCACCGATCAGAGGAACCCGCATGGCCGAGACCACCCCCGCGCTCACCCGCCAGGCCCTGACCGCCGCCGCACTGCGCGTCCTCGAACGCGAGGGCCTGGCCGGCCTGTCCATGCGCAAGGTCGCCGCCGAGGTCGGGGTCAAGGCCGCCTCGCTGTACTGGCACGTCCGGAACAAGGAAGAACTGCTCGACCTGCTCAGCGACGCCCTGGTCGCGGACGCCGAACTGCCGCCCCGCGAAGGCAGTTGGCGCGAACAGTTCCTGGAGTACGGGCGCCGCCACCGCGCCCTGCTGCTGTCCCGGCGCGACGCCGCCAAGGTCGTCGCGGGCCGCCTCGCCCCCGGCCCCAACATCCTGGCCATCCTCGAAGACCAACTCGACCGCCTGCGCGCCGCCGGCTTCAGCGACGCCGACGCCGCGATGGCCTCCTACCTGCTCTCCGCGTACGTCCAGGGCTTCGTCCTCCAGGAACAGTCCCCGCTCTCCGCCGCCGAAGCCGCCGGCGCGACCCGCGGCGAAGCGGCCCGCGCCGCCGGCGAGACCTTCCGCACCCTCCCCGCCGAGACCTACCCCAACCTCGTCGCCCTCGCCGACGACCTCACCGACCCCAGCATGGAGACCCGCTTCGAATTCGGCCTCCACCGCCTCGCGGACGGCCTGGCGGTGTTGGTTCACCACCAGGGGCGCGGGGAACTGCGCGAATCGGAAGGCGCCCAACCGCTGGGGCGCGACGCGGGACAATGACTTGCACGTGATCGCGACCTTGCGGACGTGGTCTGCGCTGGTCGCGCAGTTCCCCGCGCCCCTGATTTCGCGCCCGTCTGCGTTTCGCGCCCGCGTGCGTCTCGCGACGTTTCAGCTCGCGTCCAGGTAGGGCCCGTACAGCACCGACAGGAACCGTGTCGCGAGCTGGTCGCGCAGCTGTGGCGGCAGCGCGTCGAGCAGCCGGTTGACGCCGGCCATCCGGGAGGGGCCGAAGCCGGCCGCGGGCAGGAGGGCCGCGAAGGTCGCGTCGGCGAGGTCGGCGAGGTCGAACTGGTCGAGGAGGGCGAGGAGTTCGGTCGGCGGGGCGGCCGGGCCGCGCTCGCGGACGGCGGGGACGGCGGTGCGGAGGGTGGCGAGGAGGTCGTCGACGCCCTGTTCGCTGACGCCGGTGAGGGTGAGGTGCAGGCTGGCGGGCAGGCCGGCGACGCTCAACTGGGGTTGCAGGAACCAGCCGTGGGCGCGTGTCTCGTCGGCGAGGTCGAACAGGTCGAGCGCGGGGTCGTCCGCGCCGATCGCGACCAGCGTCGCGTCCGGCGTGCCGAGCACCCGCAGTCCGTCGATGTCGGCGACGCCCGCGATCAGCCGCCGGGTCGCGGCGAGCGCGGCGCGCCCCAACTCCCGGTAGCCGTCGGCCCCGAGGGCCTGCAGGGTGGCCCAGGCGGCGGCCAGCGGGCCCGCGCCCTTGCTGCTCTGGACGGTGGAGTTGACGACCGGGTAGCCGGGCCACTGCGCGCAGGCGAAGTACGCGGCGAGCCGCATCGGCCGGTCCCGGAACAGCAGGACGGAGGCGCCCTTGGGGGTGTAGCCGAACTTGTGCAGGTCGCAGGAGAGCGACGTCACCCCGGGCACCGAAAGGTCGAACTCCGGTACGGCCGCGCCCGCTTCGGCGAGCCACGGGAGCAGCCAGCCGCCGACGCAGGCGTCCACGTGGCAGGGCAGCCCGCGCCGTGCCGCCTCGACGGCGATCTCCGCGACCGGGTCGACCACCCCGTGCGCGTACGAGGGCGCGGAGGCGACCACCAGCACCGTCCGTTCGGTGCACGCGGCCGCCATCGCCGCCGGCACCGCCCGGAAGGTCTCCGGGTCGACCGGCACCGCCACCACCTCGACCTTCAGGTAGCGTCCGGCCTTGAAGAACGCGGCGTGGGCCGTCGCGGGGACGACGATCTCGGGCTCGGCGATCTCCGGGCGGAGGTCCCGCGCGGCCTTCACGGCCAGCATGATCGACTCGGTGCCGCCGCTGGTGAAGATCCCGGGCGTGCTGTCGTCCCCGCCGAGCCGGGCGGCGACCGCGCCGACCACCCGGCGTTCCAGCGTGACGATGCTCGGGAACGCCGTCGGGTCGAGTCCGTTGACCTCCAGCATCGCCAGGTACGCGCGCTCCGCGGCCTCCCGGACCTCGGGCCGTCCCGCGTCGTAGGTGTACGCGGTGGTGTGCCCGCCCCGGGTGGGCAGGTCGCCGGCGGTCAGCGCGCGCAGTTCGGCCAGCAACTCGTCGGCGGGGCGTCCGGTGGGCGGCAGGCCGGGGTGGGCGGTGGTCATGTCTCGTCTCCGATCGGCGAGTCGGGGGCACAGGAGGCGCGGCGCCGGCCGTACGCGCGCAGGGCGGGCAGCGAGAGCAGCATCAGCGCGGCCGGCACCAGGCTGAAGCCGAGCAGCACTCCGGCCCGGGCGGCGTCGGTCTGGGCGACGGGGTGGTCGGTGGTGGCGGAGACGAACCCGGCGGCGGCCAGCGCCAGCGAGAACAGGCCGGGGCCGGCGGCCAGTCCGGCGGTCTCCCCGGCGGTCCACAGCCCGGTGAACGCCCCGGACTGGAGACGGCCGGTGCGCGCCGCGTCCGCGTGCACGGTGTCCGGCAGCAGCGACAGCGGCAGCACCTGCAGCGCGGCGTAGGCGACGCCGAGCAGCGCGCACAGCACCAGCGTGACCGGCACACCGCCGTGCGCCGCGGGCCAGAGCGCCGCCGAGGCGACGGCGAACAGGCCGGTCGCGGCGGTCAGGCAGCGCAGCCGCCCCCAGCGGGCGGCGGCCCGGCCCCACAGCGGGACGGCGACGGCGCTCGGCGCGACCAGGCAGACGAACAGCACCGAGGTCAGCCCGTACCCGCCCAGCCAGTACGTGGCGACGTACGGCGCGGCCGCCAGCATGATCGCCACCGCGGCGGCCTGCAGGACGAACGCGCCGAGCAGCGCGAAGAACGCCCGGTTCCCGCGCGCGGTGCGCAGCGCCGCCGGCAGCCCGAGCGGCTCCGCGCCGGGCCGGGCGGGCACCCGGCGGGCGCCGAGCGCCGGGACGAGCAGCGTCACCAGCAGCAGGCCGGCGACCACCGCCGCCATCGCGGCGTAGCCGCCGCGCCCGCCGCCCGCCAGCGACACCAGGGCGGGGGCGAGGCCGCCCGCGACCAGGATGCCGAGGGTCAGGCAGACGATCCGCCACACCATGATCCGGGTGCGTTCGCCCGGCCGCTCCGACATCTCGGCGGGCAGCGCCACGTACGGCACCTGGAACAGCGCGAACGCGCTGGACGCGAGCACGAACGCGCCGGCCACCCAGGCGGCCGCGCCGGAGCCGGTGAGCGGGGCGAGGAACATCGCGGCGAACGCGACCGGCAGCGAGAGGGCGCCGGCCAGCAGGATCCGGGTGCGGCGGCCGGTGCGCAGCGCCTCCCGGTCGCTGGCCGCGCCGACCAGCGGGTTGAACAGCGCGTCCCAGGCCTTCGGCAGGGTGACCACCAGCCCGGCGACGCCGGCGGGGACGCCGAGCGCGTCCGTCATGAAGTAGAGCAGCAGCAGGCCGGGGACGGTGGAGTGGATGCCGGTGCCGATCGAGCCGACGGCGTATCCGGCGAGCTGCCGCCGGGATATCCGGGGTTCCGTCACAACGCACCGCCGCCCGGGCCGAGTTCGCGCAGGCCTCGTTCACCCGGGCCGAGTTCACCCGGGCCGAGCTCGCCCAGGCCGAGTTCGCGCAGGACCAGGGCCCGCAGGTGGGCGCGGAAGCGCGGCACCTGGGCGCGGATCATCGAGCGGCAGAACCCGTGCGTGGTCCACAGCACCGTCCACACCGCGAGCTCGGCCCGGTCCGGCGTCAACTGCGGCAGTGCGGCGACGAGTCGGTCGCGGACGGCCTCCAGCAGCGGCCGGGCGTAGCGTTCCTCCAGGTCGGCGAACTCGGCGGCGTCGGCCATCCAGCGGCGCATCCACAGCGCGGGCACGTGCGGCTGCTCCAGGCAGAAGTCCAGGTACCGGTCGGCGAATTCGGCCGCCGCCCGGGCCGGGTGGTCGGGGGCGGTGCCGGCGAACTCCGTCAACGCGGCGTCGACGGCGGCCCGTTCGGCCTCGTGGGCGCGGCGCATCACCTCGCGGTACAGGTCGGCCTTGGAGCCGACGTGGTAGGCGACGGTGGCGACGTTCAGCCCGGCCGTCACGGCTATCGTCCGGGTGGTGGCGCCGTCGTAGCCGTGCTCGGCGAACAACTCGGTGGCGGCGGCGAGGATCCGTTCCCGGCTCGCCTCGGCGGCCGTCCGGTGCTGGCTCATGGTGGGGGAGCGTACGCGCGCCGTCCGCCATCGATCAAGCGTTTGATGGAGGGAGTTTCCGACCGCCCGCAGAAGGCTCCCGGAACGCCCCGGAAACGCCCACGGGCCCCACCGCAGCGCGGCAGGGCCCGTGGTGACGAGCAGTCGGCAGGCGTCAGCAGTGCGCCAGCGTCTCGCAGTCCTCCCAGCGGGTGCCGGTGGCGTTGTCGCCCGAACCGGTGGGCGCGACCAGCGACTTGGACTTCAGCTGGGCGGTGGCGGCGGGCCCGGCGGCCAGCCGGACGGCGATCGCGTCGACCACCGGACGCGGGCTGGTGCCGGCGTAGTTGTTGACCATCACGACGAACGCCAGCTTGCGGCCGTCGGGCGCGGTCGCGTAGCCGAGCAGGTTGTCGACGCCGCCCATCGAGCCGCTCTTGGCGTGCACGTTGTTCTCGGCCTTGGTGCCGCGCATCCGGGCGGCCAGGGTGCCGCCGACCATCCGGTCCGGGTTGCCCGCCACCGGCAGCGCGTTGTACCAGGCGTCGAACCACGGCTTGGTCTGCGCGACCTTCAGCAGGTCCGCCATCTTCGCGGGGGTGGTCAGGTCGTAGCGGGACAGGCCGGAGCCGTCCACCTGGCGGGTGGTCGGGCCGGTGATGTTGTTCGCCTTCAGGAAGGCGTTGACCTGGTTGATGCCGGTCGCCCAGTCGCCGCGGCCGCCCTTGACCTTGCCGATCTCCTTGGTCAGGTGCTCGGCGATGCCGTTGTTGCTGATCTTCAGCATCGGGACGATCAGCTCGGCGAGGGTCTTCGAGCTGTGCTCGGCGAGCGGCTGCGAGGTCTCCGACCCGGCGGCCGCCTGCACCCCGCGCACCACCTTCACGCCGTGCTTGGCCAGCGCGCCCGCGAACACCTGGCCGGCGTACGTGCCGGGGTTGTCGACCGTCAGCCAGGAGGTGACCGGCGCGCTGCCGCTCGGGATGCTGCCGGACAGCGCCACGTCGTTGCTGCCGTGGCGGCGGTCCACGCCGACGCTCGAACCGCTGCCGGCCGCGCCGGTGGCGACCGTGCCGGTGAACTTCATCGGCGCCTCGGCCGGGTTCAGCGTCACCTTGGCGTTCTCGCCCGCCGCGCCCGGAGTGACCGTCACCCGGACGGTGTCCATCATGTACTCGGCGTCGTTGGCGACGGTCAGCCCGGATATCTGCGGGCTGTACGAGTACGCCTCGTCGTCCCAGGCCCAGCCCGGGCCGAGCGGCGTCGCGTCGTAGCGGGTGCTGTCGGCCAGCACCCGGCCGGTGACGGTGGTGACGCCGGTCGCCGCGACCTTCGCCGCCAGGTCGTCGAGGTCCTGCGCCAGCAGGCTCGGGTCGCCGCCGCCCTTCAGCACCAGGTCGCCGACCAGGGTGTCGCCGTAGGTCTTGCCGACGGTGCGGACCTCGGTGGTGAACCGGTAGTCCGCGCCCAGCAGGTCGAGCGCCGCGGTCGAGGTCACGGTCTTCAGGGTGGACGCCGGGGTGAACAGCGCCTGCGGCTGCCGGGCGTACAGCACCTCGCCGGTGGTGGCGTCCAGCACCTCGACACCGGCCTGGGCGTTGGCCAGCCGGGGGTCGGCGAGCAGCGTGTTGAGATCGGCGGTCAGTGTGGCATCGGCCGGCGCCGGGTCGTCGGCCTGCGCCGAGACGGCGATCAGGGAGGCGGCGAGGACCGCGGCCGCGAGCGGCAGACTGCGGCGGAACGGGCGTGCGGACACGGGTGGCTCCAGGGTGCGGATCGGCCGGGGTACGTGCGTCACCCACGCCCCCGTTTGTCCGGAACATTACCATCTGATGGTAATTCAAATGATCTACGCCCCAGCCCCCTTGGGCCCCACCCCCTTGACGTCCCACCACCCCCGAAACGTCACGCCCGAACCCGTTCATTCCACCCCGATACACTGACGCGGGGCTTCGGCGGATCAAGGTTCGGGACGGGAAACATGGGCGCGCACGCCGGACTGACGGTCGAACGGATCACCCGCGCCGCCGCCGAACTCGCCGACCGGGTCGGCATCGACAAGGTCACCGCCTCCGCCCTCGCCCGCGGCTTCGGCGTCAAGGACGCCAGCCTCTACTCGCACGTCAAGAGCCTCCAGGAGATCCGCACCCGGGTCGCCCTGCTCGCCACCGAAGAGCTCAACGACCGCATCGCGAGTGCCCTCGCCGGCCGCTCCGGCGCCGACGCCCTCACCGCCTTCGCCGACGCCTACCGGACGTACGCCCAACAGCACCCCGGCCGCTACGCCGCCACCCAACTCCGCCTGGACCCGGCCGACTTCGAAGACACCGACGCCCTCGCGCGGACGATCGAACTGACCTACGCGCTGATGCGCCACTACCGCCTCGAAGAACCCGACCAGACCGACGCCGTCCGCCTGCTGCGCTCCACCTTCCACGGCTTCATCGGCATCGAGGCCAACGGCGGCTTCCACCACCCGCGCGGCGCGGACGGCTCCTGGCAGCGGATCGTGGCCGGCCTCCACCAACTGCTGGAGAACTGGCCCCGCACCGTCTAGTGCCGCGGCAGGCAACCTTCGCCCCGTCGCGCAAAGGCTGCCTGCCGCGGCACTAACCCTTCTGTCCCGTGGGCAGGAACGCCGCCGGGAGCGCCGTCAGCAGCACGAACCCCAGCGCCACCGCGAACACGGCGCGGAACGCCGCGACCGTCCCCGCGCCCCCGTGCGAGGCGTGCGCCAGCACCAGCGCCACCACCGTGGTGCCGGCCGCCGCGCCCAACTGCTGGGCGACCGCGTTCGCGGTGGTCGCGGCGGGCACCGCGGCCGGCGGCAGCGAGTGGTAGAGCGTCACCATCACCGGCGAGGCCGCCAGCGCCAGGCCGACCCCCTGCGCGAACAGCGCCGCCAGCAGCACCACCCCCGGCTCCGCGCTGCCGGCCCGGGCGAACACCGCCAGGCCCGCCGCCACCAGCGCCAGCCCGGCCAGCACCAGTGCCCGCGGATTGCTCCGGGCGTCGATCACCCGCCCGACCAGCAGCACCGCGACACCCGCCCCCGCGCCCTGCGCGACCATCACCAGGCCGGCCGTCAACGGGCCCCGGCCACCGGCCTGTTGGAAGAACAGCGGCACCAGCACCACCGCCCCGTACAGGCCGAAGCTGTTCAGCAGCGACACCGAGGCCGACGCGGTGAACGCGCGGTCCCGGAACAGCGCGAAGTCCACCACCCGGTCACCCGCCCGCCGACGCGCCAGCACCCCGTGCGCCGTCAGCAGCACCGCCGCCGCCAGCAGCGGCACCAGCACCCGAGGCCCGCCCGCCGACGCACCCCCGCCGAGCCGGACGAACCCGAGCACCGCCGCCGTCAGCCCGCCGCTCACCGTCACCAGGCCCGCCAGGTCCAGCCGCCCCGGCGCGGCATCCCGCCGATTGCGCATCAGCAGCGGCGACAGCACCGCGACCGCCAGGCACACCGGGACGTTCAGCAGGAACACCCACCGCCACGAATGGCCCTGGACCAGCGCCCCGCCCACCACCGGCCCCGCGACCGGCGCCAGCAGCACCGGCACCGCGATCAGCGCCATCGTCCGGCCCATCCGCGCCGGGCCGGCCACCTCCACCACCAGGATCCGCATCAGCGGGAACAGCATCCCCGCGCCCAACCCCTGCACCACCCGGAACGCCACCAGCGACCCCAGCGACCAGGCCAGCCCGCACAGCACCGACCCCAGCAGGAACACCGCCGCCGACGCCGTCCAACAGGCCACCGCCCCGAACCGCCGCGCCGCCCACCCCGTCGCCGGAATCACCGCCGACATCGCCAGCAGGTACGCGGTCGCCACCCACTGCACCTGCGCCGGGCCCGCGCCGAAGCGGCGCGCCAACGACTCCAGCGCCACCCCCACCACCGTGGTGTCCAGCAGCGCGACGAACGCGCCCGCCGCCAGCACCAGCGCCGCCCGCACCACCGGACCGCCGAGCGGCTCCCGCTCCTCCGGCTGCCCCGCCGAGCTCCCCCTCATCGGACGACCCGCCCGATGAACCCGGCCAGGTTCGTCCGCAGTCGGGCCACCCGCTGCTCGGCGTCCAGGCTCTCCGACATTCGCGCCCCGCCCGCGGCCGCCCGCCGACGGCCCCGCACGTACAGCGGGCACGCCAGGTCGCTGCAGAAGTACTCGCCCGCCGAGGCGTACTCCTCGACCGAGCCCCGGCCCGCCCGACGCGCCGTCATCAGCGCCACCCCCGATGCCGGATGGGCGGTCAGGCAGATCGAGCACATCGCCCCGCCGCGCCCCGCGCCGGGCCGCTGGGCCGGCCGCAGGGCCACTCCGACCACCCGCCCCCCGAACTCGGCCACCAGGTACCCCCGCTCGGGGGCACCTGGCTCCCGCCAGCCCAAAAAGTCCAGCCCGGCCCAGTCCAGCTCGTCGATCCCGCGCGGTAACCGGGCCCGACTCGCTTCCCCCTTGGTGCAGTTGACGAACGACGCCCGGATCTCCGGCTCGGTCAGCGACCGCATGGTTTCCCCACTCTCCCTAGGGCTACTAGTTTTGAGCCAAGGTATCCTAGGCGTGCGTTCGCGCCAACCGACCTGCCCTCCGGGTCGATCGATTCAGCACTCGAACTCCCTTCCAGTGCCGCGCAGTTGAGTCAGTCTCGACCGGAGTGCCGGAGGGCTCGACAGGAGGTGACGGGCCGTCGAAACCCCCCGGATCGGGCTGCTCGGCCATGGGGAGCAATCGGCTCCTCCCGACTGGCCGCCGGGTGCGGGGTCGGGTCTCTTGGAGTGCAGGGAAGCCCACTGCTCCCCAAGTTGATTCCGTTTCGGAAGGATTGTTTTCATGCGTGCAATCACCCGCACTGTCGCCGCCCTCGGTCTCGCCGCTCCCGTCCTGCTCGGCTGCGCCGGCCTGGCCGCTGCCCACGAGGGCGGCATGGGCGAAGAGCCGAGTGCGCACTTCGTCACCGGCAACTTCGTCGCCAACGAGGTCGGCGCCGGCATCTCCGCCACCGGCTCCGAGGTCACCGAGAACAGCGTGGAGCACTTCACCGGCTTCGCCTTCGCGGACGACGACGGCGTCTCCGGTTCGCTCACCGAGTCCGGCGCGAACTGGTAAGACCCCGGCCTGACCGGGAGGAGGGCCGTCCCAGCCCTCCTCCCCGCACCAACCCCAGCGCCGGCCGCTCTCTCGCGGCCGGCGCTTTGCCGTGCCCGGGCGCCGCGCGGAAGCGGAACGGCAGCCGCATGACGCCGCGCCGGGCCGCCGAGCCGTCCGGACGGACGCGGGGCGGGAGCGGCGATCTCGCGGGGAGCTCGCCGAACTCGCTGCTCATCGCGCCCCGGATCGCCGCGACCGTCCGCCGTCCCGCATCCGGCCGGCGGAGCGCTCGGCAGACCGGGCCTCGCCTGCGCCCCTGCCGGACGGATCGGCCCGGCCTCGCCGCCCGGTCCGTCACCGGCGCCCCTCGAACTGCCTCCACCGGCGGGATCGCTCGGTCGGCCCCTCGACCCGACGGCGTTCTCCGCCCCCGACGGCCCGCCCCCGTCCACCGGTGGGACGCCGAAATCGCCTTCGCCGCAGCGGGGTTGAGCGGCCGACTCAGGCCGCGCGGCGGGCCCGCGGGCGCGGTGCCAGGGCGGCGTACTCCAGTGGTGCGGACGGGTCGATCGACACGTCCAGCGGTGCGGGCTCGGCCCCGGCGCGGACCAGGAGGTCGCCGATCGCGGCGACCATCGCCCCGTTGTCCGTGCAGAGCGCCAGTGGCGGCACCCGCAGTGCGATCCCGGCGGCGGCGCAGCGCTGCTCGGTCAGGGCCCGGATCCGGGAGTTGGCGGCGACGCCGCCGACCACCACCAGGGTGCCGATGCCGTGGTCGGTGCAGGCCCGGACGGCCTTGCGGGTCAGGGTGTCGGCGATCGCCTCCTGCAGCGAGGCGGCCGCGTCCGGCACGCGCGGCTCGGTGCCGGCGGCGTGGTGGCCCTCCACCCAGCGGGCGGCGGCCGTCTTCAGTCCGGAGAAGGAGAAGGCGTACGGGGCGTCGCCGGCGCCGGTGAGGGGCCGCGGCAGTCGCACCGCGCGCGGGTCGCCGTCCCGGGCGGCCCGGTCGATGGCGGGCCCGCCGGGGTAGGGCAGGCCGAGGATGCGGGCGGTCTTGTCGAAGCATTCGCCGGCCGCGTCGTCCAGGGTGTCGCCGAGGTGCACGATCGGGTCGCGGGCCAGGTCGCGCACCAGCAGCAGCGAGGTGTGGCCGCCGGAGACGATCAGCACCACGCACGGGTTCGGCAGCGGCCCGCCCGTCAGGCTTGCTGCGGCCACGTGCCCGGCCAGGTGGTGGACGCCGTACAGCGGCACCCCGAGCGAGAACGCGTAGCTCTTCGCCGCGGCCACCCCGACCTGGAGGGCCCCCGAGAGCCCCGGGCCGGTGGTCACGGCGACCGCCCCCACGTCCCCGAGGGTGAGCTCGGCCCGGTCCAGCGCCTCCCGCACCACCGGCGCCATCGCGTGCACGTGCGCGCGGGCGGCGATCTCCGGCACCACTCCGCCGTACCGGGCGTGCTCGTCCATGCTCGACGCGACCGCCTGCCCGAGCAGCACCCCGTCCCGGACCAGCCCGGCCCCCGTCTCGTCGCAGGACGACTCGATTCCCAGCACCACCGGCGACTCCGGCATCGGCCCGCACCACTCTCGCATCAGATTTGCAGTTGCACATAGTGTGCAACAAGTCCGGCGCGGGCCTGGTCGGGGGCGTCGTACCTCCACAGGAGGAGGAGCCCGACGGCGTCCTCGCCCGGCAGGCTGATCAAGCTTGCTACCGGGAACGGATGGCCCGCGCCGTCGCCCTCCCTAGGCTCGTCCCCAGCCCCCGACGACACATCACCGCAGGTCAGGGGAGGGCGGGAACCGAGGACCGAGGACTGATGACGACGTACCGATACACCGTGGCCGAGCTGCGCGGGCAACTGCGACAGCTGGTGCTCAGCGGCGCCGCGATCGCCCTGGGGGTGGCCTTCCTGATCGCCTCCGTCAGCGGAAGCGGCGCACTGGTGGACTCGTTCAGCCAGACCGCGGCCGCCGAGGTCGGACCCGCCGACATCCAGATCACCAGGCCCGCCGCGAACGGCGGGATCGACGCCGCCACGGCCGCCCGGGCCCGACAGGTCACCGGAGTGGCCGACGCGGCGCTCCGCCTGACCGGCCGGGGCGCGCTCTCCGGCGCGGACGGGCAGCAGCTCGACGGCGCGACCGTGACGTCCGTCGCCGCCGACCCGGCCCTGCGCTGGCAACTGCTCGACGAGGGCCGGTGGCCGGGCGCACCCGACGACGTGCTGCTCGACACCGACACCGCGCACCGCCTCGACGTCACGCCCGGCTCGAACGTCCGACTCCACCGGGCCGACGGCACCACCGTCACCGCCCACCTGGTCGGCACCCTGGACGGCCGCGGCGCGCCCAGCCTCGCCGGGCACCCGATCATCGGCGTCCCGGACAGCGCCGTGGAGCAGTACGCCGCGGCCGTCACCGCGGCCCAACTGGACGTCCGGCTCCAGCCCGGGGCCTCCCGCGCGCACACCGCCGAGGCCCTGCGCGCCGCCCTCGGCGACGGCCCCGAGATCCGCACCCGGGCGGCGTCCGTGACCGAGGCGACCCGGCAGAGCACGACCCTCTACGGGGTGGTCCTGATCGCCGCACTGTCCTTCGTCCTGATCGCCCTCGCGGTCGCGCGGATGGTCGTCAGCAACACCTTCTCCGTCATGCTGGCGCAGCGCACCCGCCAACTCGCCCTGCTGCGCTGCGTGGGAGCCGACCGCGCCCAGATCCGCCGGCTGATCCGACGCCAGGGCCTGCTGCTCGGCATCGGCGCCTCGGCCGGCGGCGTGCTCCTCGGCGTCGGGCTCTGCGCGGCCGCGACCGGCCTCGCCCGGTACGCCGACCTCGGGCCCGTCCACCTGCACCTGCTGCCCGCCCCGCTCACCTGCGTGCTGGCCGGCCTGTTCGGCGTGCTGCTCACCCTGCTGGCCGTCCGCGGCCCGGCGAAGCAGGCCTCGGCGGTGCCGCCGGTGGCCGCACTCGGCGGCGCCCACCAGGTCGCCGACGCCGCGGCCCGGCTGCGCGGCGCCGTGTGGTCCGGCGTGCTGCTGATCGGCGGCGCCGCCCTGCTGGCCCTGGGCGTGCTGGCCCCGCCGCCGATGTCGCTGCTCGCCGTCACGCTCGGCGCGATCGGCAGCTTCTTCGGGGTGCTGCGGCTCAGCCACCGGCTGCTGCCCGCCGTGGTCGCCGCGCTCGGCGCCCCCGCCCGCCGACTCGGCGGCACCGCGGGCCGGCTCGCCACCCAGCAGCTGCGACTCAACCCGGCCCGCACCGGCACCACCGGCTCCGCGCTGCTGCTCGGTGTCACCGTGATGGTCGGCGCCGTCACCGCCCTGACCGTCACCTCCGACTCGCTGGTGCCGGTGGTCTCCGCCCGCCAACCCGCCGTCTTCTCCGCCACCGCCGCCACCGGCGGCGCGCTGCCCGCCCGGGCGCTCACCGCCCTCGGCGAGCAGCCCGAACTCGCCGTCACCCCCGTCCGCTCGGCCACCGTCGACGTCGACGGACGCCCGACGCTGGTGGCCGCCGTCGACCCGACCCGGCTCAACTCCCGCGCCGACGACGTCGAGCGGGCCCGCGAGCTGACCGACGACACCGCCCTCGGCGGCCTCGCCGACGGACGGCAGAACGTCCGGATCAGCGCGCCGGGCCGGCCCGCCACCACCCTGCGGATCGAACCCGGCCGCAGCAGCCTGCCGTTCACGCTCCAGAGCGGCGCCTTCCTGCTGGTCACCCCGGCGACCCTGGAGCGCATCGCCCCCGGACCCGCCGTCACCACGGTCTGGATCAGCCCCGCCGACGGCGCCGACCGGCCCGCCGCCCGCCGCGCCGTCGACCGGGCGCTGACCGGCCACCCGCAGATCCAGGTCACCGACACCGCCGCCCAGGCC
This sequence comes from Kitasatospora sp. NPDC059795, assembly GCF_042732175.1. Lineage (NCBI taxonomy): Bacteria > Bacillati > Actinomycetota > Actinomycetes > Kitasatosporales > Streptomycetaceae > Kitasatospora > Kitasatospora sp. NPDC059795. The sequence continues at coordinate 310,740 of NZ_JBHWID010000004.1, forward strand.
CAGACCCTGCGCTCCCTGCTCGACCGGATGACCCAGGTCAGCATGGCCCTGCTGTCCTTCTCCGTCGCCATCGCCGGCCTCGGCGTCGCCGCCACCCTGATGCTCAGCGTCAGCGAACGCGCCCGCGAGATCGGCATGCTCCGCGCCATCGGCATGTCCCGCCGCCAGCTGCGCCGCATGCTCACCCTGGAGGCCCTCCTGCTGTCCCTCGCCGCCGCCCTGGCCGGCACCGCCCTCGGCCTCGGCTACGGCTGGGCGGCCGCCCGCTCGGTCACCTCGACGGTCGGCACGGCCGGCGCCCCGCCGGTCCTGCTGATCCTCGCGGCCCTCGCCCTGACGGTCCTGACCGGCCTCGCCGCCGCCGTGCTGCCCGCCCGCCGGGTCGGCCGGATGACCGTGGTCACCGCCCTGCACGCGAGCTGACCGCCTGGCCCGGCGTCACATTCCGGCGTTCGGTCCGGTCTTGTGCGAGGCACGTTCGAGCTTCCCGGGTGCGCCGCGCCTCCACGCGGCGCACGCGGGGCCGGGCTACTTGTACATCGCCTTGACCTCGACGACCGGCGTGTCGTCCCCGGTCAGCACGAGGACGACCTGCCCGTCGAGCGGCTCCTCGAAGTCCGCACCGCCGTCGCTCCTCGGGATGTCCACCGTCACGGTCTGCACGGTGTCGTCGCAGGTGAGGTCCTCGACCGAGGCACTCCCGGCCGCCTCGTCCCCGGAGTCCAACTCCTCCTCGTACCCGACCACCAGCGACCTCGCCGTGTCGGGCAGGCAGCTGTACGAGACCACCGCCGTGACGAGGTCGCCCGCCTGGTAGTCCAGGCTCTCCAGCGCGACACTGCCCTCCGGATCGTTCGGATCGGGTTCGTCCGCCCCGGCGGCCGGGATCGACGGCCCGGCCGCCAGCAGGACGGAAACGGCACAGCAGGTGAAGACTCGACGGATGCCCACAGCGTCTCGGTGCCCCTCGTACGGGAACGGCGCGCACCGGCCCCGGCAGACCCAACGCCCTCGACCAGGTACCGCGCCACAGATCGGTCGCACACATAGTGCCGGTGCGGGGCCTCGCGGAGCGCCGCGACACACCCCCGATCGGCCTGGGGAAACGGTGGTGCGGCCCGGGTCAGGCGGGGAGGCCGACGGCGCGTTCCCCGGTGCGGCGTTGCTGGATGACGACCGCGACCACGAGCAGCGTGCCCTGGGCGACGTTCTGCCAGAAGGAGTTGATGCCCTGGACGGTGAGCCCGTTCTCAAGAGCGCCGAGCAGGGCGACGGCGAGGAGCGTGCCGCCGACGGCGCCCTTGCCGCCCTTGAGGGCGCAGCCGCCGAGGGCGGAGGCGGTGATGGCCTTGAGTTCGAGGCCTTCGCTGCCGGAGGTGGGCTGCCCGCTGCCGGTGCGGGCGGTGAGCAGGATGCCGGCGACGGCGGCGACGGCGCCGACGAGGGCGTAGACGGCGACCAGGTACTTGTTGATGTTGATGCCGGCGAGTCGGGCGGCGGTGTCGTTGCCGCCGATGGCGTAGATGTTGCGGCCGATGTCGGTGCGGGTGAGCAGGACGTGGACGGCGAGGGCGACGACGATCAGGATCCAGACCATGACCGGGAGTCCTGCGATCCTGCCCCGGCCGAGGAAGACGAAGACGGCGTCGTTGAGGACGTAGCCCTGGGCCCGGCCGTCGGAGAGGAGTTGGGCGAGGCCCTTGTAGGCGGCGAGGCCGGCGAGGGTGGCGATGGTGGGGTTGACCCGGCCGTACACGATGACCGCGCCGTTGAGGACGCCGATCAGCAGGCCGACGGCGACGGCGGCGGCCATGCCCGCGAAGGCGTTGGAGCCGGCCGAGGTGAAGGCCATGGCGCTGACGACGGAGGCGACACCGGCCTGGGAGCCGACCGAGATGTCGAGCCCGCCGCAGATGATGACGACGGTCTGGACGACGGCGAGCAGGCCGGTGATGGTGGCGGCCTCGGCGATCACCTGCATGTTGGTGAGGCTGAGGTAGTTGTCGTTGAGGAGGCCGAAGACGGTGAGGACCGCGACCAGGGCGCCGATCAGGCTGAGGTTCTGTCCGCCGACGGCGCTCAGCACAGGAATCCTTGCGGCGGGCCGGCGCCGGCCTCCGTGGTCGGAGACGGCAGGCGGTGTGGTGGCGGCTGTCATGAGGTCGCTCCCGGGGCGCTCGGGCTGATGTCATCGGCCATCGCGAGGGCGAGGACGGCCTCCTCGGTGGCTTCCGCACGGTTCAGCTCGCCGGTGGTGCGGCCGTTCTGCATGACGACGATCCGGTCGGCGAGGCCGAGCAGTTCGGGCAGTTCGGAGGAGATCACCAGCAGCGCGACGCCCTGTTCGGCGAGGTCGGCGACGATCCGGTAGATCTCGGCCTTGGCGCCGACGTCGATGCCGCGGGTGGGCTCGTCGAGGATCAGCACCTTGGGTTTGCGGGCGAGCCAGCGGGCGAGGACGACCTTCTGCTGGTTGCCGCCGGAGAGCTTGCGGACCTCGTGCTCGACGGACGGGGTGCGTACCCGCAGGCGGTCGGTGTACTCCTGGGCGAGGTCGCGTTCCGCTCCTCGCCGGACGAAGCGGAAGCGGCGCAGTCGCTCCAGTACCGCGATGGAGGTGTTGTCCCGGATCGTGCGGTGCAGGAACAGTGCCTGCGCCTTCCGCTCCTCCGGGGCCAGGCCGAGCCCGGCGCGGATCACCGCTCCGGGGTTGCCCGACGGCAGCGGCCGCCCGTCCAGGGTGACGCTGCCGGAGCGGACCGGCAGGTCCCCGGCGAGCGCGAGCGCGAGTTCGGAGCGTCCGGCGCCGATCAGTCCGGCGAGGCCGACCACTTCGCCGGCGCGGATGCGCAGGTCGATGCCGTGCACCCGGTCCGTCGTCAGGTCACGGACGTCCAGGACGACCCGGTCGGTGACGACGGGCCGGCGGACGAACACCGTCGACAGGTCGCGGCCGACCATCAGGCGCACCAGGTCGCTCTCGCTGGTGGCCCCGGCGTCCTGGACGCCGACCAGGGCTCCGTCGCGCAGGACGGCGATGCGGTCGGCGAGTCGGAAGATCTCCTGCATCCGGTGCGACACGTGGACGACGGCGACGCCCTGCTCGCGCAGGCGGTTGATCAGTGCGAACAGCGCGTCGACCTCGTGCTCGGACAGCGAGGAGGTCGGCTCGTCGAAGGCGATGACCCGGGCGGCGGTCCGGCCGGTCAGTGCTCGCATGATCTCGACCAACTGGCGCTGGGCAGGCGTCAGTTGTGATCCGAGCAGATCGGGTTCCAGGACGTCGGCGAAACCGAGGCGATCGAGGTCGGCGGTGATCCGGCGGCGCAGCTCGGCCCGGTCGAGGCGGCGGCCGGCCCGGCGGGGCAGGGACCCGGTGTAGACGTTCTCGGCGACCGAGACGTGCGGGACGATCTCGGGTTCCTGCGGGATGATCCGGATGCCGGCGGCCCGCGCGTCGGCGGGGGAGCGCAGGTCGACCGGTCGCCCGTCCAGCAGGACGCGTCCCGCGGTGGGCCGGTGGTCGCCGGTGAGGATCTTCAGGAGAGTCGACTTGCCGGCCCCGTTCTCACCCATGAGGGCAGTGACGCTGCCGCCGGGGAGGTCGAGGGTCACGTCGTTCAGGGCCTGCACCGCACCGAATCGCTTGGTGATCCCCTCGACCCGCGCCCCGGCGGCGGAGGGCGGGTCGGCGGGCGGTCGGGCGGGCGGGGCCGAGGGGTGTGCTCTGCTCACTGCCGGTTCACCTCGGGAAGGGAGTGGAGACGGTCGCCCCACCGGGCGGCCGCAGGGCGGGACGGTCAGCCGCAGGTGACGCCGGCGCTCTTCCAGGTGGCGGCGTCGACCATGGTGGTGGGGGCGAACGCCTCGGCGGGAATCTCCTTGTTGTTCCTCAGCCGGTCGTACATGGTCTGGACGGCGAGTGCGCCGACGTCCCTGCCGTTGATGAACAGGGCGGCCTTCATCCCGGAGGGCTTGCCGCCGCTCCAGTCCTTGCAGGCGAGGTAGGCGCCGAGGCCCACGCCGTCGATGTCGTCGGGGCTGACGCCGGCGTTCTGCAGGGCGGTGACGCCGCCCTGGACGTTCTCGTCGTTGCAGCCCCAGACCACCCAGTGCCTGACCCCGGCATTGGCGGTGACCGTCGCGGCGACCTTGTCCTGCGCGCCGGTCGGGGTGTTGTCGGTGGCGACGTCGATGTTCCGGACCCCGGAGACCGCGGAGTCGAAGGCCTCCTTGGCGGCCCTGACCCGGTCGCCGCAGACGGTGACATCCTGCTTCCAGGCGGAGACGGTCCGGGTGTCGGCGGCGTTCCAGCCGGCCTTCTTGAACTCCTCGGCGGCGCGCTTGCCGACCTCGCCGCCCATCTGCGCGCCGGAGAAGCCGATCCGCGGCACCAGGTCGGACTTGGCGCACTTCGCCGGGTCCGGTCCGGTGGCGCAGACCTGGTCGTCCGAGGTGAGCAGGGCGATCTTCGCGTCCCTCGCGATCTGCACGACCTGCGGGCCGACGGCCGGGTCGGGCACGACCACGATGACGCCGTTGGTCTTCTGCGCGATCGCGGACTGCACCTCGCTGACGGTCTTGTTGGCGTCGTTGCCGAGGTTCACCACCTTGAGGTCGATGCCCAGTTCGGCGGCCTTTGCTCTCGCGCCGGCCGCCTCGCCGACGAAGTACTCCTGGTCGCCCTGCTTCTGCAGGTAGGTGATCGAGATCTTTCCGCCGACCGGGGCGACCGAGGGGGCGCCGGAGGTGGACTCCCGGCCCGTGGAGCAGGCGGTGGTGGTCAGGCCCAGGGCGAGCAGGAGTCCTGCGGCGGCGCGGCGGTCGATGGCACGGAACATGAGGGTGCTCCTTTTCGTCGTGCCGGCTCCGACGGCCCGTCAAACCATCAGAAACCAACATGCTCAAACGCGACCCGACATATCACAGTGCCATTGCACAGGCATGTCAAGAGGGCGTGCGCATCGACATCCGCTCGCGACGTTCTGTGCGGCGGGCGGGTGGGTCGCACATGCCGCCGGCACCTCGGCGGTTCCAGGTCACACGGCCACATCTCAGTCCGGATCGGGTGATTGACGAAGCATCAGGTCGCTGGAGCGGGCGCCGTGGCCTGCGCATCCCGCTGCGATCGGTGACGACGCGGCAGCGTCGGTTCGGCCTGAAGCTTCGTGAAGAAGGCGTGTTCGGGGTCTTGAGTGCTTGTTTCCGGTCTGGCTACCATGTGTTGCTTTCTGTTTGAAGATTCCTCCAGCCGTCGATCTCTGGAGATGGATTCAACAGAACCGACCGTCATGCCCCCATTCCCCCGCACGCTCACCTGGAGCGCCCCCATGCGTCCACCCATGCGTCCATCCATGCCCCGTGCCCTGCTGCACGCCCTTGCGGCGTTGTCCCTCGCGGCATCCGGCCTCACGGCCGTCGTCGCCGCCTCCGCCCCCGCCGCGGCCCTCGACAACGGCGTCGCCCTCACCCCGCCGATGGGGTGGAACTCCTGGAACACCCTCGGCACCGGGGTGACCCAGCAGCAGGTCGTCCAGACCATCGACTTCATGGCGTCCAAGGGCCTGGTGGCGGCCGGCTACGACACCGTCACCATCGACGACGGCTGGTCGCTGTCCCACCGCGACGGCCAGACCACCGACTTCGCCAAGAACTCCTACGGCGCGATGCAGCTCTACGACGCCGACCGCAACCCCACCAGCGGCACCGACGGCAGCGGCTTCGACGTGACGACGGGACACCTGATACCGGACCCGAACCACTTCCCGGCGCACACCGTCAACGGGCAGACCCTCAACGGCATCCAGTACCTGTCGTGGTACGCCCACACCAAGGGCATGAAGTTCGGCCTCTACGCCACCGGCACCTACACCACCTGCCAGGGGCACCCGGGCAGTCTCGGGCACGAGTCGACCGATGCCGCCGACTTCGTCGCCTGGGGCGTCGACTTCGTCAAGTACGACGACTGCCCCTACGGCCCGCCGATCACCGGTCCGGACGGGTACAACTACGGAACCCAGGGCGAGGGCCGGGAGTTGACCCGCTCCCTCTACGCCCGCACGCAGGACTTCCAGCACGCCCTGGACGCCGCCTCCGCCGCCCAGGGCCGACCGCGCGTCGTGCTGAGCGTCTCCGCCCAGCCCGTGCACACCGGCATCCCGTACCTGCTGGCCGGTGACGACCCCGCCCGCGCCGACCCGGTGATCAGGGCGGCCGGCACCCCCGCCCGGCAGGCCCCCGGCTACGCGCCGACCGGCATCTGGTGCGGTCAGGTCGCGAACCTCTGCCGGATCGGCGGCGACCGCGGCCCGGACCTGGAAGGCGTGCTCCACAACGGCCAGTTGCAGACCACGCTCCAGTATCCGGGCAACGTCCGGCCCGGCAGCTGGAACGACATGGACATGATGTTCGCCGGCTGGCTCGACCCGTACGGCCTCTACGGCGTCACCGACACCTGCACCTGCCACAAGCCGATGAACGACACCGAATCGCGCAGCGAGATGTCGATCCTCGCCATGACGGCCGCCCCGCTGATCTCCGGCGCCGACCTGCGCAGCGCCGCCGACTCCCAGCACAGCGACAGCGGCTACACCTGGTCGACGGGCATCAGCGATTCCGCGCTCGCCATCTACAAGAACGCCGACGTCATCGCCGTCGACCAGGACAGCCTCGCCAAGCCCGCCACCCTGGTCGGCAACCCGCCGGACAGCCCCACCGCCCCGCTGGTCCTCAAGCGGCAGCTGGCGAACGGCGACACCGCCGTCCTGCTGGTCAACCAGGACCCGAACTCCACCCGGACCGTCTCCACCACCCTGAGCGCGCTCGGACTGACCGGCCCCGGCTACTCCGCCAAGGAACTGTGGACCGGCGCCACCGGCGACGTCACCGGCACGATCGGCGCCTCGGTCGCCCCGCACGGCGTGGCCATGTACCGGCTCAAGGCCCTGCCCGGCACCATCCCCGCGACGGTGATCGGCGACGGCCGCTACCACGGCATCGGCGCCGGCGGCACCGGCGGCCAGGTCCTGGAGGTCCGGGGCACGTGCAGCGCCCCCGACGGCTCGACCACCGACGTCAACACCTGGTGGGACTGGCACACCTCGGAGCGGTGGCGCTTCGACGCCAACGCCGACGGCACGGTGCACATCACCGACGACTGCTACACCGACACCCAGGTCCACGGCACCCTGACCGGACCGGCCACGCCCGGCGCCCCGGCGTGGGTCCTCAACAGCTACGACCCCAACAGCCCCCACCAGAAGTGGCGCGTCGTCCAGAACACCGCCACCGGTGCGCTGACCATCACCAACGTGGCCACCGGCCTCGCACTGGACGCCCCGCAGTCCGCGCCCACGTCCGCCGTCGTCCTCAACCAGCCCGACGGATCGGCCGCAGGCCAGTCCTGGAGCCTGATGTCCTGACGCGGCGGACCCACCCGTCCCGTTCCCGCACGTCCCGTTCCCGAGGAGGAACCTTGCAGTCCGTACGCGTAAAACTGTCCCGCCGCGTCAGCGCGGCATTAACGTCCCTCACTCTGCTCGCCGGCGGCGGCGCACTCGTCGCCGGGGCGCAACTCGTCACCGCTCCACCGGCGTTGGCGGCCGACAACGGCATCAACCTGACCCCCCAGATGGGCTTCAACAACTGGAACACCACCTGGTGCGGGTCCCAGTTCAACGAGGACCTGGTCAAGGGCATGGCCGACCTGTTCGTCAACAAGGGCCTCAAGGCGGCCGGCTACCAGTACGTCAACCTCGACGACTGCTGGGCGCTGCCCGATCGGGACGCGTCCGGCAACCTGGTGCCCGACCCGGTCCGGTTCCCGCACGGCATCAAGGCGCTCGCGGACTACGTGCACGCCAAGGGCCTGAAATTCGGCATCTACTCAAGCGCCGGCACCCACACCTGCGACGTCCAGGGCTTCCCCGGCGGGCTCGGCCACGAGCAGCAGGACGCCAACCTGTGGGCCTCCTGGGGCGTCGACTACCTCAAGTACGACAACTGCAACAACCAGGGCGTCGACGCGCAGACCCGCTACAAGGCCATGGGCGAGGCGCTGAAGAAGACCGGCCGGCCGATCCTCTACAGCATCTGCGAGTGGGGCTCCAACGGCCCGTGGAACTGGGCGCAGCCGGTCGGCAACTCCTGGCGCACCACGGGCGACATCAGCGACACCTGGCAGAGCATGATCTCCATCGCACACGCCAACCAGGGGCTGTCGGCCTACGCCAAGGCCGGCGCCTTCAACGACCCGGACATGCTGGAGGTCGGCAACGGCGGCATGACCGGCACCGAGTACCGCACGCACTTCAGCCTCTGGGCCGAGATGGCCGCACCGCTGCTGATCGGCGCCGACCTGCGCACCGCCCAGCAGGAGACGTTCGACATCCTCACCAACGCCGACGTCATCGCGATCGACCAGGACCCGCTGGGCAAGCAGGGCTCGGTGGTCTCCAGCGACAACGGCCTGGTCGTCATGTCGAAGCCGCTGGCCGACGGCAGCCGCGCGGTCACCCTCACCAACGAGGGCTCCTACGATGCGACCATCACCACCACCGTGCAGGCCGTCGGCATCGCCGGCGCGCCCTCGTACACGGTCAAGGACCTGTGGTCGAAGAAGACCACCACCAGCACCGGGGCGATCAGCGCCACGGTCCCCGGCCACGGCACCGCGATGTTCCGGGTCACCCCGAGCACGCCCGTCCCGCCGCCCACCGGCACGAGCTACCTGAGCGACCTGCCGTTCCTCACCCAGGCCAACGGCTGGGGCCCGGCCGAGCGCGACCGCAGCAACGGCGACTGGGCCGCCGGCGACGGCCACACCCTGGCCATCCGCGGCACCACGTACGCCAAGGGCATCGGCACGAACGCCGCCTCCGACATCACCTTCAACCTCGGCGGCACCTGCAAGAACCTGGTGACCGGCGTCGGCATCGACGACGAGACGTCCGGCAACGGCTCCGCCGTCTTCCGGATATTCAAGGACGGAACCCTCGCCGCCGACAGCGGAAAGCTCACCGGCAAGGACCCGGCCAAGCAGCTCACCGTCGACCTCACCGGCGCCACCACCCTGCGCCTCGCCGTCACCGACGGCGGCGACGGCACCAGCTGGGACCACGCCGACTGGGCCGGAGCCAAGATCGCCTGCGGCAACGGACCCGCCGCCGGCGTCCACCAGCTCTCCGACCTCACCTGGACCTCCGCGAGCAACGGCTGGGGCCCGGTCGAGAAGGACATGAGCAACGGCGACAGGCAGTCCGGCGACGGACACACCATCACCATCAACGGCGCGACCTACGCCAAGGGCCTGGGCACCAACGCGTTCAGCGAGATCGTCTACTACCTCGGCGGCACCTGCACCTCGCTGACCACCGATGTCGGCGTCGACGCCGAGGCCATGGGCCGCGGCACCGTCGCCTTCCAGATCTGGAAGGACGACACCAAGGCCGCCGACAGCGGCGTCCTCAACGCCGCCGCCGGCGTCAAACACCTCACCGCCGACCTCACGGGCGCCAACGAACTGCACCTCGTCGTCACCGACGGCGGCGACGGCACCAACAGCGACCACGCCGACTGGGCAGCCCCGACCCTCACCTGCTGACCGACCTCCCACAGAGCTGCGGTGCCGAACACCCGGTCCGGCACCGCAGCCCCGCGGAGAGGACGACCAGACCGACCTGCGTTTCCGCAGGTCGGAGGCGGTCCTACAGGTCGTAGTACAGCTCGAACTCGTGCGGGTGGGGGCGGAGGGCGATCGGGGCGAGTTCCTGGGTGCGCTTGTAGTCGATCCAGGTTTCGATCAGGTCGGTGGTGAAGACGCCGCCGGCCAGCAGGTATTCGTGGTCGGCTTCGAGGGCGTTCAGGACGGCGTCGAGGGAGGCCGGGACCTGGGGGACGGCGGCGTGCTCGTCGGGGGCGAGTTCGTAGAGGTCCTTGTCGACGGGCTCGGCGGGTTCGATCTTGTTCTTGATGCCGCCGAGGCCGGCCATCAGCATGGCGGAGAAGGCCAGGTAGGGGTTGGACGCCGGGTCGGGGGCGCGGAACTCGATGCGCTTGGCCTTGGCGTTGGAGCCGGTGATCGGGATCCGGATCGCGGCGGAGCGGTTGCGCTGCGAGTAGACCAGGTTGACGGGCGCCTCGAAGCCGGGGACGAGGCGGTGGTAGGAGTTCACCGACGGGTTGGTGAAGGCGAGCAGCGACGGGGCGTGCTTGAGGATGCCGCCGATGTAGTAGCGGGCGGTGTCGGACAGGCCCGCGTAGCCCTGCTCGTCGTAGAACAGCGGGTTGCCGCCCGTCCACAGCGACTGGTGGACGTGCATGCCGGAGCCGTTGTCGCCGAAGATCGGCTTGGGCATGAAGGTGGCGGTCTTGCCGGCCCGCCAGGCGACGTTCTTGATGATGTATTTGAACAGCATCAGGTCGTCCGCGGCGTGCAGCAGCGTGTTGAACCGGTAGTTGATCTCGGCCTGCCCGGCGGTGCCGACCTCGTGGTGCTGGCGTTCCACGACGAGCCCGGCGCGGCCGAGTTCGAGGGACATCTCGGCGCGCAGGTCGGCGAAGTGGTCGACCGGCGGGACGGGGAAGTAGCCGCCCTTGTACTTGACCTTGTAGCCGCGCGCGTCGCCCTCGGCGGAGCCGGTGTTCCAGGCGCCGGCCACCGAGTCGATGTGGTAGTAGGACGCGTTGGCGCTGGTCTCGAAGCGCACCGAGTCGAAGACGTAGAACTCGGCCTCGGGCCCGAAGTACGCGGTGTCGGCGATGCCGGAGGAGGCGAGGTAGGCCTCGGCCTTGCGGGCCACGTTGCGCGGGTCGCGGCTGTAGGCCTCGCCGGTGATCGGGTCCTGGATGAAGAAGTTGATGTTGAGGTGCTTCTCGGTGCGGAACGGGTCCAGCCGGGCGGTCGCGAGGTCCGGGACGAGGGCCATGTCGGATTCGTGGATGGCCTGGAAACCGCGGATCGAGGAGCCGTCGAACATCAGCGTCTCGGTCGGGTCGAAGGTGTCGGCCGGGACCGCGAGGTGCTGCAACACGCCCGGCAGGTCACAGAACCGGACGTCGACGAACTTGATCTCGTTGTCCGCGATGTACCGCTTGACCTCGTCGGCGTTGGTGAACATCCGTACTCCTCCTCGACGTGCGGTCCGAGCCTCCGTCAGGGGCGACGGGAGCCCCCGCGCAGGGGGCTCACGATAGGAATCGGCCGTTGCCCGATCGTGACTCGGCTGTTTCCCATATGTTAACCAGGCCACTCGGTCGGGCCGCAAAGCGGTACGGTCCCGGGCAAATCGCCGGTGTCGCAGCGGCCGTGTACCCCGACAGGTCGAGACCATTCACGGCAGTCGGCGGAATCCGTTTCACCCCGACGGGATCCCGCTCCGGCGCGTCCCGCCCGCGGGCCGCCCGCCACCGGAGCGGCGGGTAAGCCCGGTTAGGGTGGGGTCCGTGGACACCAGAGAAGCACTCGGATCGTGGATCGACGGCCCGAAGGCGGCCGCCGAGAAGATGGGCACCGACTTCGGCTACCGCGGCGAGCGCCTCGGCCTGCCGAGCACCGGCCCCGGCTCGATGGCCGGCCCCGGCCGCCGCATCGGCGCCCTGTTCGTCGACGGCTGGCTGGTCAGCCTGATCGCGTACGGCCTGCTGGCCCGCGGCGACCAGGGCTCGGCCAACCTGTGGACGACCCCGCTGTTCTACGCCGTCACCGTGCTGTTCCTGGCCACCACCGGCACCACCGTCGGCAAGCGCCTGTTCGGCCTGCGGGTGGTCCGGCTGGACGGCCGCCGCGCCACCATCCCGCAGGTGCTGCTGCGCACCTTCCTGCTGTGCCTGGTCATCCCGGCCGCCGTGTGGGACCGCGACACCCGCGGCCTGCACGACAAGGCCGTCGGCACCGTCGAGGTCCGCATCTGAACCGGACATCGGATCGGACGGGAAGTCCGATCGGAGTCTGATCGGACCGGAAGCCTGATCGGACCGGAAGTCCGGGAACGTCGAACGGCCCCGCTCGCGGAGAGAGAATCTCGCGAGCGGGGCCGTGGTGTCCTACGGGGGAGTGGTCGCCTAGCGCGCGCCGCCCTTGGGCATCCGGGCGCCCTTCGGCATCGGGCCCTTGGGGATCGGCGCCTTGGACAGCAGGTCGCCGAGCGCCCGCAGCCGGTCGTTGGTCTCGGTGACCTGGGCGGCGCTGATCGCCCGCGGCAGCCGCATCAGGTGGATCTGCAGCTTCTTCAGCGGGACCTCGCCCTCGCCGTTGCCGACCATGATGTCGTGCACCGGAATGTCGCCGACGACGCGGGACATCTTCTTCTTCTCGGACGCCAGCAGCGGACGCACCCGGTTCGGGTTGCCCTCGCCGATCAGCGCGATGCCGGCCCGGCCGACCGCGCGGTAGACCGCGTCCTGGCTACGGGTGACCGCGACCGGGGTCTGGTTGGCGCTCCAACCACGACGGATGTTGCCCAGCACCGCGGCGACCGCGCCCGGCTGGCCCTCCATCTGTCCGAACGCGGCCCGCTCGGCCCGACGGCCGAACACGATCGCGACCGCCAGCACTGCCACCACGAAACCGAGAATGCCCAGGTAGACCGGGTGGTCCAGGGCGAAGCCGATGGCGAGGAACACGCCGAAGGTCAGCAGGCCGACGCCGGCGATGATCAGGCCGATTTTGGAGTCGACCTGCTTGGTCATGACATATGCCTGGCGGATCTGTGCGAGCCGCCCAGGAGTATCGGATTTTTGCCTCGCCATACTGCTCATGGTACGGGGCGAGGGTGGCGATCATCCAAGGCGGTACCGCTTCCACGGCCCCGGACTTTCCCGGACCCCGACTCGGACCCCGCCCCGGGCGCGACCCGGACACGCTCCGGAGACGCCCCGGACACGCTGCGGTCACGCCCAGGAGTTCAGGCGCTGCGCTCCGGCACCCGTGCGGGCTGCTCGCGCTCGTCCGCCAGCCGGCGGTTCTCGCACACCGCCGCCCACGCGTTGCGGCGCGCGCCGCGGATCAGCAACAGCTGTTCGGCCCGCCGCAGGGCGGTCCTGAGTCCGGTACGCATGACCACACCAACTCCTCGACCCGGGTACCGCTCAAGCGTCCCGGACGCCCGTTACCGTACGGTGGCCCACCGGTCGATGCCACATGAAACGTCGGCGGTTAGCCCGGACAGCCCGCACGCACGGAGCACGCACGGAGCACGCACGGAGCACGCACGGAGGGCGGGCCCGGCCGGGCCCGCCCTCCGCACACACGGCACCGCTACCGGCTCAGACCGCCGCCTGCTCGCGACGCTCCAGCGCCTGCCGGTACAGCCGGCCGGCCCGGTACGAGGAACGCACCAGCGGACCCGACATCACACCGGCGAAGCCCAGCTCCTCGGCCTCCTCCTGGAGCTCGACGAACTCCTGCGGCTTCACCCAGCGCTCCACCGGGTGGTGGCGCAGCGAAGGACGCAGGTACTGGGTGATGGTGATCAGCTCGCAGCCGGCGTCGACCAGGTCGGACAGCGCCTCGCTGACCTCCTCGCGGGTCTCGCCCATGCCCAGGATCAGGTTCGACTTGGTGACCAGCCCGGCCGCCCGGGCCTGGGTGATCACGTCCAGCGAACGCTCGTACCGGAACGCCGGACGGATCCGCTTGAAGATCCGCGGCACGGTCTCGACGTTGTGCGCCAGCACCTCGGGACGCGACGAGAACACCTCGGCGAGCTGCTCCGGCACCGCGTTGAAGTCCGGGATGAGCAGCTCCACACCGGTCCGGCCGGCCGCCCGGGCGGCCGTCATCGCGTGCACCTGGCGGACGGTCTCCGCGTACAGCCACGCGCCGCCGTCCGCCAGGTCGTCGCGGGCGACGCCGGTGATGGTGGCGTAGTTCAGGTCCATCGTGACGATGGACTCGGCGACCCGGCGCGGCTCGTCCCGGTCGAACTCGGCGGGCTTGCCGGTGTCGATCTGGCAGAAGTCGCAGCGGCGGGTGCACTGGTCGCCGCCGATCAGGAAGGTCGCCTCGCGGTCTTCCCAGCACTCGAAGATGTTGGGGCAGCCCGCCTCCTGGCAGACCGTGTGCAGCCCTTCCTTCTTCACCAGGGAGTGCAGGGCGTTGTACTCCGGCCCCATCTTCGCCCTGGTCTTGATCCACTCGGGCTTCCGCTCGATGGGGGTCTCGCTGTTGCGGACCTCCAGGCGGAGGAGCTTCCTGCCGTCGGGTGCGACAGCGGACACGTGCGACTCCTAGAACTAGACGGGGTACCCCAAAGGGTACGCCGTTGCTTCGATGGCCTGCTCGGGGCCCCGGGCCTTCGTTCGGAAGGCAACACCGGGCACGGCACAGTGAATTCCGCTCCCGGCGGGAAATCGCCGCGATCAGACGGCGGCGGCCGGCTCCGGCAGCTCGGCGAACACCTCGCGCAGCGTGCGCTCCACCGTCCCCACCGCGTCCGCGACCGCGAACGGACGGGCCAGTTCGCCGCTCAGCGACGCCACTCCGGCGTCCCGGATGCCGCACGGAACGATCTTGTCGAAGTACGTCATGTCCGGGTTGCAGTTCAACGCGAAACCGTGCATCGTCACGCCGCGCGCCACCCGCACGCCGATCGCCGCGAGCTTGCGGTCGTCACCGCGCTGACCGGCGTTCGACGGGGCGTACTCCGGCCCCGCCAGCCGCGGGTCGATGCCCAGCGGCAGGCCCATCCGCAGCGTCAGCTTCCCGATCTCGACCACCTGCGACGGGTCGACCACCGCACCCGGGATCTCCGCACCCAGCTTCCACACCCCGCTGCGGCCCTCGATCCGGGTGGTCTCCACGCCGAACTCGGTGCACGCCCGGATCAGCGCCTCCTCCAGCCGGCGCACGTACACCACCACGTCGATCGGATCCGGCAGCTTCACGATCGGATAGCCCACCAGCTGGCCCGGGCCGTGCCAGGTGATCTCCCCGCCGCGGTTCACCTCCACCACCGGCGTCCCGTCCAGCGGCAGGTCCTCCGGGTTGGTGCGCTTGCCCATCGTGTACACCGGGTCGTGCTCCAGCAGCAGCACCGTGTCCGGAATCTCGTCCGCGACCCGCAACGCGTGCAGCCGCTGCTGCTCCGCCCACGCCTCCTGGTAGGGGACGGTCCGTTCGCCTATCCCCATCCGCACGAACCGCACGTTCTCGCTCACCACACCACTCCCGGTCGGCCGGCTCAGCCCAACCTCGCCACTGTACGCCCAGCGCGGTGCACGCCCCTGGCGGTGCACCTCCCGGCTTGCTCACCCCGTTGCCAACAGCAGGAGCCTGAGCGCGAGTTGAAGCTCCAGCGCCCGTTCCGGCTGGTTCCAGTCGCGTCCCAGCAGCACTTCCACCCGGTCGAGCCGCTGCACCACCGTGTTCACGTGGACGTGCAGCTGGTCCTTGGCCCGGGTCAGGCTCCCGCCGCAGTCGAAGTAGGCGCGCAGGGTGCGGACGAGTTCGGTGCCGCGCTTGGCGTCGTAGTCGAGGAGGGGGCCGAGCGTCGCGCGGACGAAGCCCTCGACGTCGTGGCCGTCGCCGAGGAGGACGCCGAGGAAGCCGAGGTCGGCCGCGCACGCGCCGTCGCCGTCGCGGCCGAGGACCCGCAGGGCGCGCACGCACCGCACCCCCTCCGCGTACGCCGCGGCCAGCGGGACCGGCCCGCTGGCCGCGCGCCCGGTGCCGACGGTGACGGGGACGCCGACCAGCCGGGCGAGGCGTTCCGCCGCCGTCGCGGCGACCGCGCCGTCGCCGGTGCCGTCGTGCGGGACGAGCAGCACCACGCCGTCGCCGAACTCCGCGCTGATGCCGCGCGAGCCGAACAGGTACCGGGCCGCGGCCCCCGCCAGCCGCTCCCGGGCGGAGTCGTCGACGGCGGAGGCGACCAGCACCAGGTGCGGACGGCCGAGGTCCACGCCGAGGCGGCGGCCGCGCGCGGTGAGGCCGGCCGGGTCGCGGTCGGGGGCGGTGAGCAGGTCGGCGAGGAGTTCGCCGCGGACGCGGTTCTCGGTCTCGGCGACCGAGCGCCGCAGCAGGAGCAGCAGCGCGGTGACCACGCTCGCGCGTTCGAACACCCGGCGGTCGGCGTCGTCCAGTTCGGGTCTGCCGTGCAGGACGAGCGAGCCGAGCAGTTCCTGGCCGGCCAGCACGGCGCACACCCAGTCCGTGCCGTGCCGGACGGCGTGGCCCCCGCTGCGGGAGGAGGCGACGGCGTCGTCGAGGCCGTCGGGGGCGCCGCCGGGGCCGGTGAGCGGGGCGCCCTCGGCGTCGTGGACGGAGGCCTCGCCGTCGAGCAGCGCCGCGACCTCGGCTGCCACGTCGGCGACCTCCGCGCCGCGCAGCACGAGGTCGGTGAGCCGGTCGTGGGCCTGTTCGGCGCGCTGGACGGAGCCCGCGTGGGCGCGGATGACGGCGTTGGCGGTGGCGAGTTCGGCGAGCGCGGCGCGGGTGTCGGCGAGCGACTTGGCGGTGTCCAGGGCGATCGCGGCGTGCGCGGCGAGGGTGCACAGCAGCGCGACCTCGTCGGGGGAGAAGGCCCGCGGGGTGCGGTCGGCGGCGAACAGCACGCCGATCACGGTGCCGCCGAGCAGCAGCGGCACGCCGATGATGGCGACCAGGCCCTCGTCGAGCACGCCCGCGTCGATCTGGCCGGTGTGCCGGAAGCGTTCGTCGATCCGGTAGTCGTGCGAGGCGTACGGGCGGGCGGTCTGCGCGACCAGGCCGCCGAGGCCGTCGCCGAGGCTGAGCCGCAGGGTCTGGAAGATCGGCGAGACGGAGCCGTCGGTGACCCGCATGTAGGTGTCGCCGGCCCGCTCGTCGGGGAGCGTGAGGTACGCGGTGTCGGTGCCGAGCAGCATCCGGGCGCGGCGGACGATGGCCTGCAGGACGGCGTCGAGGTCGCGGGAGGCGGCGAGGTCGCCGGCGGTGTCGAACAGGGCGGTCAGTTCGGCCTCGCGTCGGCGGTGCTGACGCATCGTGCGGTGGACCCGCAGCGCCTGCCAGGTGGCGTCGTCGATCTCGGTCAGGACCTGGGCGGGTGCGCCCTGCCGACGGGCGTCGGCGAGGACTTCGGCGAAGTCCTCGGTGGCGGCGCCGGTCGCCAGCAGGTCGAGGAGTCTGCGCAGCGCCGGTGCGGCGGTGGTGTGGCGGTCCATTCGGTCTTCCCTGTCACTCGTGCCCCCCGTGGCCCCGTTGCCCGCGGCCCGTTCACAAACGGGCCTGGGCCGCGCCGCCGGGCGGGTGCCCGGTGACGCGGCCCTGATTTTGTCGGAATCGGTCAGACCGTCGTAGCGGCCTTCACGGAGTCCCCCCGAGCGGGGTCCGCCTCGGTGAGGTCGGCGCCGCGCGTCTCCCGGCCGCACAGCACCGCGAGGACGGTGATCACGGCGGCGATCGCCACGTACACGGCGATCGGGGTGGCGCTGCCGTAGTCCTTGAGCAGCGCGGTGGCGATCAGCGGCGCGGGGGCGCCGGCCGCGGCGGAGGAGAACTGGGCGCCGATGGACGCCCCCGAGTAGCGGGTGCGGGTGGCGAACAGCTCGGAGAAGAACGCGGCCTGCGGGGCGTACATCATGCTGTGGAAGAACAGGCCGACGGTGACGGCCGTGACCAGGGAGGTGAAGTCCTTGGTGTCGACCATGCCGAAGAACACGAACGCCCAGAGGCCGACGCCGACCGCGCCGACCAGGTACACCGGCCTGCGGCCGACCCGGTCGGAGAGCGCCCCGAACAGCGGGATCAGCGCGAACTGGATCGCCGAGCCGATCAGCACGGCGTTCAGCGCGGTCTGCTTGGGCAGGTGGGCGTGGCCGACGGCGTACGCCAGCACAAACGTGGTCATCACGTAGTACGAGATGTTCTCCGCCATGCGGGCGCCCATCGCCACCAGCACGTCCCGCCAGTGGTCCCGCAACACCGCCACCAGCGGCGGCTTCTCCTGCTCCGCCCGCTGCTCGGCGGCCGCCAGCGCCGCCTTGAACAGCGGCGACTCGTCCACCGCCAGCCGGATCCACAGACCGACCATCACCAGCACCGCCGACAGCAGGAACGGCACCCGCCAGCCCCAGGCCAGGAACGCCGCATCCGACTGGACGGCCGTCATCAGCGACAGCACACCGGCCGCCAGCAGGTTGCCCGCCGGCGCACCGCCCTGCGGCCAGGACGCCCAGAAGCCGCGCCGCCGACGGTCGCCGTGCTCGGAGACCAGCAGCACCGCCCCGCCCCACTCACCGCCCAGCGCGAAGCCCTGCACCAGCCGCAGCGCCGTCAACATGACCGGCGCCGCCACGCCGGCCTGGTCGTACGTCGGCAGACAGCCGATCAGCGTGGTCGCCCCGCCCATCAGCAGCAACGACAGCACCAGCAGCTTCTTGCGGCCGATCCGGTCGCCGAAGTGCCCGAACACCAGCGCGCCCAGCGGCCGGGCGGCGAACCCGATCGCGTACGTCAGGAACGACAGCAGAGTGCCGGTCAGCGGATCCGACTTCGGGAAGAACACGTGTCCGAAGACCAGCGCCGCCGCCGATCCGTACAAGAAGTAGTCGTACCACTCGATCGTGGTGCCGATCAGCGAGGCGGAGACCACGCGCGGCAGGGAGGCGGGTCTCGCAACATCGGGAGGAGCAGCCATCGGGAACTCCCTTGCGGAGATGGGGGGTGAGGGAAGATCACGGGACCTTACAGGCCCGCTGCGGCCGGGTCAGTGCGCGGTCCAGCCGCCGTCCACCGGCAGGCTCGCGCCGGTGATGTAGGAGGCGCTCGGCGAGCACAGCCAGACCGCCAGCTGCGCCACCTCCTCCGGTTCGATCAGTCGCTTCACGGCGGTGCGGTCGAGCATGATCTGCTCCACCACCTCGTCCTCGGGGATGCCGTGCGCCAGCGCCTGCGCGGCGATCTGCTTCTCCACCAGCGCGGTGCGCACGTACGCCGGGTTGATGCAGTTGCTGGTCACGCCGTACGGGGCGCCCTCCAGCGCGACGGTCTTGCTGAGGCCCTCCAGCGCGTGCTTGGCCGTCACGTACGCCGACTTGAAGGCGCTGGCGCGCAGGCCGTGCACCGAGGAGATGTTGACCACCCGGCCCCACCCGCGCTCGTACATGTGCGGCAGGGTGCGGCGGAGGATCCGGAACGGGGCCTCCACCATGACCCGCTGGATCAGCGTGAACCGCTCCATCGGGAACTCGTGCACCGGCGCGACGTGCTGCAGGCCGGCGTTGTTGACCACGATGTCCGCGTCGGTGGGCAGCGCCTCCACCGCGTCCGGGTCGGACAGGTCGGCCACGTGCGCGACCCCGCCGATCCGCTCCGCCAGCTCCTCGGCGGGTCCGGCGGCCAGGTCGACGACGTACACGCGCGCGCCGGCCGCGGCGAACGCCTCCGCACAGGCCCTGCCGATGCCGGAGGCGGCGCCGGTCACCAGCGCGGTACGGCCGAGCAGCGAGGGCTGGGGGAGCGGGTCAGAAGTGGTGTCCATGGCCGAGAACGGTAGGAATCCGGGGCCCCCGCAACGATGTGGGCGGACACCACAGCATCCCCGCCCTTCATGGTGTCGTCCGCCATGCACCCCGAAGGGCGGGAACGGCCCCCGAACCCAAACCCGCGACGCCCGGGCTTCCCCACAACGGGCGGGCCTGGTTCACCCGTTCGGAGGACCGATGGGCGGAATCCACCCATAGCGCCCCAATGCTCGCTACATTCGCGCCGATTCCCGATCAGGGGGCGCTGTCCCGGGCAGGAGGGGCCGGAACGGTGCCTGAGAGGTGTGGACTGCTATGCCCCAACGGCCTGTAATCGACAGCCCGGCGTACCGATCGCTCGACCCGCTCGACCCGCGCCAAACCGGAGCGGTCGAGACCCCTCCGCGCGCCTCCGAGCCGGCCGACACGCCGTCCGCCGGGCGCGCCCAGAACCCCCAACTCGCGGCACTCATCGAGGAATCCGGCTTCTCGCACGCCGGCCTCGCCCGCCGCGTCGACCAACTCGGCCTGGAACACGGCCTCGACCTGCGGTACGACAAGACCTCCGTGACGCGCTGGCTGCGCGGCCAACAGCCGCGCGGCGCCACCCCGGCGCTGATCGCCGAGGTCTTCACCCGCCGCCTCGGCCGCCGCCTCACCGCCCAGGACGTCGGCCTGGACGCCTGCGCCCCCGTCTACGCCGGGCTGGAGTTCGCCGAGACCCCGCAGGAGGCCGTCGACATCGTCGCCTCCATGTGGCGCAAGGACAACGGCCCCTACGCCGAACTCCGCAAGATCGCCTTCACCCCCGCCGGACTGGTCGTCCCCAGCCGCGACTGGCTGATCGGCCGCACCGACGAACGCGTCGCCCGCGACGGCACCACCCTCACCGCCGAGGAACTCCGCACACCCCCGCCCGGGGCCGCCGCCCGCGTCCCCCCGCAGGGCTCCCGCCGCCCCGGCGCCCTCGAACCCACCGCCGACCCCCGAGAGACCCGGCCCCCGGTCCGGGTCGGCCGCGGCGACATCGCCGCCATCCGCGCCGTCGGAGACCTCTTCCGGGCCCTCGACCACGCCTACGGCGGCGGCCACGCCCGGCAGGCGCTGGTCCGCTACCTGGAGAGCGAGGCCGAACCGATGCTCCGCGGCCGCTACGGCGAACAGATCGGCCGCGCCCTGTTCGGCGCCGTCGCCGACCTGACCAGGCTGGCCGGCTGGACGTCCTTCGACATCGCCGCGCACGGCCTCGCCCAGCGCTACTTCGTCCAGTCCCTGCGGCTCTCCCAGGCGGCCGGAGACCGCATCCTCGGCGGCTTCGTCCTCACCACCATGAGCCAGCAGGCCGTCCACCTAGGCCACGCCCGCGAGGCCATCCAACTCGCCCGGGTCGCCCAGCAGGGCGTCGGCACCGCCGCCGCACCCGTCGTCCAGGCCCTGATGCACGCCGCCGAGGCCCGCGGCCACGCCCTGGCCGGCGACGTCCGCGCCTGCACCACCGCCCTGGTCCGCTGCGAACGGGCCCTCGCCACCGCCCGCAGCGGCGACGAAGTCCCGTCCTGGGCACGCTACTTCGACGACGCCCAACTCGCCGACGAGTTCGCCCACTGCTACCGCGACCTCCAGCAGTGGCGGCCCGCCGCCCAGCACGCCGAGAAGTCGCTGCGCCTGCGCGCCCCCGCGTACGCCCGCAGCCGCATCCTCTGCCGCCTCGTCCTCGCCTCCGCCCGCCTCGGCATGGGAGACGTCGACGAGTCCTGCTCGATGGCCACCGACAGCCTCCGCGCCGCCGGTGAAATGCGTTCCGCCCGCACCGTCGAATACCTCCGCGACTTCCACCGCCGCCTCGCCCCGTACCGCACCACGCCGGCGGCCCGCGCCTTCGAGGAGGCCACCCGGCAGGCGGGGGTGATCTGAGGGGCCCAGGTCCGGAACCCTCAGGGGCCCGGGGAACGGCAGACTAGACCTCGCCGTTCCCCGAGTTCCTGTGTGCCTATGCCGCCGCCTCCACGGCCTCCGGTTCCGCCCGTACCCCCAGGTCGCGCAGGACCGCGCCCGCGGCCCGCCGGCCGGAGGCCAGCGCGCCCTGGAAGAGGCCGGTGTCGCGGTGGTCGCCGCAGACGTAGAGGCCGGCCAGGAGGCGGACGGAGCGGTGGAACTGGTGGGGCGGGGGCATCGAGACGACCGCGTCGGGGGCGTGGCGGACGGTCAGGAACTCCCAGCCGGCGGTGGAGGTCCCGTAGAGCTCGGACAGCCGCCGTCGGACCACGGGCTCGTCGCCGGCCGGGCCGCCGGAGTCGAAGGCGCGGCGGCCGAGGACGGTGGTGGCGACCAGGGCGCGGCCGTCGGCGGCGTAGGACGGGTCGGCGTCGCTGAGGACCAGGGTGTGCGAGATGCCGGTGCGTTCGGCGTCCAGCAGCAGCACGGGTTCGCCCAGCGGCGAGCGGTTGGCGGCGTGGTAGTAGGTGGTGACGGGGTGGAACCCGGGCTGGTGGAGGCCGGGGAGCAGGGCGGCGGCGGTGGCCGCGTCGGTGGCGACGATCACCGCGCGGGCCCGGATCAGGCCGTGCCCGGCGGTCTCCACGCCGTCCGCGCCGACGGAGGTGACGGTCACGCCGAAGCGCACGGCGCCCTCCGGGAGCCTCGCGGCGAGCTGCGCGGGGACGGCCCCGATCCCGGCGGCGGGGATGCAGAGACGGCCGCGGGCGTAGTCCCGCAGGACGAGGTCGGCGACCCGGCTGGAGGTGCCGAGGGCCGGGTCGGCGAGCAGCGCGGCGAGCAGCGGCCGCAGGAAGCCGTCGACGGTGCGGCCGGGCAGGCCGCGGTCGGCCAGCGCCCGGGCGGCGGTGGTCTCGTGACGGGCCAGCAGCCGGGTGGTGGGGGTGGCGGCGAGCCGGGACAGCGTGGCGGCGAGCCGGGCCCGGTCCAGCGGGGTGCCGAGCGGGCTGCGGGTGGCGGCCTGCCGGGCGGGGGTGAGCTGCGGGTCGCCGGCCCGGTAGGTGCGGCCGCTGCTGTGCACCAGGACGCCGGGGGCGAGCGGACGAAGGTCCAGCCGGTCCAGGTCGAGGTGGCGGGGGAGTTCGGGACCGGCGGTGTTCAGCAGGTGGCCGCCGAGGTCGAGGCGGAAGCCGTCGAGTTCCCGGGTGGCGGTGCGGCCGCCGACGCGCTCGGTGGCTTCCAGGACCTGGACGTGCAGGCCCTGGGCGGTGAGCGCGGCGGCGGCGGTCAGCCCGGCGACGCCGGCGCCGACGACGATCGCGTCGGGGTCGGTGGCGTGGACGCGGCTGATGAAGTCATGTGCGGGCACGAGTGGGTGCTCCCTCCCTGGCGGAGCCCTCCGCTGCCGCCGCGCACAGCAGTGCCCGCGAACGAGCGGGGGTGCCGGGGCGGGCAGCGGGGGGCGAGGACAACATGGTCCGTCGTTGTGATGCCCCGTCACCCGGCTGCCCAGACCGCCGTCCGGCACTCAATCGGTTCATACCAATGGCGGGGCGACACGGCGGGCCGGCTCCGTCACCGACCGTGCGCCAAACGGGGCGCGGGGGGCGGGAACGGGCGCACACCGTCACCGTCCACGCCCCGCGCGCCGTCCCCATGCACCCGTGCGCCCCCTGACGAACCGTCAGTACCGGGACCGTCCGAGCGCGGCCGCAACGATCGACGCCAGGTCCGGGTCACGGAACTCGAACCCCGCCCCCACCAGGGCTTTCGGTACCACCCGGTGACTGCCGACAATCTCGACCGCCATCTCCCCGAGCACCGCGCGCAGCGCCCACTCCGGCACCGCGAACACCGCAGGACGCCCGAGTTGCCGGGACAACTCGGCAGTCAGCTCGGCATTGGTGACGGGCTCGGGCCCGGCCAGGTTGACGGGGCCGCAGATCTCCGGACGGTCGATCAGGAAGCGCAGCGCGGCCACCTCGTCGGCCAGCGAGATCACGCTCCAGTACTGCTTGCCGCTGCCGAGCCGGCCGCCCAGGCCGAGCCTGAACAGCGGCAGCAGCCGGGCCCCCGCGCCGCCCTTCGGGTCGAGCACCAGCCCGGTGCGCGGGTGCACCACCCGGATTCCGGCGTCCGCCGCGGGCTGCGCGGCCTGCTCCCACTCCTGGCACACCGTGGACAGGAAGTCGCTGCCGCTGGGCGCCTGTTCGTCGATCAGCTGGTCGCCGGTCTGCCCGTACCAACCGACCGCGGACGCGCTGACCAGCACCTTCGGCGGGGTCTTCAGCCGGCTCAGCGCGGCAGAAAGCGTCTCGGTGCCGAGCACCCGGCTGTCCCGGATCTCCCGCCGGTAGGCGTCCGACCAGCGCCGGTCCCCGACGCCCGCGCCGGCCAGGTGGACCACCGCGTCCACGCCCTCCAGCGCGGCGCCGTCGATCTGCATCAGGAGCGGGTTCCAGCCGACCCCGACCGTCCCGTCCGGCTGCGGGCCGGTGCGCGAACGCCGCCGCACCAGCCGCAGCACCTCGTGTCCGTCCCCGACCAGCGAGTCCACCAGCGCGGACCCGATCAACCCCGTGGAACCTGTCACCGCGATACGCATACCGGCCATCCTCCCAGCCCTTACCGGGCCGCCCGGGCAGCCGGGCCGCCCGCCCGCCCGCGCGGCGACAATTCCCGGCAAGATCCACGGCGGAGCGCCCAGTGCCGCGGGGGGGCGGCAGGGCCCCCACGCGCCCCAAGGAGGCGGGCCCCGCCCCAA